>JAHDVQ010000149.1:4387-9019 GCA_023384595.1 Vicinamibacteraceae bacterium | reverse complement strand
CTGGAGGTGAACGGCCGCCTCGGGTCGCTGCGCTGGCGGCAGGAGGAACAGAACCTGTTGTGGTTCGGCTCCCGCCGGGGGGCCAACCAGGTGCTCGACAAGGATCCGTCCCTCGTCGGCGAGTCGGCCCGGCCCTACATTCACCTTCCCGCCGGTCACCAGCAGGGCTGGTCCGACGCCTTCTGCAACGTCATCCGCGACATCTACCGTTTCATCGCCGATGGCCGCGACCCGGCCTCCTCCCTGCCAGCGGCGATGGCCACCTTCGCCGACGGTCATCGCGCTGCCTGTGTCGTCGACGCCGTGCTCGAGAGCCACGACGCCGGCGGCGTGTGGACGACGGTGCGTACCTGAGCGCCTCGAGGTTGTCATGAAGATCGGAGTCTTCACGCCCGTGTTCGGCACGCTCACGTTCGAGGCGTTGCTCGACGCGGTAGTCGCCCTGCAGCACGTCCGCATGCTGGAGCTGGGCACTGGTGGCTGGCCGGGCCAGGATCACCTCGACGTCGACGGCCTGCTGGCCAACGAGGGCAAGGCACGCGAGTACCGTCAGCGCATCACCGACGCCGGACTCGGCATCAGCGCGCTGTCGTGCCACGGCAACCCACTGCATCCGGACGCCGCCCGTGCCGGCGCCGACGACGCGACGTTTCGCAAGACCGTGCGCCTCGCCGACCGACTCGAGGTCCCCGTCGTCATCACGTTCTCGGGGTGCCCAGGCGATAGCGCCGGCGCGCACCACCCGAACTGGGTGACCACGCCCTGGCCGCCCGAGTACCTGGAGATCCTCGACTGGCAGTGGGAGCAGCGCGCCCTGCCCTACTGGACTGAGGCCGCGAGGTTCGCCGCCGATCACGGGGTGAAGGTGGCGCTCGAGCCGCATCCCGGCTTCCTCGTCTACAACGTCGAGACCGCATTGAAGCTGCGGCGTGCCGCCGGACCGAATCTCGGCGTCAACTTCGACCCGAGCCACTTCTACTGGCAGGGGATGGAGCCGGCCGCGACCATCGACGCGCTGGGTGACGCCATCTTCCACGTGCATGCCAAGGACGTGGCGCTGCACGCCCGCAACATCGCCATCAACGGCGTGCTCGACGTCAAGACCTACCGCCGTGTGAACGAGCGCTCGTGGCTCTTCCGGTCGGTGGGGTGGGGACACGACGAGTTGGAGTGGAAGCGAATCGTATCGGCGCTCCGCCTCGCAGGATACGACTCCGTCATGAGCATAGAACACGAAGACGCCCTGGCCTCGGTCGACGAGGGCCTGCGCTCGGCCGTCGGCCTGTTGCAGCGCGTGCTGCTGACGGAGCCGCCGGTCGAAGCGTGGTGGACGTAGCCCTCGGTTCCGCGCCGCCGATGACGTTCACCTAGCGCAGTTGAGCCATCATGGACTACGCGACCCGCTTGAAGCTGTCCGCGATGATGTTCCTCCAGTATTTCGTCTGGGGGGCGTGGTACGTGACCATGGGCACCTGGCTCGCCGAGACGCTGAAGTTCTCGGGCGAGCAGATCGGGCTCGCCTACGGAACCACGGCGCTGGCGGCGATGATCTCGCCCTTCTTCGTGGGCATGGTCGCCGACCGCTTCTTCTCTTCGGAGCGTCTGCTGGCGGTGCTGCACGTGGTGGGTGGCGTCATCCTCTTCTATGCCTCGACGCAGACGAGTTTCGGATCACTCTACGCGGTGCTGCTGGCGTACACGCTCTGTTACATGCCGACGCTCGCCTTGTCCAACTCGCTGTCGTTCCACCAGATGGCCGACCCCGGACGCGAGTTCCCCGGCATTCGTGTGCTGGGCACGATCGGGTGGATCGTCGCCGGACTGCTTGTCGGCACGATGCAGCTCGAGGCCACGGCCGTGCCGATGCGCCTGGCGGCCGCCGCCTCGGTCGCGCTGGGCGCGTTCTCGCTGGTGCTCCCGCACACGCCACCCCAGAAGCTCGGACACAGGCCGACGCTCGGTGACATCCTCGGTCTCGACGCGCTCAGGCTGTTTCGGGACAGGTCGTTCGCGGTGTTCGTCATCGGGTCGTTCCTGGTCTGCATCCCGCTGCAGTTCTACTACGCGTTCACCAACCCGTTCCTCAACGACATCGGCGTCAGCAATGCGGCCGGCAAGATGACGCTGGGGCAGATGTCGGAGATGTTCTTCATGCTGGTGATGCCGTGGTTCTTCCGCCGGCTCGGCGTGAAGTACATGTTGCTGGTGGGCATGGCCGCGTGGACCGCCCGCTACGTACTGTTCGCCTACGGCGACAACGGCACGCTGGTGTGGATGCTCTACAGCGGCATCCTGCTCCACGGCGTCTGTTACGACTTCTTCTTCGTGACTGGGCAGATCTACGTGGACAGCAAGGCGCCCGGCGACTTGCGGGCGGCCGCCCAGGGGCTCATCGCGTTTGTCACCCTCGGCGTCGGCATGTTCATCGGCTCGTGGCTGTCGGGCCTCGTCGTGGACGGCTTCAGCACGATCACCGCCGATGGCGTGCAGCGTGCCTGGCAGTCGATCTGGCTCGTGCCAGCCGCCGGGGCAGGCGCCGTGCTGTTGCTGTTCGCGTTTCTCTTCAATCCGGGGCGGCCGCGCGCGAGCTAAGGGCGCCGCGTCCCAGCCCTGGCAGCGATCGGCCGGCGGTTACCGCCGGCCAGAATCTTCCTCAGGCCCGCGAGCGACCGTCGCGTGCAGTCCATCGGTGATCGGCCGTCCGGGTACTCCTCCTGCTCGACCACGATCCACTCGGTGCCGCCGGCCTCCACGCACGCGGCGTAGACGGCCGCCCAGTCCACCGAGTCCTCGCCGAGCAGCGGCTTGCGCGCCTGCGCGTGCTGCGGGAGCACCACCGGCTTGAAGTGCGTCGACTTCGTCCGGCCAGGGTGCTTGCGAATCAGGGCCGCCGGGTCGAGGCCCGCCATCGTCGTCCAGCCGCAATCCTGTTGCAGGATGACGTCGGGTGTCGTGCGTTCGGCGAACAGGTCCCACCAGGTCTTTGCCCCGTCCGTGGCAAACTCGCTCTGGTGGTTGTGGAACCCGCATGCCATGCCCAGTGGCTTCAACCGCGCGGCCGTCCCGTTGAACAGCTCGGCCAGCGCCCGGCTCTTCTCTGGATCGGTGAACGCGGGGTCACCGGGCACGATCAGGAACCGGCACCCGATGGCCTGATGGAAATCGATCGTTCGGGCCATGTTGGCGTCGTCGAAGGCGCTGGTGCGCAGGTGCGTGCCTGCCGCCCGCAGATTCAGGTCGTCGAGGCGTTTGCGCAGGTCCGCCGGTCTGTTCTCGTAGTGGTAGTAGCCGGCGAACTCCACACCGGCGAATCCCATCGCGGCGACCGCGGCCAGGGCTGCGTCGAAGTCGGCACGGCAGTCCTCACGCACCGAGTAGAGCTGTACGGCGACGGGAATCGCCGCGGAGGTTCCCGCCGAACCACGTGGGATGGCCAGCGCGACGGCGCCCAGACCAAGGGTGCGCAGCACGGAGCGACGGGTCCAGTCCCGGGTGCGCGCATCGGGCGAGGTGGCAGGTGTCATGTCTCACGTCCATCAACCGGGATTCGCGCCCACTGGGGCGCACGCCGCGGGAAGGCCTCGAACAGCAGCAGGAGCGTCACCGGCAGGTACTCGGCCGCCCGCACCAGCGGGTAGTCGATCCAGAGTCCGTGGAGCTGGTGGGTCACGACAGTCAGGCTTGTGAGACTCACGGTGCCGATCAGAGCCAGGCTACTCCATCGAGGGGCGATGGGCGCCAGGACGGCCAGCCAGCCGACGTACCAAGGATGGACCACCGGCGAGAAGAGCAGGAGGAGCAGGACGGCATAGACAGGTGTTGCCGCAGCCTCTCGTGACCGCAGGCTCAACACGAGGAGCACAATCATGTACAAGGCGCCGCAAATGATCCGCGAGCGAGGGTTGTCGCCGAACGCTGCGCGGATCAGGCCGAAGAATGCTCCGTTGAACCTCCAGCTGCGAGCGAATCCGAAGAGCCCGTCGAAGACCCCCGCATCGAGATACGGCACGAACTGAAGAAGGACGACCAACAACGGGACCGCTGGCACGGCGAGTCGTGCCCACCCGCGTTCGCGCAGGAAGAAGAAGGGCAGGATCACCGCGGCGACCGGTTTCACCGACATCGACAGGCCGAGGAGCAAGAGACCGGTGGTCTTCCATCCTCGGAAGTACGAGAGAAGGCCGTAGACGAGGAAGGGAAACCCGATCGCGTCGACGTGCGCGTCGACCGCGAACTGGAAGATCACGAGGGGTGCTGCGGCGTACAGAAGAACGTGGCCGGCGGGACGCCCGAGTTGCCTGAGCAACAGGCCGAGGCCTACCACAGTCAGGACTTCTGCAAGCAGCACGAGTGCCTTCATCGCCCAGAGCGATTCGCGGCTGAGGCCGTGCGCCAGGCGGAAGGTCCATTGGGCCAGGGGGAAGTACGGGGTCTTGAACGTGGGGTGGTTGACCAGCCGCGGCAGGGTGGCGGTGTGCAGCGGCTGCAATTCCGGGTCGCCTGGCGCATGACGGTACGGGTTCAGGCCCGCCGCCTGCACCCTGCCGTCCCACACGTAGCGGTGGAAATCGTCCGAGCCGATGGGCGTCGTGAAGAGAAACGACACGCGCAAGAGAAACAGCAGGGCGAGCA
>JAHDVQ010000149.1:0-4287 GCA_023384595.1 Vicinamibacteraceae bacterium | reverse complement strand
ACGCGCGCTGAGTTCTCCGACATCCAGCTCCACCTGGAGTTCGCCACTCCAGCGGAGGTCAAGGGCGCGGGACAGGACCGCGGCAACAGCGGCGTGTTCCTGGCTGGCGTCTTCGAGATTCAGGTGCTCGACAGCTTCGAGAACCCCACCTACGCCGATGGCCAGGCCGCCGCCCTCTACGGCCAGCACCCGCCACTGGTGAACGCGTCGCGACCGCCCGGTGAATGGCAGTCGTATGACATCGTCTTCATCGCACCGCGCTTTGCGCCCGACGGCACGCTCTCGGCGCCGGCCACCGTCACTGTCTTTCACAACGGCCTCCTCGTGCACCACGCGCGGCCGTTCTGGGGGCCGACGGCTCACAAGAAGATCCTGCCCTACGCGCCTTCGACGGCCCGAGGGCCGCTCCGACTCCAGGATCACGGCAACCCGGTGCGGTTCCGGAACATCTGGTTGAGGGAGTTGAAATGAGGAAGACGGCGTAGCGACTGCCCGGCGCCTGCGTGGAACGCCCAGCGCCTGGCCGTGGACGCGTCGCTCGCTCAGGTGGTGCGTCTGGAGTTCCCAGTCCCGGTTCGTCCCCGGCCACCTGGCGACCCGATCAGGATCAGGCCGGCCGCGGCCAGCGCCAGAGAGGCGAGATGGGCCACCGAGAAGGGGCCGACGACCGCCTCGTTGACGCGCACGAACTCGATGAGGAAGCGCGCGATGCCTGCGAGGAGCAGGTAGCGGCCGAGCACCACGCGGTCGGCCACACCGCGGCCGCGCCAGCGCAGCAGCATCCAGCCGAGCCAGCCGAGAAACGCGGCCTCGTAGAGTTGCGTGGGGTGCACGGGCACCGTGGTAGGCGGAAGTCCCTCGGGGAACGCCACTCCCCACGGCAGGTCCGTCGGGCGGCCGTAGTCGTCTCCGACCAGGAAGCAGCCGATGCGTCCGAGAAGGTGACCGAACGCGAGCGCGGGGGTGGCGGCCGCGAGCACGCGCAGCACCGGAACGCGCTTCGCGGCGAGCACCGCGATGCCGATGCCGACCCCTCCGGCCAGTCCGCCGAACCAGCTCAGGCCCGCGCGCGCAAACAGCAGATCGGTGAACGGCGCCTCGCCGGCGTGCTCGAACACCCAGAGCGCCTTCGCGCCCGCGAGGCCACCGATGAGGCCCCAGAGCGCGGCGTCGATGGCGTGGTCCGGCAGACGCGAGCGCGCGAGTTCGCGGCGCAGCAGCCACAACCCGGCGAGTGCGCCCACAGCCACCAT
Source organism: Vicinamibacteraceae bacterium (assembly GCA_023384595.1). Lineage (GTDB taxonomy): Bacteria > Acidobacteriota > Vicinamibacteria > Vicinamibacterales > JAFNAJ01 > JAHDVQ01. The sequence continues at coordinate 3,034 of JAHDVQ010000149.1, read as the reverse complement.
CACGCCAAAACTCGTGACCTCGAAGGCGCCGATGCGGAAGAGGACGGGGAACATGGGGGGATCAGGTACTCAGGGGATCAGGGGATCAGGTGATCAGGTACTCAGGTACTAGGGGTCGGGGACGTCGGGATGGCGGGCGAGGGCGACGGCCTCGGCAATCCAGCCGCGGTACTGCTCGCGCAGCTCCTCGAGAAAGGCGAAGAGCCGCGGCTCGTCGATCGGTCCTGGCAACCGCTCCGACATCCTGAACGGGGGCTTCACGATGACCGCCAGCGTCGTGCGCGAGAGTTTCTTGTCGAAGTTGGCGACCACGACGGGCACGATGAGCGGCTCGGGTGATGTGGCCAGGGCCAGCTGGAACGCGCCGGGACGAAAACGGAGGGGCGACTCCTCGGTCGTCGTGCTGGCGCCTTCCGGGCAGACGACGAGGTTGTGCCCGGCCGCAAGGTGCGCCCTGCCGTCCTCGAGGAACTGGTCGCGCTGGCGCGCCGCCTCGTCGGGCCGCAACGGCTGATCGGGCCGCGGACTTCCCACCATGATGTGGCCGAGCCGCTCGTAGTACTGCCGGTGCGCGTACTCCTCCGGGCCCGAGCGCCGGACCACCCGAATCGGGGCGTCGCCGTACCTCCGGTAGAGGAGGACCGACGAGACGAAGTGCGTGTCGAGCGTCAGCCAGAACTGGTTCGGCAGCCGATCCTCGAAGTGGTTGGCAAGGTGGTTCTGGATGAACACGTGTCCCGGGTGCTCGGGCAGATACCGCTCGCCGCGCACGACGTAGCGCGCTTCCGTGAAGAGCTCCAGGAACCGCTCCGCGCACGCATGCCTGACGATCTCCGGCGTCTGCTCGCGCGGCGCCGACACCACGCCTTCGTAGATCTCCTGCAGGTGCTGATAGACGCGCAGTTCGTGGCGGACCTGCTCGAGGAGATCGAGGCAGTGCGAGGCGAGATAGCGCTCGGCGCCGTCGCCGTGGGCCCTCAGCAGTTCGAGCACGTTGAAGGCGTCGGAGAGCGTCAGGCGGTGCTCGAGATAGAGCGGCAGCCGATGCAGCGGCGACGACACCGGGAGCTGGTCGTGACTCTGCGCGAGCAGCGCGCGGATCGCCACGATCTCGGCTTCGTAGCGGCGGGCCACCAGGCGCACACGCATCTCGCGCAGCCGGTTGCCGAGCACCCAGAGCGCGCGCTGCATCAGCAGCACGCCGAACCGCGGGTCCGCGTCGCTCCGCTCCGTGAGCCACGTTCGGGGAAACGCCGCCAGCCGCGCGGGTTCGAGCGCCGTCATCGTCGCGCGGTAGCGATGCGGGGCGACGAGCGTGGACCAGCCGATGGTGCGGCCGGCGTCGCCGATCGAGCGGACGACGATCTCCGAGTCGGGGAGCCCGCCTCCCGGAGGCTCGACCCGCACGGCCATCTGGGCACGGCCTGAAAGGAGGACGAAGAAGCGGTCCGCAGGCTCACCCTGGGTGACGATGGCGTCGCCGCGTTCGACGGTGACGAGGTCGGCGGCCGCCGCGAGCGCATCGAGGTCGGCCCCGGTGAAGCCTTCGAAGAACGGGGCCGAGGCCAGCAGTTCGCGAAACGGGGTCAGCTCGGGCTCGCGCATGATGGCCTTGTGGACAATTACGACCGCGACGAGCCCTCGGTCCTGTCGGCCAGGAGGTCGCGGGTGCGTTCGAGGCGGCTGGCCACGGCGGTGGCGAGCCGGCGCAACAGCAGGAGACCGACGCGCGGATCGGCCTCGATGACCTCGGTGAGCACCGTCGCGGGCACTTCGAGCACGCGAACGGGGCCGTCGCACCGGACCGAGGCGGTGTAGCGATGCGGTATCCTGAAGACGGACCAGCCGAGGACGGCGCCGTGCTGGTGCGTGGCGCCAACGAGCAGGTCGTCGATGCCTTCGAACCGAAGGAGAATCTGCACTTCCCCCTCGAGGAGGATGTAGAGCGACTCGGCCTTGTCGTGCTGGTGCAGCACGAACGTGTTGGCGCCGAGCGAGTGCTCGGTCGACGCGGCGGCCAGGCGCATCAGGGCCCATTCGGGAAGGCCCTCGAGGAAGTCGAGGCGCGCCAGGAGGTCGAGCGGGGCCATCCCGCGGATTATACGTGCGACAGACCTTCACCCCACTCCTCACGAGGCCACCCGACTTCGATCGGTTCTGGGGCGACACGCTGCACGCCCTCGACGAGGTCGATCCCGATGTCGTCGCGACGCCCCTCCTCGTCGACCCCGTGGGCCTCGAGCTGAGCCTCCTCTCGTTTCGATCCTTCGGCGGCGTGCGCGTCTCGATGTACCTGGCGTCGTGGCGCGACCACCAGCCGCGCCCGCTCGTCATCCACTCGCACGGCTACCGTGACGACGGCCCGGAGATCCAGATGGACTGGGCGCGCGCGGGACTGAACGTGGCCGGCGTCGACATCCGCGGCTACGGGCGTTCGCGCGGCGCGTTGCCGCGGCCGTCGGCGTGGGGTTGGGCCCTCACGGGGCTGTCGGCGCCCGAGACGTCGGTGCTGCGCGGCGCCGTGTGCGATTTCCTCCGTGCCGTGACGCTCGCGCGGCAGCGCCTCGATGGCCACGCCGCGCGCACCGTGGTGCACGGTCAGAGCTTCGCGGGCGGCCTCGCCGTGATGGCCGAAGGCCTGCGCCCGCAGGGCGACCTGCTGGCTCTCGCCGTCCCGACGCTCGGGTGGGCCGAGGGCCGCCTGTTCTTCGTGAAGGGCGGATCGGGCCTCGAGATTGCGCGCTACCTGGATCGCTTCCCGGAGTGCAGCGAGGACGTGATGGGGACGCTGCGCTACTTCGATCCAATCAACTTCGCGGGGCGCGTGGCCTGCCCGACGCTGGTGGGCGTAGGGCTGGTGGACTCGATCACGCCGCCCGAGACGGTGTATCCGATTGCGAACCACCTGCGCGTGCCGCGCGAGGTGCTGGAGTTCGCGGTGAGCCACAGCAAGCGGCCCGAGGAGCGATTGTGGGTGTACTTCGACGCGCGATGGATTGAGCTGGCGCTGCGGGGCGTCCCGCCGGATTTCGGG
>JAHDVQ010000004.1:70287-85413 GCA_023384595.1 Vicinamibacteraceae bacterium | reverse complement strand
TTCGATTAATGGAATGGCTGTCCGATTTCAGGCGTTGAGAATCAACAGCTTGGAGTTGGTGGACCTGACCGGGATCGAACCGGTGACCTCCTGAATGCCATTCAGGCGCGCTCCCAGCTGCGCCACAGGCCCACCTGCCGGACTGACCGGACCCTTGATACTAACGGATCCCAGACGCCCCCGTCAAAAGCCCCGCCCATCTCCTGAGCCGCCGATCTGCTGATCCGCTGACCCTCCGATCCCCCTCCTCCCGTGATACCGTCACCGCCCATGACCTCACGGCCAGGCCTCCTCCCCAGGCTCGGCGCCCGTGTGGCCGCCTTCAGCGAGCGCTGGGTGCCCGACGCCTTCGTCTTCGCCATCCTCCTGACGATCCTCGTCTACGTCCTCGCGCTGGCCACGACGGGACGCGGTCCCGTGCAGCTCGTCGGCGACTGGTATCGCGGCTTCTGGGACCTGCTCGCCTTCGCCATGCAGATGTGCCTCGTGCTCGTCACGGGCCACGCCCTGGCCACGGCGCCCCCCGTGCGGCGGGCCCTGGCTCGCGTCGCGGCCGTTCCGCGCAGCGGCCGCTCCGCCGTCGCCCTCACCGCGCTCACCGCCGGCATCCTCGGCTGGATTCACTGGGGACTCGGCCTCATCACGGGCGCGCTGCTGGCGCGCGAGGTCGCGCGCGTGGCCGAGCGCCGCGGCATCGCCGTGCACCTCCCGCTCGTCGCGGCCGGCGGCTACCTCGGCCTGCTCGTGTGGCACAGCGGACTGTCAGGGTCCGCGCCGCTGCTCGTGAACACGAGCGGACACTTCCTCGAAGCGAGCATCGGGCTCGTGCCGCTCGGCGACACGCTATTCCGGCCGTTCAACCTGGTCTACGTCGGTGCCGTGCTGCTCATCGCGCCGGCGCTGCTTGCGGCCATGCACCCGGCCCCGGACGCGCGCGTCCGCGAGAGCGCTCCTGCAACTCCAGCAAGTGGCGGCGTCCCCCGCGAACCCGCCAATGCCGGAGGGAACTCCGGCGGGGAGGCCGGCGGGGAGGCCCTGCCACCCACGCCCGCCGGGCGCCTCTCGCATAGCCGGCTGCTCGTCGCCCTCGTCGTCGTCGCCGGGCTCGTCCACCTCGTGCCGTACTTCTTCGAGCACGGGCTGGTCGCGCTCGACCTCAACATCGTGAACTTCACGTTCCTGCTGCTCGGGCTCGCCCTGCACGGTACCCTCGCGGCGTACGGCGCGGCGGCTGCCGAAGGGGCCCGCAGCGCGGCCGCCGTCATCGTGCAATTCCCCTTCTACGCCGGCATCATGGGATTGATGCAGCATTCGGGACTCGTCGCGTCCATTGCCCAGGGATTCGCGTCCGTCTCGACGCCGCTGACCTTCCCCGTGATGGCGATGACCGGCGCCGCGCTCGTGAACCTCGCCGTGCCGTCCGGCGGCGGCCAGTGGGCCGTCCAGGGACCCATCGTGGTCGAAGCGGGCCGAAGCCTCGGCATCGACACGGGGACGCTCGTGATGGCGGTCGTGCTCGGAGATCAGCTGACGAACATGATTCAGCCCTTCTGGGCGCTGCCCCTGCTCGGCATCACCGGGCTGCGGGCCGGCCAGGTGCTGGGCTACACCGCCGTGGTCATGGTCGTGGCATTCATGGTGGCTGCCCTGGCCATCACGTTCCTGCGATGAGGGCAATCGCGGCCATGCTCCGGGTCCTCGCCATCCTCTTCGTTGCCGTGCTGGCCTACTGGCTGCTCGTCTTCCTCGCGCAGCGGAAGATCGCGTTTCCGGCGCCGCCGCTCGCGGGAGCGCCGCCACGCCCAGCCGACGCCGAGCAGGTGTGGCTCGAGATTCCCGGGGCGCGCGTCGAGGCCTGGCTGCTGCCCCCGCTCGGCGCCGGCGATGCCGAGGCGCCGGTGCTGCTCTTCGCGCACGGCAACGGGGAACTCATCGACTACTGGCCGCCGGAGTTCGACGCCCCGCGCCGGTGGGGCATGGCCGTGCTGCTCGTCGAGTATCCCGGATACGGGCGCTCGGGCGGCTCGCCCTCCGAGCGCTCCGTTGCGGCGACGATGGAGGCGGCATTCGACTGGTCGGGGACGCGCGCCGATCTCGACGCGCGTCGCGTCGTCGCCTACGGACGCTCGCTTGGCGGCGCGGCCCTGGCGGGCCTCACGCGCACACGTCAGCCAGCGGCCCTCGTGCTCGAATCCACCTTCACGTCGGCGCGCGACTTCGCGCGGCGCGTCGGCGCTCCGGGCTTCCTCGTGCGCGACGCCTTCGACACGCTCACCGCCGTCGAACGGTTCCGCGGACCCATCCTGGTGCTGCACGGCGACCACGACGAGATCGTCCCCACCGAGCACGGCCGCCGGCTGGCGGCGGCCGCCCGTGTGGAACTCCGGTTGCTGCCGTGCGGGCACAACGACTGTCCGCGCCCGTGGAGGGAAATGGAGACGTTCCTGCGCGCGCAGCACCTCATCGAGGGGCGTTGAGGCGAAGCATGGGCAGGAACGTCGTGGTCGTCGTCCGCGCGCTCGCCCCGGCCTCGCTCCTGGCGGCGTGGGTCCTCGTCTGTGTCTGGCCGGCGCCGCTCCACGCGGAACAGGACGGCGTCGACCTTCGAGGCCGCGTGACCACCGTGGACGGTGCCGCGATCGCGGGTGCCGCCGTCAGCGCCGAACGCGGCGGCGGTCGCCGCGAGACGACCACGGACGCGGATGGCCGCTTCGTGCTCCCGCTCGATGCGGCCGGCGCGTGGTCAATCGCGGTGTGGCGGGAAGGATTCCTGACCGAACACGCGCGTGTGGACGTCTCCGGGCCAGGCGCATCCCTCGTAGTCGTGTTGCAGCCCTCGCTCCGTGAAGAGATCGCCGTCGTGGCCGACCGGCGTCCCGTCACGCTGGCGGAGTCGCCCTCGAGCGTGGCGGTCGTCGACCGCGCCGACATCTTCGCGGCCGGCGCGGCGCGCCTCGACGACGTGCTCCGTCGCGTTCCCGGGTTCAGCCTGTTCAGGCGCTCGGGGAGCCGCACCGCCAATCCCACGGCGCAGGGGGTGTCGTTGCGCGGCGTGGGCGCGACCGGGGCGAGCCGCACGCTGGTGGTCGACGATGGGGTGCCGCTCAACGATGCGTTCGGAGGCTGGATTGCGTGGGGACGCGTGCCGTCCGTCGCCCTCGACCGCGTCGAGGTGCTCCGCGGCGGCGCGTCGGATTTGTACGGCAGCGCCGCGCTGAGCGGCGTCATCGCGCTCGTCCGGCGGGAGCCGCTCCGGCCCTTCGCCGCCCTCGACGCGTGGATTGGGACCCAGGGTAGCCGTCAGGTGGCGGCTGGCGCCGGCGCGAGCCGCGGCCGCTGGAGCGCGACGGCCTCCGCCGAGTGGTTTCGCACCGACGGCCACGTGCTGATTACTCCTGACGAGCGAGGTGCGGTGGATGTCGAGGCGGGCACACGCCACGGCGTGGTCGACCTCACCGGCCGCGCGCAGCTCGGGACGCGCGATCGCATCTTCCTTCGCGGCGCCTGGTTCGACGAGGCGCGCGAGAACGGCACGCCGCTGCAGGTGAACGACACGTGGCTCGCGCAGGCGGCCGCGGGCTGGGACGCGACGCGCGGCGCGCACGCCGTCGTGATGCGCGCGTACGCCAGCCGCCAGCGGTACGACCAGGCGTTCACCGCCGTGGCCGCGTCACGCAACCTCGAGACGCTGACCCGCCTGCAGCAGGTGCCGGTGGACGCCGCGGGCGCGAGCCTCGTGTGGACACGCGCCGGGCGCCGCGCCGACGCGGCGGCCGGCCTCGAGCACCGCGTGGTCACCGGGACGAGCCACGAGCGCGTCTTCACGGGCACGGGCAGCTTCACGACCGATGCCGGCGGACGGCAGGCGACCACCGGTGCCTTCGCACACGTCACGGTGCCGCTCGGCGCGGTGGTGTCGCTCGGCGGCGGACTGCGCTACGACCGGTGGGAGAGCCGCTCGGCCGCGCGTCCCGTGGCCGCGATGACGCCGGCGGGGCGCGAGGCGTCGGCGGTGAGTCCCCGCGTGACGCTGCGCGCGGCGCTCGGCCCCGCGCTGGCGCTGACGGCCTCGGCCTACGGGGCGTTCCGCGCGCCGACCCTCAACGAGCTCTATCGCGGCTTCCGCGTCGGCAACATCATCACCGACGCGAACGCGATGCTCGACGCCGAGCGGCTCACCGGGATCGAGGCGGGCGTCACCATCGCCCGGCCCGACGGGCGGCTCTCGGCGCGGGCGACGGCCTACGCGATGTCGGTGCGCGATCCGATCAGCAACGTCACCATCTCCGCGTCGCCATCGCTCGTCACGCGGCGGCGCGAGAACCTGGGCCGCGCCCGCTCGCGGGGGATCGAGCTGTCGCTCGAGGCGCGTCCCGCGTCGGGGTGGTCGATGTCGGCGGCCTACCTGCTGTCGGATGCCGAGGTCACGGAAGCCCCGGCCGAGCCGGATCTCGAAGGCCGGCGCGTGCCGCAGGTGCCGCGGCATGCCGGGTCGCTGGGCGTGCGGCACGCCGGTGCTCGACTCGGACTTGCCGCGTTGCAGGTGCGGTTCGACGGACGCGCGTACGAGGACGATCGCAACACGCTGGCGCTCGACGGGTACGTCGTCGTCGACGCGCTGTGGAGCCGCGCGATCAACGACGGACCGGTCTCCGTGTTCGCTGCCGCCGAGAACCTGACGGGTTCGCGGTACGTGGTGGGACGCACGCCGGCGCGGACGCTCGGTCCGCCGCGTTCGGTGCGCGTCGGCGTCCGCGTCGGGCGATGAACGACGCCGAAGCTACCAGGTCTCGCCCCACTCCGTGACGACGCCGCCGGGGCGCAGGGCATCGACGTAGTGGTGCGGCGCGTGTGTCGCCAGCGTGTAGCGGAACATCCGGCGCCGCTTCTCGGTCGCGAAGAAGGCGATGATCGACCGCGGGATCTCGCGGACGGTCGCCACCTGCGCCACGGGCGTCTCGCTGCGCAGCCAGGTGCCACCCGTGTAGCGGTACTCGTGACCGATGTGGGTGAACGGGCCCCATGCCACGGGCGGCAACGCGGGAATGAGATCGCTCGGAATGACGTGGCGGAAGAGCCGCCGTCCGAGGCGCTCCGCTGCGGCCGCGAGCGGCGTGCAGATGGCCATCGGCTGGCCGAAGGTGTACACCGCGCGGAGCGTCGAGGCCAGGTCGTGGTGTTGGGGGCGGCCGCTGAGCGCGAGCGCGAACAACAGAGCCATGGCGCCGCCGAGGCTGTGTCCGGCCACGTAGAGCGTCTCCATCGGCGAGGCGACGTGCTCGTCGGGCCTCGAGAGCCGGCGTCCCTCGCGCGCGAGCCGCAGCTGCTCGACCACGGCCAGCCACGTGGCGCGGACGTTCCGGTAGAACCCCGCGTGGACCCTGACGCCCTCATCCCCCTCGAGCGTGAGCCGGCTCGCCTCGGTGCCCACCTCGGCGTCGCCAACCCAGTTCGCGATCGCGGCCGGCTCCGTCCCGCGATAGCACAGGATGACGACGCGGCCGCATCGGCTCTGCACCAGGTAGGCGGTCGAGTAGATGAACATCGCGTCGACCGTCTGCGTGATGCGCAACGACGCGTGATCCTCGAGTCCGAGCCTGGTCATCATCATGCCGAAGGTGGGCGCATCGGCATACGCGTAGCCGGCGCACGTGCCGAGCACGTGCGCAACGACGGGATCGCGCTCGGCGCGCGGCGCAGCGCCCGAGGTGTCAAGCGCCGCGGTTCCCGGCCCCGCGTGGCCTGCCGCGTGAGCCCCCACCAGCATCGACGCGAGGTCCTGGTGCACGGGGAAGGGAGGATCGCACCGTCCGCCGTCGATCGGCTCAATCGTCACGGCTGTGAGCCTAAGCGGTACACTGCTGGCGCGCAAGCGTGGCACCGGGTGCCGTGCGGCGCGACCGGAGTGTGGAGGCCTTGGCGTCAGATGCGTGTGCTGGTCCTGCAGACCCGGCGGCTTGGCGACGTGCTCATGGTGACGCCCCTGTTGCGCGCGCTGCGGCGGCTCGATGCCCGCGCGACCGTCGACGTGCTGGTGGATCGCGCCAGCGCGGCGGCGCTCGCCGGCAACCCTCATGTGAACGAGGCCGTCGACGCGTCGGCGCCCCGCGTCGCCGCGCTCGCCCGCGTACGGCGGCGCCGCTACGACGTCGTCATCGATGCGATGGGAAAGCCATGGACGGCGCTCTTCGCCCTGGGCTCGCGCGCGCCGATGCGCATCGGCTTCGACGGGCACGCGCTCGCACGCTGCTACACCCATCGTCTGCCGCGTCCCCAGCCTGCGGAGTACTCGGCGATTCAGAAGCTCCGGCTCGGCGCGCCGCTCGGCGTTTCTGGCGCGAGCCTCGGGGATTGTGCCCTCGATGCTCCCGGCGCAGCCGGCGACGCGGAGACGGCCGCGCGATGGTGGACCAGCCTCGCGATCGACGGCGCGGACCGGCCGCCGCTCGCGTTCTCGCCCGTGTCGCGTCGCGCCGACAAGCGTTGGCCGCCCGACCGCTTTGCCTGGTTGTGCGATCACCTGGCGGCGCGCACCGGCCGGCGGCTGCTGCCGTTCTTCGGTCCGGGCGAGGAGCCGCAGGTCGCCGCGGTCATCGCCCGCGCGGCGTCGCCGGCGGCGTTCGTCCATCCCGTGCCGGTGCTGCCGTTTACCGCATTACCGGCCGCCCTGGCGAGGTGTGGCGGGTTCGTGGGTAACGACAACGCCATCCGTCACCTCGCTGTCGCGATCGGGCTGCCGACGCTGGCCGTCTTCGGCCGGCCGCGTCCGTCGAACTGGACACCGCCCGGCGATGCGCGCCATCTCGCGGCGGGCGGCGGCGCCGCCATCGACGGCGTCACGATCGGGACAGTGGCACCGCTCGCCGCCGCGTTCGAACGGCGGCTCGCCGTTCGTTGACGATGGTCTCCAGCTCGTGCTCGACGGCGGCGAACACGCGTGACCTCGCAAAGCGGCCCATCACCGTCTGGTGCGCGCGGCGCGCGAGTGCCTCGCGCAGCGAGGCGTCGACGATGACCCGCGTCAGTGCCGTCCGCAAGCCGTCCGTGTCCTCCGGATCGACGAGCAGGCCGTCGACTCCGTCGGTGATCATCTCAGGAATGCCATCGACCCTCGACGCCACGACGGCGCATGACGCCGCCATGTATTCGAGCACGGCATTCGGAAACGGGTCGCGCCGCGAGAAGAGCACGCCGACGTGCGCGCGAGCGAGGAACGCACCGGGCTCGACGTGCCCGGCAAAGTGCACCCTCTCCGCGAGTCCTAGCCGGCCGACGAGCGCCTCGAGCGCGCCGCGCTCAGCGCCCGCGCCGCCGACATCGAGCCGCCACGGGAGCGCACGAAGCGGCGCCAGCGCCTCGACGACGCGATCGATCCGCTTTCGCCGGTCCAGCTTCGCGAGTATCGCGAGGCGGACGTCCCCGGGTTGGTGCGGCCGAAACGGCGCCTGGTCGACCGCGTTGTGGAAGACGCGCACCTTCGACGCCTCGATCACGCGGGGGTCGAGGTGTCGCCGTACGTGCTGCGACGGCACGAAGACACGATCGACGAGGGTGGCATACAGGACTCGCTGTCGCCACGACGGCTCGATGTCGAACTCGCTCCCGAGACGATTGACGTGAGCCAGACGCCGCAGGCGGGCCGCGACGCCGCCCGTGCGCAGCTCCTTCGAGACGTTGGTGATGACGAGATCGGTGCCGCACCGGTCGAACAGTGCGACGAAGCGCCGGATCGCGCCCGGCGAGAAGTCCATGCCGTAACGGAACGGATGGCACACGAGTCCGCGCGGCGGGCACGCGGTCTCGAGCGGGTCGCCCCGGCGGCATGCCACGTCGACCCGGTGGCCGCGCGCGGCGAGGAACGCGCCGAGCGCGAGCGTCCACGTCTTCACACCACCCCACGTGTGCGTCGCGTTGACGAAGCACACGTTCACGCGGGGCACTCCTGGCCGCCCCCGCCGAGGGCGTCCTCCACGGGCGTCCCGCCGAGGGCGTCCTTCATGCGCGCCCACACGAGATCGGCGGTGACCGACGCCATGCACCAGTCATTCGCGGACCGGCAGCGGCGGCGCCGGCTGCAGCGGCAGCGGCCCGGGCTCTTGACGGCCAGCGGCTCCGACCCCCAGGGCGCGACGCGCCGCGGGTCGGTCGGTCCGAAGAGCCCGAGGTAGGGCGTGCCGACGGCGGCCGCGACGTGGCCCGTGCCCGTGTCGGGCCCCAGGGCAAGCTCCGCGGTCTGGAGCATGGACGCCAGCTCGGCGAGCGACGTGCGGCCACGCAGGTCCACGATGCGTCCGCCCCCGTCGCGCACCGCGCGCGACAGCGCGTCGTGGTCTCCGTCTCCGTCCCGCTCGCGAGCGGACGGTCCGAATCCCACGAGCACGACGTCGAGAGACGTGGCGGCCACGATGAGGCGGCAGAGACGCGCGGCCTCATGGGCGGGCCAGTCCTTCGAGGGCCATGAGGTGCCCGACGCCAGCACGACGTACGGACCACGCGGGTGCGCCGGGACGGTGCGGCGATGCCGGCCGAGGCGCGCGGCATCGAGGCCGAAGTCGGGCACGGCGGGCATGCCGAGTCCCACGTGTTCCGCGAACGCGAGGTAGTGCCGCAGCTTCGACACGCTCGTGCCATGGGGCGCGATGTACTCGGTGTTGAAGAATCGATTCAGCTCGCGCGAGTCGCGCGGGTGGAAGCCGACGCGCCGCGGCGCTCCGGACCACCGCGCGAAGAGCCCGCTCTTGAACAGCCGCTGCAGATCGAAGGCGATGTCGTAGCGATCCTGACGCAGCGCGCGTCCGAGCGGCGCCAGCGCGCGCGCGCCCGCGGCGCGATCGAACTCCACGACGCGATCGACGTGGCGGCAGAGCGAGACCAGCGGCGCCCAGCGCCGCTCGACGAGCCAGGTGACGCGGCCGTCGGGGCGCGCCGCCTTCAACACGCCAGCCAGCGGCAGTCCGCGCGCGACGTCCCCGAGCGATCCCGTCAGGACGATGAGGCTCGAGCACTCACCACTCGGCAGCGACCGGCCCAAGGAGCGACTCCACTTCGAGACGGGTCAGCCGGTACAGCTCCGAGGCGAACGCGTCGCCCACCACGTCGGGCAGGCGGTTCTTGCGCACGAAGCGCTGCCAGCGGGCCACGTAACGATTACGGAGCTGGTCGAACGGGCCCTGGAACGCGACGGCGCGATCGAAGTCGAGCAGCCACGGCAGACCCTGAGGGCCGAGGATCACGTTGCCGGCGTGGAGGTCGACGTGCAGCACGCGATGCGCCATGAGCAGGGCGACCTGCTCGGCCGTCGCCGCCGCCGCATCGGCAAGGCGCCGCGCCGAGGCGCGGCCGGCCATCGCGGCCATCGTGCCGCGGTTGGGCACGTAACGTGTGAGGAGCCACGCGCGGTAGAACAGCAGACCGCGCGATGCGCAGGCCACCGGCTCGGGCGCGCGCACGCCGAACGACCGCACGAGCCTGAGCGCGCGCAACTCGCGCTCACCGCGCGTCGGTCCGCCGCGCAGGTGATGGCGATCCACGACGCGGCGCACCTGGCCTCCGCGCCGGTACTCCTTGACGGCCACCGCGCCAATCCCGCGCACGCGGTCCACGAACACCGACCGGCGGTGCCCCAGATAACGCACCGCACGCACGTCGGGATGCACGATGTCGTGCGTGAGGCGTTCGACGACGGCGAGCGGGACGCCGCCGGGCAGTCGCCAGCTCACACCGCGCAGCCAGCACCGCGTGAATTCGGTGAGGGGGACGGAGCGGAGGTCGGTGCGGGCGCCCGCAGGCAGTCGGCACCCTGGCGTCGATGTCGATCTCGTACTGTCGGCGTCGGCCGAAGCGGCTGTCGCCATGGGACACCTTGGGGGGGCTCGGTGACGCCCGTGCGCTACGGCATGCTCAGTATAGCGTGGACGGCGCGTCTGCCGGGGGGGCGTTGCCGACGCGATCGCGGCGCAGACGGTAGCCGGCGAGGAACGCCCGCTTGGCGCTGCCGGGGCCGAAGCTCCCGCCGCCGGCCATCACGAGGGCCTCGGCGAGGGCGGCGCGGCGCGACCAGGCCTGGCGCTCCAGGCGGTAGACCGCCGCGAACACGCCCGACCGCCCGACGCCGTGCCGGCAGTGCAGGAGCACCGGCAGATGGTCCGGCGCGTCCACGATGTCCAGGAAGCGATCGACGGTGGCGAGATCCGGGACCTGCGTCGAGGGCAGGTGGATGTAGCGAATACCCGCCCGTTCCAGGGCGAGCCCTTCGCGGCGAGCCGCCTCGGCGTCGTTCTGCAGGTTGACGACCGTGCGGATCCCCAGCCGCCGGCAGACGCGCACGAGCCGCGCCGGGTCCATCGCCTTGCTGCGATAGAGGCGCCCCGACTCCACCGGGGCCAGCCGCCCCGACGCGTCCCAGGCGAGCACGCCCGCCCCGAAGACGAGGACGATCGCGCCGAGCGCGACGACCGGGCGGCGCCACCTTGCCACTACACTACCGTAGCACGGCCCGCGGCCGCCTTTGTGCCCCCCGGCCCGCCGCCCGCCGGCGCCGTCCGATGCCAGGACTCGTCGTGCACATCGATACGCACGCCACGTGGGGCGGCGGCCAGTACCAGGTGCTGGCCCTCGCGTCGGGACTCGTACGGCGCGGCGTGCCCATGCTGCTCGTCGCCCGCGCGGGCGGCGCGCTCAACGAGCGCGCCCGCGCGAGCGGTGTGCCGGTGCTCGACCTGCCGCCGGGCCTGGCGGCGCGGTGGCGCCCGGGCGGCGGCAGGTGGCTGGCGCGGTGGGTCTCCGGCGAGCGGGTCGCGCTCTACCACGCGCACGATTCGCGCGCACTCACGCTGGCGCTCGGCGCGGCACGACGCCACCGCGCGCCCGTCGTGCTGTCGCGGCGCGTGGACAGCCCGTGGCGCAGGAATTTCGTCTCCAGATTCCGGCACTCGCCGCGCCGGCTGCGCGCCGTGGTCGCGACATCACGGACGGTGGCCGACGTCGTCTCGCGTGGCGGCTTCCCGCGCGAACGCACGTTCGTCGTGGAGTCGGCGACCGACGTCGCCGCGCTCGATCGGAAGCTGCCGATCGACCCGCTGCGATCGTGGGCGGCCGGACTCCCGCTCGTCGGAAGCGCCGGCAAGCTCGTGCCGAAGAAGAACTGGGACCTGCTCGTGCGCACCGCGGCCGCGGTGCGGACGCGCGGGCACGACGTGCGCTGGATCGTGGCCGGCGACGGTCCCGAGTACGGCCGGCTCGCCGCGCTGGCCTCGGAAATGGGCGTCGAGGACCACGTGAGATTCGAGCGGGGCCCTGTCGATCCGGAGCGCGTCGTGAAGAGCCTCGACGTGATGTTCCATCCGGCGAGGCGCGAGGGGAGCGGCGCGATTGTCCGCGTCGGATTGCTGGCCGGCGTTCCAGTGGTCGTGTCGCGCGCCGCGGCCCTCGTGGACGCCGTGGGCGAGCACGGGCTCGTCGTGGATCCCGACGATGCCGACGGCGCCGCCGAGGCCGTGATTCGCCTGCTCGACGACCCGCGCGAGCGCGGGCGGCTCGCGGCGGCCGCGCGGGCGCAGGCCCGCCCCCGCTACGACATCGACCGCCTCGTGGAGGCGACGCTGGCGGTCTACGGCACGGTGACGTTGTGGAGCGCCAATTGATGACGCGCTGACGCGCCATCCCCGCGCTCTCATCGACTGGCGGCACGATGGTCCCATGCGCGAGGCCACCGCAGGGCCATGTGCCGCCATCACCGCCGGAGGCCGCCACCGCGGCAGCCGTCCTGGCGGCGGGGTCCTGGCGGCGGCAGTCCTGGCGGCGGCGGTCCTGGCGGCGGCAGTCCTGGCGGCGGTGGTCCTGGTGGCAGCCGTTCTGGCGGCGGTGGTCCTGGCGGCGGCGGTCAGTGGCCGCCGAACCCGCGCACCCTCGCCTTGATGCGGCGCCACCCCACGAGAGTGCGGCTCCAGAGCCGTGCGAGGCGCGACCAGGGCGCGCGGCGGTCGTAGCCCGGATAGAGTTCGGCGCTTCCCGGACAGCACTTGTCGAGTAGCACGACGTCGAAGGCGCGGGCGAAGGCCGATCGCCGCGCGCGCGCGGTCCCGACGTCGATCATGGACAGCCCGGCGGGTGTTCGCAGGAAGTTGCCGACGTGCGGATCGCGGTGCACCCAGCCGGCGTCGTGCATCTGCCGGAGGAGCGCCGCGACGGCGGGGGCATCCGTGCAGTCGCACGCCTCGCCGGCCACGAGCCGATACACCAGCCACGACTCGACGACGAGGCCGCGTTGCCGCCGATCGAAAGCCGCGACGGGTGCGGGAACCGGGAGTCCCGCCGCTTCGAGCCGCGAGAGGAGGCGATGCGTGCGGACGCCCTCGCCCGCGCGCCAGAGGGACGTGAGCTGGATCCACCTCGAAGTTTCCTGCCTGCGCGATCGCTTGACGACGAGGGTCGCGCCATCGTGGCGTGCGACGGCCACGCGGCTGCGTGCGCTGTCGTGGACCAGCGTGCCGGTCGCCGCAAGCGCGACGACGGCGTCGAGGCTGGCCAGGCCCGGCTTGACTTCGGCGGCCCGTGGCCGGAGGCTTGGGTCGGGGCCGATGCCGGGCGGAGCCGGATCACGCATGGCCGGCCCGCCGGAAGCAGCGTCCGCGACGATGGGTGATCCTGCCTCGCACAAGACAGTGCATTATCCACCACGGGCCGGCAGGACGACGATGACGCCCGCGAAGCGGGCCGGCGTCCTCATTGCCGGCTTCGCCGTCCTCGTCGGCCTCACGCTCGACAACACGCGGCCGTATCGCGGCGACGAGGCGTACTACATCGCCTCGTCGATCGACATGCTGCAGTCGGGAGACGTGCTCGTCCCGCGCTACTTCGGCGAGATCCGCCTCCAGAAGCCGATTCTCACGTACTGGATCACCGCGCTCGGCTACAGGGCGGCCGGTGTTCACCTCTGGAGCGGCCGGCTGCCGTTCCTCGTGCTGGCCGCCGGACTGCTGGTGCTCGTCTACCGTTTCTCGCGCCGGCTGCACGAGGATCCAGAGCTCGCGCTCCTGAACGTGGCCCTGCTCGCCTCGTCGACGCTGTTTCTCGAGGCGTCGCGCATCGCGATGAGCGACCTGCCGCTCACGTGCTTCACGACGCTGTCGCTGTTCTTCTACTGCCGCGCGCTCGAGGAGCCGGGCGGCGGCGCACGGAAATTCTCCTTCGCGGCGTCGCTCGCGGCCGGCGCGGCCGTGGCCAGCAAGGGCCCGTTCGGCCTGCTCGCGCCGGCGGCCGTCGCGGCCTTCGTCGTGGCTGGCGGTCACGGGGGGCGGCGGCAAGGGCTGGCGAGTCTGTTCTCGCCGGTCAATGTGGCGGCGATCGCGATCGTGGGCGGCGCGTGGTACGGCTACGCCTGGTGGACGCTGGCGCAGGCATTCGTGCAACAGGCCGGGGTCGAATCCGAGGCCAGCTTCGGAGTCCGGCCGCTGTCGGCGCTTGCCCACGTCGTCTTCTATGCGGGCGTGATCGTCGCACTGCACGTGCCCGCGGTCGCCATGGCGATGTACGCCAGCCTGGCTCGCGGGTGGCGGCGCGCGCGCTGGCCTGGCATCGCGCGCCTCCGCTCGTTGCCGGCGCCGGCCGGCCCGCTCGCGTGGGCCGTGGTGCTCTGCGTCGCCGCGGCGATCCTGCTGCTCGCGCGTCACAAGGAGCGCTACCTGCTCGTGGTAACGCCCGCCATCGTAATGCTGGCGGGGACGATCATTCACCGTGCGGGTCTCGCACGGCGCGTCCGGGGAATGGCGATCGCGGCGGGGCTGCTGCAGGTCGCCGTCTTCCTGGCGTATCCCCACGTGGTGGGGCGACCGCTGCACGAGCTGGTGGCGCACTGGGAGCGGCATCTCGAGGGCGATCTCGGGTCCGCGCTGAGCCGGCGCGAGACGACTTGGGTCGAGGCGCTCTCGGGCGGGCGCCTCACCCGCGACGCGTCGCAGGCGGCTTACCTGCTGATGGAGGAGACGGGAGCGCTCCCGCCCGGCTACGACGTCGTCCGCGCGGCCTCCGAGCGGTCGCGCATCTGGTGGGAGGACGGCCGCCTGCGCACGCGCTGGCGCAGGTACCTGCTGGTGAGGGTGAAGGGTGAAGGGGGTCAGGTCTGCGATTGCACATCCTGAGGGGTCAGGTCTGCGACTGCACATGTCGCGGCCGGCGGCCGATGTGCAGTCGCAGACCTGACCCCCTTACATGTGCAATCGCAGACCTGACCCCTTCGCCCGCTCCAGCAGGAAGGCTTCGCGGGCGAAGACGCCGAAGGCCGTGACGCCCGCGATGATCCAGCCCCGCCAGCCGTCGCGCCATCCCTGGCGCAGCACGAGCTGTCGCAGCGCCGCGCCCGGGGGCAGCAGCAGCAGGCGCCACACACGAAACCGCACGCCTCGCGCTTCCGCGGCCCTCGCGCTCGCCTCGGCGTACGTCATCGACTTCTCCAGGTGGTGCGCGAGGTCTCTGTAGGAGTAGTGCAGCAGGTCTCCCGCAAGCCGCGCTGAGGGACCGCCGACCTCCAGGCGCTCGTGCACGAACTCGCCACGCCAGCGCGCCGCGTCGCGCCGCACGAGCCGCAGCTTCCAGTCGGGATACCACGTGTGACGGATCCAGTCGCCGAGATACCAGGTTCGGCGGCTCACCTCGTACCCGGCCGCCGCCGGTCCATCGCCCTCGAAGAGCGCGGCAATCGAGAGCGCCAGTTGGGCGGATACCACCTCGTCGGCATCCAGGCACAGGACCCACGGCTCACGACAGGACTCGAGCGCCAGGTTCTTCTGCGCTGCGTAGCCCCGCCACGCCGCGACGACGCAGCGGGCGCCGAATCGCTCGGCCACGGCGACCGTCCCATCACGCGAGCCGGAATCGACGACGACGATGTCGGTGACCAGGGTCTTCACCGAATCCAGACAGCGCGCCAGGTTGGCTTCTTCGTCGCGCGTGATGACGGCCACCGACAGGAGACAGCGAGCCCGGCCGGCCGCATCAGTAACGGGTCGCTCGATGGTCATGTCATCAGTAACGGGTCGCTCGGTGGTCATGTCACGGCGTGCGCCGCCCGGCGTGTCGCGCCGGGGCGTCCCGGGGTGAGCCTATGCGCGGACCGTGGCGCCGCGCAAG
>JAHDVQ010000004.1:68130-70187 GCA_023384595.1 Vicinamibacteraceae bacterium | reverse complement strand
AGGGGGTGAGGCGTTGTAAGCTGACTCCGCCATGCGAATCCCTCGTCTCTACCCACGTCTCTACATTGCCCTCGCCTTCCTTGCCTGCACGGCGCCGCTCCTGGCGCAGCCGGCCCCGCGTCCCATCACCCTCGACGATCTCGCCAAGGTCAGGACCGTCAGCGATCCCCAGCGCTCGCCCGACGGGCAGTGGGTGGCCTATACGGTCGGCCACGTCGACGTCGAGAAGGACAAGCGCGACAGCGACATCTGGATGACGAAGTGGGACGGCAGCGATCACATCCGGCTCACCTCGTCGCCCGACTCCGAATCGCGGCCGCGCTGGAGCCCCGACGGCAAGTGGCTCGCCTTCCTCACCTCGCGCGGCGACGACGAGGAGAAGAAGAAGGGCGCGCAGGTCTGGCTGCTCAACCGGGCCGGCGGCGAAGCGCAGAAACTGACCGACATCAAGGGCGGTGTCTCCGACTTCGTCTGGTCACCCGACAGCACCCGCCTCGCGCTCATCGTCGACGACGCCGATCCGGACGATGAGCCGGAGAAGAAGGAGGGCTGGAAGCGGAAGACCAAGCCCCCGATCGTGATCGACCGTTACCACTTCAAGCAGGACCGCGCGGGCTACCTGAGGCGCTTCTACTCGCGGCTGGCGGTGTTCGATGTCTCGACCAGGAAGCACACCGTGCTCACCAGCGGCGACGTGAACGACGTCGATCCCGCCTGGTCGCCCGACGGCGCGTCGATCGCCTTCCGCAGCAAGCGCGGCCACCCCGATCCGGATCGCACGGGCAACCACGATCTGTTCGTCATCGAGGCCCGGGCCGGCGCGACGCCAAGGCAGTTGACGAAGACCAAGGCGTCCGAGAGCGGCCGGCCGGCATGGAGCCCCGACGGCACACGCCTGGCCGTGCTCGTGGGCGACGAGGACCGCTTCTCGGCGTACGACCTCGACAAGGTCGCGATCGTGCCGGCCGCCGGCGGCGAGCCGGCCATCCTCACGGCGGGCCTCGACCGGCCGGCGACGAGCCCCCACTGGACCGCCGATGGCGCGCACCTCGTGTTCACCGTGGACGACGACCGCGCGACCTACGTGGCGCGGGTGAGTGCCGGCGGCGGACAGGTCGAGGCGCTCACGAGCGGACGGCGCGTGGTCATGAGCCCCTCGCTCGGCCAGGACGGCGCCATGGCGGTCGTGGCGGGCACCGTGTCGGAACCGAACGAAATCCACGCGCTCGAGAACGGGAGCCTGCGTCGGCTCAGCCGGCAGAACGACGAGTGGGTCAAGGGCATCAGGTTCGCCACCGTGGACGACTTCTCGTCGACGAGCCGCGATGGCACCAAGGTGCACGGCCTGCTGACCACGCCCCTCGGGTACGTGGCGGGCGTGCGCGTGCCGCTGGTGCTCTACATCCATGGCGGACCGAACGGGCAGGACGACTACGCGTTCTCGTTCGACCGCGAGTTCTTCGCCGCCAATGGTCTCGCGGTGCTCGAGGTGAACTACCGCGGCAGCAACGGGCGAGGCGAAGCCTTCCAGAAGGCGATTTACGGCGACTGGGGCAACAAGGAAGTCGTCGACCTGCTCGGCGCCGTGGATCAGGCGGTGGCGATGGGCGTGGCGGATCCGGATCGGCTCGGCATCGGCGGCTGGAGCTACGGGGGCATCCTCACCAACTACACGATTGCCACCGATTCGCGCTTCAAGGCGGCGGTGAGCGGGGCGAGCAGCTCGCTCCAGACGTCGATGTACGGACTGGATCAGTACATCGTGCAATACGAGATGGAATTGGGCGTGCCCTGGAAGGCCCAGGAGCGCTGGCTGAAGGTGTCGTATCCGTTCTTCCAGGCGGATCGCATCACGACGCCGACGCTGTTCCTGTGCGGCGAGAAGGACTTCAACGTGCCGATTGCCGGCGTCGAGCAGATGTACCAGGCGCTGCGCAGCCTGGGGGTCGCAACGCAGCTGGTCGTCTACCCCGGGCAATATCACGGCATCACGACGCCCAGCTACGCGCGCGATCGTCTGCAGCGCTACCTGGACTGGTGGCAGAAGCACCTGAAGG
>JAHDVQ010000004.1:46720-68030 GCA_023384595.1 Vicinamibacteraceae bacterium | reverse complement strand
CCCTGCCCGGCGCTCGCCCGGCGTCCGCCCGGGGCCGCCGCTGGCGGCCGGCGCCGCGCTCCGGTATCCTGCCTGCTTGAGCCGCCGGCCCCGTTCGTGCGCCGGCGGCCTTCCTGACGCCACGTCTTCATTCATTCGCAGGGGCGGCAGCAGCGGGCGTCGCACGCCCGGCCGCAGGCCGCGGAGGTTGCACCATGGCTGGTCGTGAAGTCGTCATCGTGGGGGCCGCGCGGACGCCCATCGGCGCGTTCCTGGGGTCGCTCTCATCCGTGCCCGCGCCCCGCCTGGGCGCGGTCGCCATCCGCGCGGCGCTCGAGCGTGCCGGCGTCGCGCCCGAGGCCGTCGACGAAGTCATCATGGGCAACGTGCTCCAGGCGGCCGTCGGCCAGGCGCCCGCACGCCAGGCGGCCATCTTCGCCGGCCTCCCCCACACCACCCCGTGCTGGACGATGAACAAGGTGTGCGGCTCGGGATTGAAGGCCGTCATCAGCGGCGCGCAGGCCATCGCGCTCGGCGATGCCGAGGTGGTGGTCGCCGGCGGCATGGAGTCGATGTCGAACGCGCCCTTCTACCACAAGCAGGGACGCACCGGCACGCGGCTCGGACACGCGCAGCTGCTCGACGCCCTCGTCTACGACGGCCTCACCGACGCCTACGACCAGTGCCACATGGGCGAGTGCGCCGAGCAGACGGCCGACGCGCACGGCGTGACGCGCGCCATGCAGGACGAGTTCGCCGCCGAGTCGACGCGCCGCGCGATCGAGGCGCAGCAGCAGGGTCTCTTCACGGCCGAGATCGTGCCCGTGGAGATCGAGGGCCGCAAGGGTGAGAAGACCGTCGTCTCGGACGACGAAGGCCCCAAGCTCGCCCGGCCCGACAAGATCCCGACCCTCAAGCCCGTCTTCCGCAAGGACGGCACGGTGACGGCGGCCAACGCGTCGAGCATCAACGACGGCGCCGCCGCGGTGGTCCTCATGAGCGCCGAGCGCGCCGCGAAGGAGGGCCGCCAGGTGCTCGCGCGCCTCAGGGCGTGGGGCGGCGCGGCCCGGAAGCCGGCCGAGTTCACCATCGCGCCGGCCGACGCGGTCAACATCACGCTCGCGCGCGCCGGGCTCACCACCTCCGACATCGACCTCTGGGAGATCAACGAGGCGTTCGCGGTCGTCTCCATCGCGAACAACACGCTGCTCGGTCTCGACGGCCACAACGTGAACGTGCGCGGCGGCGCGGTCGTGCTCGGTCACCCGATCGGCGCCAGCGGAGCGCGCATCCTGGTGACGCTCCTCTACGCGATGAAGGACGCCGGCAAGCACCGCGGCCTCGCCTCGCTCTGCATCGGCGGCGGCG
The DNA here is from genome assembly GCA_023384595.1 of Vicinamibacteraceae bacterium. Taxonomy (GTDB): domain Bacteria; phylum Acidobacteriota; class Vicinamibacteria; order Vicinamibacterales; family JAFNAJ01; genus JAHDVQ01. The sequence continues at coordinate 66,683 of JAHDVQ010000004.1, read as the reverse complement.
AAGCCGTGGCGCTCATCGTCGAGCGCTAGTCGACGCGCACGAGGAGCCGCCCATGAACAAGATCTACGAGACGGCCGACGCGGCCATCGCCGATCTCCAGGACGACGCGACGCTGGTTGTCGGAGGATTCGGGCTGTGCGGCAACCCCGAACAGCTCATTGCGGCGGTCCACCGCAGGGGGACGAGGCGGCTCACCATCGTGTCGAACAACTGCGGGACGACCGAACAGGGCCTGGGCGTGCTCCTCCAGGCCCAGCAGGTCAAGAAGATGGTCTCGAGCTACGTCGGCGAGAACAAGGAGTTCGAGCGGCAGTACCTCTCGGGCGAGCTCGAAGTGGAACTGGTGCCTCAGGGCACGCTCGCCGAGCGCTGCCGCGCGGGGGCGGCCGGCATCGGCGGGTTCTACACGCCGACCGGCGTCGGCACCGAGGCCGCCAACGGCAAGGAGACGCGCGAGATCGGCGGGCGCCAGTACCTCCTCGAGATGCCCATCCGCGGCGACTTCGCGCTCATCAAGGCGTGGAAGGCCGACACGTGGGGGAACCTGGTCTTCCGCAAGACCGCGCGCAACTTCAACGGCTGCATGGCGGGGGCCGCGAGCATCACGATCGCCGAAGTCGAGGAGATCGTGCCGCTCGGCGGTCTGGACCCCGACCAGATTCACGTGCCGTCGATCTACGTGCAGCGCCTCGTGCTCGGCACCGACTACGTGAAGCCGATCGAGCGCCGCACGACGCGATCGAGGAACTGACCATGGCGCTCACACGCGAACAGATCGCTCAGCGGGTGGCCCGCGAGCTGCACGACGGCTTCTACGTGAACCTCGGCATCGGGATGCCGACGCTCGTCGCCAACTACGTGCCGCCGGGCATCGAGGTGGTGCTGCAATCGGAGAACGGCATGCTCGGCGTCGGGCCGTACCCGTACGACGACCAGGTCGATCCCGACCTCATCAACGCCGGAAAGGAAACCGTCACGGAAATCGCCGGGACGGCCTACTTCAACTCGGCGGAGTCGTTCGCGATGATTCGCGGCGGCCACATCGACCTCGCCATTCTCGGCGCCTTCGAGGTCTCCGAACACGGCGACCTCGCCAACTGGGTCATCCCGGGCAAGATGGTGAAGGGCATGGGCGGGGCGATGGATCTGGTCGCCGGCGCCAAGCGCGTGGTCGTCATCATGGACCACGCGAGCAAGGACGGGAAGCCGAAGCTCCTCAGGCAGTGCACGCTGCCCATCACCGGCCGCCGGTGCGTCAGGGCGGTCTGCACGGACCTGGCCTGGATCGACATCACGCCCGAGGGGCTCCTCGTGCGGGAGCTCGCGCCGGGCGTCACGCTCGACGAGGTGCAGGCGCTCACCGAGCCCCGGCTGATTGCCGCGCCAGACCTGCAGACGATGACGATCTGACCCCCCGTTGGGCGCGCGCGGCCCGCCCCCGCCGGCCGCGTCCGGAGACGGCCGATCTTTGACAGAACAGGCCGCAAAACGCTAACCTGAGACCTGTTCTGCCCTGAGCTCCGGGGCGCACTCGGGGCCTCGGTTTCCTCCCTGCCCTCATCGGTTCGCCAGCTCGATCCCACCATGAACGTCCTGGTTCTCAACTGCGGTTCCTCGTCCGCGAAGTTCGCCGTCATCGATCCCCAGACCCGCCGCGAACTGGTGTCGGGCATCGCCCAGCGCCTCGGGTCCGCCGAGGCCTCCCTCGACTGGAAGCACAACGGCACGCGGCAGACCCGCGCCCTGCCCGGTGCCGGACACGACGCTGCGCTGCGCGCGGTCGTCGAGATGCTGCGCGAGATGGGGCTCGTCTCGAGCCTGGTCGGCATCGGGCACCGCGTCGTGCACGGCGGCGAGCAGTTCTCGGGCTCCATGCTCATCACCTCCGAAGTGGTCGCCAAGGTCGAGGCGTGCATCCCGCTGGGGCCGCTGCACAACCCGCCGAACCTGCTCGGCATCAGGCTCGCGCAGGAGCTCTTCCCGGGCCTGCCGCAGGTCGGCGTGTTCGACACGGCGTTTCACCAGACGATGCCGCCGGTGGCCTACACGTACCCGGTGCCCTACGAGTGGCTCGAACGCTATGGCGTGCGCCGGTACGGCTTCCACGGCACGAGCCACCGGTTCGTGGCGCGCCAGGCGCTCGCGCTCGCGGGGCTGCCGGCCGACGACCACGCGGTCGTCACCGCGCACCTCGGCAACGGGTCGTCGTGCACGGCCGTCCTGAACGGCCGGAGCGTCGACACCACGATGGGGCTCACGCCGCTCGAGGGCGTGATGATGGGCACGCGCAGCGGCTCGGTGGATCCGGCCATCATCGCGCACGTGGCTCGACAGGGGAACGGCACCGAGCAGGACGCGCTCGACGCGCTGAACAAGAAGTCGGGGCTGCTCGGCGTGTCGGGGCTCTCGAACGATCTGCGTACCATCGAGCAGGCCGCCGGCGAGGGCCACGCCCGCGCGCAGCTCGCGCTCGACATCTTCTGTTACGTGCTGGCCAAGCACCTGGCCGGCCTCGTCGTGCCGCTCGGACGGCTCGACGCGCTGGTCTTCACCGGCGGCATCGGCGAGAACTCGACGCTCGTACGCCGCCGCGTCATCGAGCACCTGGGCTTCCTCGGTCTCACGATCGATCCCGACGCGAACGACACGCACGGGCGGCACCACCAGGGGCGCATCACCACGTCGACACGACCGCAGGCGCTGGTCGTCCCGACCAATGAAGAACTCATGATCGCCATGGACACGGTGGAGATTGTCCAGGGCGCGGCTGTTTCCTCGGAGCACTGACATGGCAACAACGGTTCTGGTGGCCGCGGCCGGCCGTCGCGTGGGATTGACGACGGCCTGCCTGGGGCTCGTCCGCGCGCTCGATCGGCAGGGGCTGCGCGTGGCGTTCGTCAAGCCCATCGCCAACCGTGAGGGAAGCGATTCAGGCGCGCTCGTCGCGCTCGGCGCGCACCTGTCGCCGCCGCCCGGCGTCCCGCGTCACCTGGCCGACGAACTGCTCGCGGCGGGCGACGATCAGACGCTCATGGAGCACGTGGTCGAGGTGGCGAACGCCGCGGCCGAGGGCGCCGACGTCCTCATTGCCGAGGGCCTGAGCCCCGAACAGGGCATGGTGCACTCGACGCGCGTGAACGCGCTCATGATGAAGGCGCTCGACGCCGAGCTGGTGCTCGTCGCGGCGCCCCGGGCCGAGGACCCCGACGAGGTCGCGGCGAGCGTGGCCATTGCGGCCCGCGGGTTCGGCGCGCTCGTCGAGGGACGGCCGGTCGGCTGCATCCTGAACCGCGTGTGCTCGGGTGGGCTCGGGCGCACGGGCGAGACCGGCGCGGTGAGCCAGGGCTGCAGCGACTGCCTGGGGCGCGAACAGCACCTCTCGTTCGCCTCTCGTGAGAAGGCGCACCGCGAGGCCCTGGCGCGCGAGCGGCTGCGCATGCTCGGCGCGGTGCCGTGCAACATGGACATCGCCGCCCCCCGCGTCCACGACGTGGCCGTCGCGCTCGGCGCGCGGATGCTCTCAGAGGGGCAGTCCCGGACCCGCCGCGTGCGCGACGTGGCGGTGTGCGCGGCGATGGTGCCGCACGCGCTCACGGTGATGAAGCCGGGCACGCTCATCGTCACGCCCGGCGACCGCAACGACATCCTCACGGCGGCCGCCCTCGCGACGCAGGACGGCACGGCCCTGGCCGGCATCGTCTTCACGGGCGACATGGAGCCCGACCCGCGCGTCCTGCAGCTGTGCCGCAAGCCGCTCACGAGCGGCCTGCCGCTGCTGGCCGTGCCCTACAACAGCTACACCACCGTCACGCGCATCGCCTCGATGGATCCCGAGATCCCGGTCGACGACGAGGCCCGCGTCGAACGCACGATGAACGTGGTGGCCGACCGGCTCGATCCGGAGTGGGTCGGCGGCTTCGCCAAGGTCTCGCGCGTGCCGCGCCTGTCTCCGCCGGCGTTCCGCCACCGGTTGGTGACCGCCGCGCGCGAGGACGTCAAGCGGATCGTGCTGCCTGAGGGTGCCGAGCCGCGCACGGTGGCCGCGGCCTCGATTGTCGAGGCGCGCGGCATCGCGCGCTGCGTGCTGCTCGGCAATCCGCACGAGATCGCCGACGTCGCCGCGAAGCAGGGCGTGGTGCTGCCGCCGACCATCGAGATCGTCGACTACGCCGAGGTCGCCCCGCGCTACATCGATCCGCTCGTCGAGCGGCGCAAGGCGCGCGGGATGACGGTGGAGCGCGCGATCGAGGAGTTGAACGACCCCATCATGGTGGGCACCATGATGCTCGCGCTCGACGAGGCCGACGGCCTCGTGTCGGGCGCCGTGCACAGCACGGCACACACGATCCGGCCGGCGCTCCAGATCATCAAGACCGTCCCGGGCTGCAACCTGGTGTCGAGCGTCTTCTTCATGTGCCTGCCCGAGCAGGTGCTCGTCTTCGGCGACTGCGCGGTCGTGCCCAACCCGACGGCCGAGCAGCTGGCCGACATCGCCATCCAGAGCGCCGACTCCGCCGTCGCCTTCGGCATCCCTGCCCGCGTGGCGATGCTCTCCTACTCGACGGGCACGAGCGGTACGGGCGAGGACGTCGAGAAGGTGAAGGCGGCCACGGAGATCGCCCGCACGCATCGGCCCGACCTCGCCATCGACGGGCCGCTGCAGTACGACGCGGCGGTCATGCCCGACGTCGCGCGCCTGAAGGCGCCGGGTTCGCCGGTGGCGGGCATGGCGACGGTGCTCGTCTTCCCGGACCTCAACACGGGCAACGTGACCTACAAGGCCGTGCAGCGCTCGGCCAACGTCGTGAGCATCGGCCCCATGCTGCAGGGCCTGGCCAAGCCGGTCAACGACCTGTCGCGGGGGTGCCTCGTGGAGGACATCGTGTTCACCATCAACCTGACCGCGATCCAGGCGCAGCAGGCGGCGCGCACGCGCGCCGCGGCCGTCGCCGCCACCGTGTAGGTCACGCCGCCCCGGGGGCCGGCATCGGAGAGGGCTGACAATGTCCGCGCAACTGCTCGACGGAACGAGGATCGCCACCGCCATCAAGGCCGAGGTCGCCACCGAGGTCGCGGCCCTGACGGCGGCGGGGGCGACGCCAGGCCTCGCCGTCGTCCTCGTCGGCGAGGATCCCGCCTCGCAGGTCTACACGCGCAACAAGGTGAAGACGTGCCACGCGCTCGGGATCCACAGCGAACACCTCGTGTTCGGGGCCGAGACGACCACCGAGCAGCTGCTCGCCGTGGTCGGTGAGCTCAACGAGCGCGACGACATCGACGGCATCCTCGTGCAGCTGCCGCTGCCGTCGCAGTGCGACGCCAAGCGCGTGCTCCTCGCCGTCGATCCCGACAAGGACGTGGACGGGTTCCATCCCATCAACGTGGGGCGGCTCTCGACGCAGCGGCCCGGCCTCGTGCCGTGCACGCCGCTCGGGGTCATGGAGATCCTGCGCCGCTCGAACATCGCCATCGAGGGGCAGGAGGCCGTGGTCGTCGGGCGGAGCGACATCGTGGGGAAGCCGGTCGCGATGCTGCTGACCAACGGCCACGCCACGGTGACCATCTGCCACTCGCGCACGCGCGATCTTCCCGGCGTCTGCCGGCGCGCGGACATCGTGATTGCGGCCATCGGGCGCACCGGCATGATTACGCCCGAGTTCGTCAAGCCGGGCGCCACGGTCATCGACGTCGGCATCAACCGCGTGTCGGATCGCGCCGAGTTCGAGAGGTTGTTTGCGGGCGACGCCAGGCGCGAGGCCGAGTTCACGACGAAGGGCTCGACGCTCTGCGGCGACGTGCACCCGTCGGTCGCGCAGGTCGCCGGGGCGCTCACCCCGGTGCCCGGCGGCGTCGGCCCGCTCACCATCGCCATGCTGATGGTCAACACGGTGACCGCCGCGCGCCGGCGGAGGGGACTCTCCTGAGCACTCCGCCCCCCGACGTCGGCCACACGTGGCTCGACGATGCCCAGGCCATCGTCGCCGGCACGGTGTTCACCTCGCTGGGCGTGGGCGTGCTGCACACGGCGCGCCTGCTCACGGGCGGCACCGCCGGTCTGACCTTCCTCATCGACTACACGACCGGCCTCGGCTTCGGCCTGGTGTTCTTCGTGGTGAACCTGCCCTTCTACTTCTTCGCCGTCCGCAAGATGGGCTGGACGTTCACCCTGAAGACCTTCGCGTCGATCGCGCTGCTGTCGCTCATCTCTGCCTTCTCGCCCAGGATGGTCAGGCTCGAGTGGGTGCAGCCGGTCTACGCGGCCATCGCCGGAGGTCTCCTCATCGGCACGGGCCTCATGATCCTGTTCCGGCACCAGTCGAGCCTCGGCGGGGTCACCATCCTCGCGACGTACCTGCAGGATCGCGTGGGGCTTCGCGCCGGGTACCTCCAGCTGGCCGTCGATGCGGCCGTGCTCGTCGGGGCCCTGTGGGTGGTGCCGCCCGCCAACGTGGCGCTCTCGCTCGTGGCCGCCGTGGCCATGAACTTCGTGCTCGTGCTCAATCACAAACCCGGGCGCTACCAGGGATACTGAGACGCATGGCGCTCTCCGACGTCCTGGCCGGCGCGCTGGTGCTGGCCCCGATGACCAAGGGCTCGAATCTCCCCTTCCGCCGTCTGTGCGTCGAGCTCGGCGCGCGCGTGCTGGTGAGCGAGATGGCCGTGGCCCGGCGGCTGAAGCAGAAACGCCGCTCGGAGTTCGCGCTCATCCGCCGCGCGCCGGACGAACCCTGCTTCGGCGTGCAGCTGGCGGGAACCAGTCCCGACGAGATGGCGTGGGCGGCCGCGCTCGTCGAAGCGCGCGGCGCCGATTTCGTCGACGTGAACCTCGGCTGCCCGATCGATCACTTCACGCGGAAGGGGCTCGGCGCGGCGCTGGCCCGCCGCCCGCAGCGGGTGCGCCAGATCGTCGAGGCGATGACGCGCGCGCTCTCACACGCCCCCGTCACCGTCAAGATCCGTCTGGGGTGGAACGACCGGGATCGCAACTTCCTCGATGTGGCGCGCGCCGCCGTGGATGGCGGGGCGGCCGCCGTGTTCGTCCACGGCCGCACGCGCGACGCCCGCTACCGCCTGCCCGCGGACTGGGAGGCCATCGGCGAGGTCGTCCGCGGGCTCTCCGTGCCCGTCGTGGGCAACGGCGACATCCTCTTCCAGCACGACATCGCCGAGGCTCGCGCCCGATCGGGCGCGGCGGGGGTCATGTCGGCGCGCGGAGCCCTCATCAAGCCCTGGCTGTTCGTCGAGCACGCCGCGGGCCGCGACATCGACTACACGGCCGAGGATCGCGTCGCGCTCTATCGCCGCTACGTCGCGCTCGCCCTCGAGCACTGGGGCGACGATGCGCACGGACGCGAACGGGTCCGCGAGTTCACGCGCTGGCACCTCGGGTTCTGGTGCCGGTACGTGCCGCGGCGGCCCGACGGGACGTATCCTCGAATGCAGGAGCGCGAGCCGCAGCCCTTCGCACGCACGCCGCTCGAAGCCCTGCTCGCCCGCAACGACGCCGCCGCCCTCGACTGGCTGGCCGACACCCTGGTCGACGAGCGAGCGATCGACCCGTCCGCGGCGCCGGCGCCCTCCTCGTCGGGCGGCGACGAGGCGCGCGAGGGCGCGCTCGAAGCACGAGGGTGACATGACGACCGAGTGGCGATGGCTGCGGCTGGCCGTGTTCGCGTCGCTGACCGTTGCAGCAGGCTGCGGGCTCGTGAACCGTCACCGCGAGACGCACTGGGCGACGCGGGCCGACGCCGTCGCCGACGGCGCGCTCACCCCTGGGCGGCTTCCGGCGTGGATTCCGCCCGGCGCGCACGACCTGAAGGAGCGGCGCGACACGAGGCAGGGCGGGCTCTGGGTGCGCTTCGACATCACGCCCGCCGATCGCGACGCGGTGCTGCACGCGTGCACCTCCGTCCCCCCGATCGAGGTCACGCGTCCGGCCTCCGCCAGGGGCGTCGCCTGGTGGCCGACGATGCTGCAGGGCGACCTGGGGAGGGCGGCCGTGCAGTTCGACTTCGCCCGCTGCACCGCGGGCGGCGGCGAGGGCTGGCTCGCCGTGCACCGTGCGATGCCCTGGGTCTTCTACTGGGAAGTGCGCCGCTAGGCGGGGTGGGGAGTCGTTGTCGGACAGACCGCCGCGTCACGACGTGGCGGGCGTGGCGTAGGCGCGGGCGAGCCAGGCGGCGAGCTGCCGCGCGGCCGATTCGGGCGTCGGCCCGTAGAATGGCATCATGGCACTCGGTCCGCCGTGAGCGTTGAGCACCTGCGCACGCCAGCGCGAGGGATCCACGTTGGACACTTCGATCCGGAACTCGCGGCCGTTGATGTGCTCACGGAACCTGACGGCGGGCTTGGGCATGGCGGTAGCGATCAGTCGACGGGAGCGGTGGACGGCCCAGCGAGAACGGCGTTCATTCTACCGGCGGCGTCAGAGCGATCAAGCGAACAGAGACGCGAAGATTCGCCTGTGGACGATTGTGGATTGATTCTTCCCGGGACGCGCGGAAAGATTTTTCGCGGACGCCGCCGTTTCACAGCACATCCACCGCTCGTCCACATGATTTCCACAGGAAGCGATCCGCGCGTACCATGAAGGCCATGCGCCTCGGCTCCGGCCTCGTCCTTGCGTGGCTGCTCCTGTGCCCGGCTTCGTCGTCCGGGCAGCAGGCGGCGGAGGCGTCCGGCCCCCGGCCGGGGCCTCGGACGGAGTCCGCGGGCGCCTCGGCGAGCGCGGCGGTGCCGCTCTACCGCATCGTGCTCACCGACGGACAGACGCTCGCCAGCTACGGCGAGTGGACGCGGGTGGGCGAGGCGGTCGTCTTCTCGCTCTATCTCGGCGAACACGGGGGCACGCCGAGGCTGCACCTGGCGACGCTCGACGCCGCCCGCGTGGATTGGAGTGCCACCGCGCGCGAGCGCGAGGCCGTGCACGCGGCGGCCTATGCCGCACGGCGGGGCGAGGCCGACTATGCCGAGATGACGCGCGAGGTCACCGCGCACCTGAACGCGATCGTGCAGGTGGAGGATCGCGCCGCGCAGCTCCGCCACGCGGAAGCCGCGCGCCGGCTGCTGGCGGAGTGGCCGGCCACGCACCACTTCTACCGCGCGCGCGAGGTGCAGCAGTTCGTGTCGCTGCTCGACGACATCGTCGGCGAGCTTCGCGCGTCGGTGCCGGGAGCGCGCAGCTTCGCGCTCGACTTCGGCGCGAGCACCGTTCCGGCCGAACCACCGGCGCCCACGCCGCCGCCCACGCTTCAGGAATCGATCCAGCAGGCGCTGCTGGCCGCGCGGCTCACGCCGGCCGTCGAGGAACGCCGCTCGCTGCTCGAGTCGGCCGAGGCCCTGCTCGCCGGCTCGTCCGATCGGGTGCCCGGCGTGTGGCGCGCGCCGATGCTCGCCTCGGTACGAAGCGAGCTGGCTGTGGAGCGCCGCGCCGACCGCGACTACCGCGCCTTGCAGCGCGCGGCGCTGCACGATGCCCGCCGCGCTGCCAGCCGCGCCGACGTGCGCGGCGTCGAGCGCGCCCTGACGCGCGTGCGGCAGCGCGATGTGCGCCTGGGGCATCGCCGGCCGCAGCTGGTGACGGACCTCGTGGCGCGGCTCGAGGCCGAGCTCGATGCGGCGCGCCGGCTGCGTCTCGCGCGCGACCAGTGGGCCGCGCGCATGCGGGTCGTCGACGCGTACGCCTCGGCGGTCGATCGACCACTCGACGCGCTCCGCGACTCGCGCCGCGCGCTCGAAGACATCCGAAGGCTCGCCGGGCCGTCGCCGCGACGGCTCGAGCGGCTCGACACGGCGCTCACGCGCGCGATGGTGCAACTGCGCGGCGTCATCGTGCCCGCCGAGGCGACGGTCGTCCACGGCGTGCTCACGAGCGCGCTGCAGCTGGCGGCCACCGCCGTCAGGTTGCGGACGACGGCCGTCGCCACCAACGACATGCCCCGGGCCTGGGAGGCGTCGTCGGCAGCCGCCGGCGCGATGCTGCTCGTCGACCGCGTCCACACCGATCTGCGGGCGCTCAGAGAGCGTCCGTCGCTGCCGTGATCACTCCGCGCCGCGTCCGCGTGCTGCGGGTGGCGACGTGGAGGGGCGCCCAGCAGGGGCTGGCGGCCCTGGTCGCGGCCCGCGACGCCGCCGCAGCCCGCCAAACGCTCGTCGTCGTGCCGTCGCGCGCGGCCGCGCGCACGCTGCAGCACACCATCGAGCAGCTGATCCTCGTCGACGCGTGGCGTCCGAGCGAGGACGACTGCGTGCGCCTTGGCATCGAGTGGCCGCGGCGCCTCGACGCGCTCGCGTGGCCCGACATGGTCACGCGCGCCTCCCTCTACCCCGCGCTTCAGGCGATGGCCGGTCTCCGGCTGCCGCCGCTGCTCGCGAGGGTCGAACGCGAGGTGCTGATGCGGAGCGCGGCGACCGAGGCCGAACGCGCCGGCGCGCCCCCGCCCTTCCCGCTACGTCCCGGCATCGTCGGGTCGATGGTCGAGCTCTACGAGACGCGCGAGCGGCTGCGCGTGTCGATTGACGACTTCGAACGTCACCTCGCGACGCCGCTCGAGCGCGTGGCCGACAGCGACGCGGGGGCGGCGCGGCTCCTCGGGCAGACGCGGTTCCTGGCGGCCGCCTTCCGCGCGTACGCGAACCGTCTTGCCGCCTCGGGAGGATTCGACGAGGCCGCGTTGCGCCGATCGCTGCTGGCCGCGCCCGCCTCGGCCCCGCGCCACGTGATTGTGGCCACGGGCGACGTGTGGAGCGAAGGGGCGGGTCTGTGGCCGGTGGACTTCGAGTTCCTGCTGCAGCGCGACGGCATCGAGGCCGTCGATCTCGTCGCGACCGGCACGCAGCTCGACGCCGGGCTGCGCGAACGCCTGCAGGCGCGCGTGCACGACATCGAAGAACTGCGGCTGCGGGATCTCGATGAGACACTGCCCGTGCTGGTCGCGCCGCCTCGTCCGGCTGGCGGTCAGGAGGCGCCGGCCGCCGCCCCGCTGTGCTTCACGAGCCGCGACCGCGAAGAGGAGCTGGCCGACGCCGCCGCACGGCTCAAGGTCGCCGCGGGCGCGACGCCCGGCGAGCCGGTGACCATCCCGCCCACCGCGTTCGTCACCCGTCGGCCGCTTCCGTACCTCTACCTCGCGCGCCGCGTGCTCACCGACGCGCGCGTCGCGTGGCACGCCGAGGATGCGCTGCCGTTGGCCGGCGAGCCCGCGGCGGCGGCGCTCGATCTGGTCGCCGACGCGATTGAGCGCGAGGCGGAGCGCGAGTCGGTCCTCGCGCTGCTGCGTTCGCCGCATCTCGATTTCTCGGCGCCCGGCCGGCCCTATCGCGGGAGCGACGTGCACAGGCTCGCCGCGAGCCTGCAGGAGGCGGGGTTCGTGCGGGGCCGCGATGCGCTCGTCCGCGTGCTCGACAGCCTCCCTCCGGGAAACCCCGCCGTGGAGGCCGCCCGCCGCGTGGCGGCGGATCTGCCGTCCGCCGCGCGTGGTCCGATCTCGGCACACGTGCGGGCACTCGCCGCGACCCTTTCAGCGCACACGCGCCAACGCTCCTCGCGGGCGCCGCACGCCGAGCGCTGGCAGCGCGGCTATGCGGCCATCCAGACGCTGCTCGACGCGCTGGCCGCCGCGCACGAGCGGCTCGGCGACAGCGAGGCCGAGTGGACGGAAGTCGTCGCCCTCGTCCATCGCGCCATCGAAGCCAGGACGTTCGCCCCGCGCGTCGGCGACGGCGGCGTGCACCTGGCCGACGCCGCCGCGGCCCGCTTCGGCCGCTACGACGTCGTGCACCTGCTCGGCCTCGTCGAGGGCGAATGGGCCGAGACGACGCTCCGGACGATCTTCTATCCCAACTCGCTGTTGAGCGACCTGAACTGGCCGAAGGAGGACGATCGGATTCGGGCGGCCCGCGCCACGTTTCTCGACCTCGTCAGGCTCGCGCGCACGCGAACCTCGCTCTCGACGATCACCCTCGAAGACGATGCCCTCGTCCGGCCGTCCATCCTCATCGACGATCTCGATCAGGCGAGGCTCGCGGTGGAGGCATCCGCCGGGTCGCCTCCGGTGGTCGCTCGCACGAGCGCGGCCCTCGCGCGCGAGTGGCCGGTCACCGACAGTCCGGGACTCGACCCGGCCTGGCTGGCCTGGCGCACCGCGCGCGGCCCTCTCGACACCCCGCGCTACCGGGGATGGGTCGGCGCCGTCGTACGCCGCCGCCACTCGGCGACGCAGCTCGACGCCTACCGTGCCTGTCCGTTCAAGTACTTCGCCTCGCGCGTCCTGCGCCTCGAGGAGCCCCCGCGCGACGACGTGACGCTCGATCCGCGTCGGCGGGGCGAGTTCGTGCACGACACGCTCCGGCGCATCGCCGAGGCGTGGGGCCGCCGGCCGATCGCGGCGGCGACCTGGGCCGACGCCCGGAGCCTGGCCGTCGCGATCGTGGAGGAGGCGCTCATGACGCTCGCCCCCCGCGACCGGCCCGTCGAGCGGGCGCGTCTGCTGGGCTCCGCCTCGCGCGAGGGGCTGGTCGACGTCGTGCTCGCGCTCGAGGCCTCGTCTCCGGCGCGAGTGACGGTCCGCCGCACCGAGCAGCGCCTGGTGGCGGCGGGCCCCTGCGTCGAAGGAACGACGGCACCGTGGGAGCTGGTGGGCCAGGTGGATAGGATCGACGAGCTCGACGACGGGTGCCTGCGGGTACTCGATTACAAGACGGGCCGGCTCGATGAGGCGGGCCGCTGGCTGCAGCTTCCGCTCTACGTGTCGCTCGTCGAGGCCGCGGACCGCGAGGCCGGACGGGGCCGCACCGTGAACGAGGCGTACTACGTGGGCGGACGCAACGCGCCGCCGCTCGTCTCGCTCTTCTCGACGACGAGGAAACGGGCGTCGGTGGTGCCCGGGGCCCTCGACGAGGCGGCCCGCGTCGTGGCCGCGATTGCCGCTGGCGAGTTCCCGCCGAGGCCGTCGTCCGAGTCGCTATGCCGGACCTGCGCCTTCGCGCTCGTGTGCCGAAAGGAGTTCGTGGACGTTGAGCGACCCGCGCTCGAAGCCGACGATCCAGCCGTCACTGCTTGATCTCGTCGGCGCGCCGGACGAGGAGGCGGCCGCTCCGCCGGTCGTCCCCCGAGATCAGTCGGCCCGCGACTACGCCGTCGATCCCGCGCACAACGTGGTGCTCGAGGCGTCGGCGGGGACGGGAAAGACCGCCGTCCTCACGACGCGCTACCTGCGGCTCCTCGAGGCGGGCGTGGATCCCGCGCACGTCCTGGCGATCACCTTCACACGGAAGGCCGCGGCAGAGATGCGCGACCGCATCGTCGGGCACCTGCGGCGCGAGGCCGACCGATCGCCTGAAGGGCGCGCCCGCTGGCGCGCGCTGCGCGACCGCCTGGGCGATGTCGCGATCACGACCATCGACGCCTTCTGCTTCTCGCTCCTCAAGGAGTTTCCGCTCGAGGCGGGTCTCAGCCCCGACTTCGTGGTCGCCGACGAGACCGAAACGGCACGTCTCGTGGCCGAGGCCATCGACGAAGCGATTGGAGCCGGGCCCGTCCTGCGCGACCGGGCCGTCGCGCTCCTCATGTCGCAGATGTCACCGGGCCGCATCCGCGGGGCGCTCGCGCACCTGCTGGACCGCCGCCACGTCGCGCCCGGCGCCCTCGCCGCGTATGTCGATCGCGCGCCGGCCGGCCTGGACGTGTCGCGCGTGTCGGCTGGCGCGGCGCGCCGCCTGCGCGAGGCGCTCGACGGCGGACCGGGCGGGCTCGACGGGTTGCTCGCGACCTGGCCCACGGACGCGCGGTTTGCCCTGCTCGGCGCGCACCTCGCACGCCTTCGCGACGGCGAGTCGATGGACGAGGGCGAGCTGCGCGGCGCGCTGCGCCTGGCGGACGAGTACTTCCTCACGCGCCGTCGCGAGCCGCGCAAGCGCATGCTGGTCGGGGAGCGCGGCTTTGCCTCGCGCGCGGCGTGCCGCCAGCACGGCGCGGCCTTCGACGTGGCGGCGCCGCGGATTGCCGAGGCCGGACGCGCGCTCGCGCGCGACGTCAACGTGCTGCTCGCGCGCGGCCTGCTCCGGCTCTACGCCGTCGCGCGCGGCCGCTACGAGGCCCTGCTCGCCGCGCACGATGCGCTCGATTTCTCGGGCGCGCTCGAGCGCGCGGTGAGGCTGCTGGCGCAGATGGAGGAGTTCGCGCAAAGCCGCTACCGGCTCGAGTCGCGCTACCACCACGTGCTCGTGGACGAGTTCCAGGACACCAACCCGCTGCAGTGGGAGCTGGTGGCGCGCCTCATCGAGTCGTGGGGCGCCGGGGCGGGGCTGCTCGAGGGCGAGGCGGTGCCGCCCACGATCTTCGTCGTCGGCGACCGCAAGCAGTCGATCTACCGTTTCCGCGACGCCGACGCGCGCGTGGTGGACGCGGCCGCCCGTTTCATCGCCGGCCTGCGCGAGGACGGGGACCCGCGGCGCGCCATTTCGCACAGCTTCCGCGCCCATCCGTCGCTGCTGTCGTTCGTCAACGCCGCCTGCGGCGCCATGGAGCTGGTCGAGCGTCCCGACGCGTTCCGGTACGGCGACGACGACCGGTTCCCCGATCCCGGCGCGGATCCGGCGTGGCCGTCGGCGCCAGCCGCGGCCGACCCCGTTGTCGGCGTGCTCGCGGCCGCAGCACCGGTGGCGCTCGCCGAGGCCGTGGCCAGCGAGATTGGCCGCGTCATGCGCGAGGTCACCGTCCGCGATCGGCAGACGGGTGTCCATCGTGCCGCCGAACCGGGCGACATCGCGATCCTGCTTCGAACGCGCGAGGGACATCGCCTGTACGAACAGGCGCTCGAGCGGCGGGGCATTCCCACCTACGTCTACAAGGGACTCGGCTTCTTCGACGCCGACGAGGTGAAGGATCTGCTCGCGCTCGTGCGCTTTCTCGCCGACCCGTCCTCGCCCCACCGCACGGCCGCGGTCCTCCGGTCGCGCCTGCTCCGGCTCTCGGACGCCGGCCTGCTGGCGCTGCGCGACGAGCTCGGGCGCGTGCTCTCGGGCACCCGGCGCCTCGCCGCGTGGAACACCCTCTCCGAGGAGGATCGCGCCCTGCTCGCCCTGGCCCGGCCGCGCGTCGTCAGGTGGGTGCGGCTCGTCGACCGCGTGCCGCCCGCCGAACTCGTCGACGACATCCTGCAGGAGGCCGGGTACGCGTTCGAGCTGCGCGGGCCCCGCCGCCAGCAGGCGCAGGAGAACGTGAAGAAGCTGCTCGGCCTGGTGAGGCGGCTGCAGAACCGGGGCTACGCCACCATGGGACGCGTCGCGGCGCAGCTCGATCGCCTGTCGCTCGGCGACGAGTCGAACGCGGCCGTCGATGCCGTGAACGCGGTCAACGTGATGACGGTGCACGCCTCGAAGGGGCTGGAGTTCCCGGTGGTCGTGGTGGCCAACCTGGGGCGCGGCGCGGGCAGCGTCAACGCGCCGCTCGCCGTCCTCGACGGCTGGGACGAGCGCGGGCCGCTCGTGTCGGTGGACGGGTTCGACGAGGCCACGCGCGAGGAAGAGGAGCGCCGTGAACGCGAGGAGAGCAAGCGCCTGCTGTATGTCGCCCTCACGCGTGCCCGCGATCGCCTGTACCTCGCGGGCCTCGTGGACTCACGCGGCGCGCTGCGCGCGAGCAAAGGCAGCCTGGCCGAGGTGATCCCGGGATCGCTTCGCGACGCGATTGCCTCGTCGGCCGAGACGACGGACCCCGTCGTGACGTGGACGACACCCTCGGGTGAGGCCGTCCGCCTCGCGGCGCCGGGCCGGCCCGCTCCCGCGGCTGACGATGCGGGAGCGGGGGCTCCCACCGCCGCCGCCGCCGGCCGTCCGGCCGCCGACGTCGAGGCTCCGCTCGTCCTCCTGGGCGCGGCCGAACCTCGAGCCGACCACCCGCGCCTGTCGGCGACCGCCGCGGTGGCGCCGGCCCCCGCGCCGGCCTGGCGCGCCGCCACACGGGGCGTCGCCGACTCGGGGCTCGTCGCCGGACGCATCGTGCACCGCCTCTTCCAGGCCCGTCTGCTCGACGCGCCCGAGCACGAGGTGGCTGACGTCGCGCGCACGCTCGCCCGCGAGCTGGCCAGCGCCGTGCCGGAAGCCGACGGCGACGACACCGCCTCTCGCGAGGCGCTCGTCGAGCGGGCCGTCAGGATTTTCGTCGTGTCGCGGGACAGGGCCGACGTCCGCGCCGCGCTCGATGGGGGCGCCGTGAGTTTCGAGGTGCCCTTCTCCACGACCGCGGACATCGAGGGCACGCCGTCCATCGTGCGCGGCGTCGTGGACTGTCTCGTCGAGCGGGCGCCCGACGATCTCGTGATCCTCGAATTCAAGACCGGTCGTCCCGCGGGGTGGCACCGGCAGCAGGTCGAGACCTATGCCGGCGCCATCGCCCGGCTCAGACCCGGCGCGCGGGTCACTTGCGAGGTCGTCTATCTGTCCGATGTCGAGGACACCCACGACCCCGGACGAGATGCGTTGTAGCGATCGGCAACAGTCCTTCGACCCGGGAGGACGCAACGCCGACAGCGGCCACGCCGGACCGCCGCGTCCAAGTTCCCGCAGATCCCGCGCCGCAGGCCTGTTCGGAAACCACCGTCGCCGCCCCTTCGTCTAAGCCGACACTGGCGTCTACTTTGCAGTGGGAGTCAGCGTGGAGGCCCTCGTGAACGCAGGTGTCATCATCCAGCCGCGCGACGTGCCCGTCTTCGAGTTCGAGGACCTGGGGGCCCTGCCGTGCGGGTGTGTGACGGCCGAGTTCCGGTCGGCGCGCTGGGGGGTGACGCTCGTGTCGGTCGAGGCGAAGGGCCCCTATTGCTCGCACGAGGCGCACTTCGTCGGCCAGGTGCTCTCGCTGGCCGACGACTACGACGACGAGGACGAGGGCGAGGAATTCGCCCTGCGGATTCAGGGCTGACGGTCGCCGACCGGGGCGG
Organism: Vicinamibacteraceae bacterium; assembly: GCA_023384595.1. Lineage (GTDB taxonomy): Bacteria > Acidobacteriota > Vicinamibacteria > Vicinamibacterales > JAFNAJ01 > JAHDVQ01. Next base: position 49,746 of record JAHDVQ010000004.1, on the reverse strand, counting down.
GCCGGTCGAGGCGCGCCCTGGCGCGGGCCTCCGCCTGCTCTCGGGTTTCTCCGACCACGGTCCAGCCGCGCGCCGTACGGCCGTCGGGCTCGCCGACCCAGGCCACCCAGTGCCCGCCGAGCTGCTGCGAGTGAATCCGCGGCTCCTCCGCGGGCGTGTGCTGTTGGTCGGCCACGGTCATTTCTCCCCGCACGTCACGGCTGCGGCGCGTTGTCGTCGTCGACTTCCTCGAAGTAGTCACACTCCGGACAGATCCACTCGCGCACGTGCCGCACGATCTGCTGGTGCGTGCCGGGGACGATCTGCACGTCGTCGCGATCCTTGATTCGCATCGACTCACCGCACATCGGGCACTCGCGCGTCTGATCGGTCACGGGGCGTTTGTAGCATCGCGGGTTCGCCTTGACAAGTCCCACCCCGGCTCCTATCGTACGCGCGTCGATGACGGACCCCACGCACGCTCCCGCCGCCGATCGCCGCAGACGCGGCCCCGGCGCCGACCTCTTCGCCGACGAGGTGGTCGTCGATTTCCCGGCCCTCGCGCCCGTGGTGGAGCGCATGCGCGACGCCTTCCTGGCCGCCGATCGCGGACTCGACCGGGTGTCGGCTGCGGTGCGGCTCACAGGGCCCCAGGCCGGCGGCGGCCGCCGGGTGCCGCTCAACCTGGCGCTGCGCTGCACGTGCCATCGGTGCGGCGGCCGCGGCGAGGTCTGGAGCGAGCGGTGTGTCGAGTGCGGAGGGTCGGGGCACGGCCTGCTCCTGCACCAGCTCCACGTGTTCGTGCCCTCGGGCACGCGCGACGGCGATTGCCTCGCGTTCACCGTCTCTCCGGCCTTTGCCACGGCCACGCGCGTCGAGCTGCGCGTGACGGTGGCATGACGCCTGTCCGCCGGCATGGCGACGATGGACGAGCACGTCGACCTGCTGGGGCGGCTCTACGTCCTGGCCGGATGGCTCACCGCGTTCGTGGCAGTCTCGGTCGCCTGCCTCGCGGCGGCGTCCTTCAGCCTCATGCTCGACGACTGGCCCGCGCAGGGCTGGGCGCCGAGGGTGACGGGCGTGGCGTTCACGGTCGTGGCGCTGCTGTTTGGCGTGTGGGGCCTGGCGCATCGCCGGGCCGGCCTGGGACTCAGAGGCCGGAGGTCCTGGGCGCGGCCCGCCACCATGGGGCTCGCGGTGCTCGGCCTGTTCCTCGTGCCCTTCGGCACCGCGCTTTCCGTCTACGCGTTCTGGGTGCTGCTACACCAGGACGTGCGCAGCAGGTTCGATCGCGCCACCCGGCGGCCTGACGGCTCCGGCGGCGCCTGACGTCAAGGAGTATTCAGCATGGCCACCCCTCCGCCGGTCCCCCCGACGCCGCAGGAGAACGCGCGCGAGAAGTCGAGCACCGGTCTCGATGCGAACCTGGCCGGCGTCATCGCCTACGCCCTCGGGTTCGTCACCGGCATCATCCTGCTCGTGCTCGAGAAGGACAGCCGGTTCGTGCGCTTTCACGCCTGGCAGTCGACGATCGTCTTCGGCGCGATTTTCGTCATCAACCTCGTGCTGGGGGTCATCCCGATTCTGGGGTGGCTCATCTCGTTCCTGCTGATCCCGGTGACGCTCATCCTCTGGATCATCCTGATGGTCAAGGCCTTCCAGGGCGAGATGTTCAAGCTGCCGATCGTGGGCGACATCGCCCAGCAGCAGGTCCGCTGAGTCGGCCGCGCCGCCTTCCCCCACCTGCGCCTTCCGCCAGCCCCGGCGCCCACCCGGGCTGATGGCATCCTGCGCGTTCCGGGGTTAAGCTAGGAGGAGCGTTCTTGTGCTCCTGCGGCCCGCACGGCGTCCTTCCGTGGACGGCCGGGTGCGGGCCTTTCCGTGTCGGGATGTTCACTCATGGTCACTGAATCGGCGGTTCTCGAGGCACTGCGCGCCGTGCGCGATCCCGACCTGCACCGCGACATCGTCTCGCTGGGGTTCGTCAAGCACGTGCAGGTGACGGAAGGCGAGGTGGCGTTCACCATCGAGCTGACGACGCCCGCCTGTCCCGTGAAGGACCAGATGAAGGCGCAGGCCGAGGCCGCCGTGCGTCAACTGGCCGGGGTGTCGTCGGTGCGCGTCGAGATGACGGCGAGCGTGCGGCAGGCGGGGAGCATGCTCTCGGGCCGGCAGCCCGTACCGGGCGTGAAGAACGTCATCGCCGTCGGCGCGGGGAAGGGCGGCGTTGGAAAGACCACCGTGTCGGTGAACCTCGCGATGGCGCTCGCGCGGCACGGCAGCCGCGTGGGGCTGCTCGACGGCGACATCTACGGGCCAAACGTGCCACACATGCTGGGCGTGAACACGCAGCTCAGCACCGACGGCGAGAAGATCGTGCCGGCCGAGCAGCACGGCGTGCAGGTCGTGTCGATGGGCTTCCTCACGAGCGACGACAGCCCCGTCATCTGGCGCGGCCCGATGCTGCACGGCGTCATCCAGCAGTTCTTCCGCGAGGTGCGGTGGGAGAACCTCGATTACCTCGTGGTCGACATGCCTCCGGGCACCGGTGACGTGGCGCTCAGCCTGAGCCAGACGGTCCCGGTGGCGGGCGCGGTGCTCGTCACGACGCCCCAGACGGTGTCGGTGGCCGACACCCGGCGCGCGGCGCGGATGTACCAGAAGCTGAACGTGCCGGTGCTCGGCATCGTCGAGAACATGAGCTACTTCGTGTGTCCGGGCTGCGGCCGCGAAGCCGACCTCTTCGGACGGGGCGGGGGCGAGGCCCTCGCCACCGAGCTGGGCGTGCCGTTTCTCGGCGCCATCCCGCTCCAGCAGCCCATTCGCGTCGCCTCGGACGCGGGCGTTCCCATCGTCGTCTCGGCGCCCGACTCGATCGAGGCGCACGCGTTCATGCAGACAGCCGAGCGGATGGCCGCCCAGTTGTCGATCGCCAGCTACACCGAACCCATCCCGCTCGCCCCCGCGGAGTGACGCGCCGGCGCCCGCGGGCGGGCGTCCGGTCGTGAACCCAGGGCTCCGGCACGGCCGCCCGACAACGGGCGGGC
>JAHDVQ010000004.1:34066-46620 GCA_023384595.1 Vicinamibacteraceae bacterium | reverse complement strand
GGGCGTCCGGTCGTGAACCCAGGGCTCCGGCACGGCCGCCCGACAACGGGCGGGCTGTGCCGGCGGGCCGCTGCCGGTCCGGACCGCGGCGGAGTGCCAGGACTGTCGCAAGGAGAGAGTGCATGCCCCGTCGATTCCTCGCCGCCCTCGTCGTCGTGTGCGCCGCCGCGCTGGGCGCCGCCACCCTCGCCGCCGACTTTGCGCAGTCGGTGGTCGAACCCTACCTTCGCATCCAGACGGCGCTCGCGGCCGACCGCATGGACGGCGTGAAGGCCGACGCGGCCGCCATCGCCAAGGCCGCCGGCGCGATGGGGCCGCGCGGCGCCACCATCGCGGGCGCGGCCAGGGAGCTGCGGTCGGCCGGGTCCGTCGCGGGTGCCCGCGAGGCATTCGGCAAGTTGAGCGACGCCCTCATCGCCTACGGCACGGTCAACAAGGGCTCGCTCGGGCCCGCGACGCGGAAGGCGTACTGCCCGATGGAGAAGCAGTACTGGTTGCAGAAGGGCACGACCATCGCCAACCCGTACGCCGGCAAGCGGATGCTGCGCTGCGGCGAGTTCAAGGCGTTGTAGGTGGAGATTCCCTACACGCGGCGCACGCTCGCGAACGGCCTCGAGGTCATCGTGCACGAGGATCACGATCTGCCGATCGTGGCGGTGAACGTGTGGTATCACGTCGGCTCCAAGAACGAGCAGCCGGGCCGCACGGGCTTCGCGCACCTCTTCGAGCACCTCATGTTCGAGGGCTCGGCCCACCACGATCGCGGCTACTTCGGGCCGCTGCAGGAGGCCGGCGCCGCGTTGAACGGGTCGACCAACGCCGACCGCACGAACTACTGGGAGGTGGTGCCGACCAACGCCCTCGACCTCGCGCTCTGGATGGAGTCGGATCGCATGGGCTACCTGCTGCCCGCGCTGACCGAGGCCAAGTTCGACAACCAACGCGATGTCGTGCTCAACGAACGGCGGCAGAACTACGAGAACCGGCCCTACGGCCTGGCGATGGTGGCCATGGCGCGCGCGCTCTATCCAGCCGGCCATCCGTATCATTGGCTCACGATTGGCGAGCCCGCCGACCTGGCCGCCGCCGCGCTCGACGAGGTCCACGGGTTCTTCGCCCGCTACTACCACCCGCGCAACGCGTCGCTCGTCCTCGCGGGCGACATCGAAACGGCGCGCGCCTTCGAGCTGGCCGCGGCCTACTTCGGCGACATCCCGCCCGGGCCGGAGGTCGTGCCCGTGCGCGTCGCGCATCCGGAAATTGCGGGTGACGTGCGCATCGTCGTCGAGGACCGCGTCGAGTTCCCGCGGCTCTATCTCGCGTGGCACTCGCCGGCGCTCTTCGAGCCGGGTGATGCGGAGCTGGACCTGGTCGGCGACATCCTCGCCAACGGGAAGACGGCGCGGCTCTATCGCGAGCTGGTCGTCGACAGCCGGCTCGCGCTCGACATCGCCGCGTACCAGTCGTCGCGCGAACTGTCGAGCTTCTTCCAGATCATCGCGACGGCAGCCCCGGGTCACGGGCTCCAGGCCATCGAGGAGGGCGTCACGCGCCACGTCGATCGCCTGGCGGCCGAGGGGCCGACCGTCGCCGAGATGGAGCGCGGGCTCGTGCAGGCCGAATCGCAGTTCGTCTACCGGCTGCAGACGATCGGCGGGTTCAGCGGCAAGTCCGACCAGTTGAACGCCTACAACGTCTACCGGGACGACCCGGGCTATTTCTCCCGCGATCTGTCGCGGTATGTCGACGCGACGTCGAGCGACCTGGCGCATGCCGTCCAGCGGTACCTCGTGCCCCGGCGCCGGGTGGCCCTGAGCGTGGTGCCCGTCGGGCGGCGCGACCTCGCGCTGCCGGGGTCGGTCGAGGCGGTGGTGTCGTGATCGATCGCTCCCGGCTCCCGCCGCTCGGGCCCGACGCCGGCTTCAGGTTCCCGCCGGTCGTGCGGACGCGCCTGGCCAACGGGCTGCGCGTCTGCGCGGTGGAGCACCGCGACGTGCCGGTCCTGTCGCTCGTGCTGGTGCTGCCGGCGGGCTCGGCGACCGATCCCGAGGGTCGCGAGGGCCTCGCCGCGCTGACGGCGGACCTCATCGACGAGGGCACGCGCACCCGGTCGTCCGAAGCCCTGCACGACGCCCTCGCGCGGCTCGGAGCGCAGCTCGACACCGAACCCGGTCCCGACGCCACGGCGGTGACGCTCACCACGCTGTCACGCTTCACCGACCCGGCCCTCGCCCTGCTGCGCGAGGTGGCGTTCGAGCCGGCGCTCGCCCCCGACGAGTTCGCGCGCGTGCGCGACCTGCGATGCAGCCGGCTCGCGCAGCTGAAGGACTCGGCCGGCGCGCTCGCCGAGCGCGCCTTCAGCACGCACCTGTACGGGCGGCATCCGTACGCGCACCTCTCGGTGGGGACGCTCGCGTCGCTGCAGTCCATGGAGCCCGGCGACGTGCACCGATTCCACGGTTCGCACTACGTGCCGAACGAGGCCGTGCTCATCGCCGTCGGCGATCTCCGGGCCGAGGCGCTTCTCGAGGCCGTGCGGCGGGCGTTCGACTGGGTGCCGCCCGCGGCCCGCCCGCCGGCGCGGCCGATTCTCCCGCCGGACTACGAGGGGCGCCGTGTCGTCCTCGTCGACAAGCCCGGGGCGCCGCAGTCGGAGCTGCGCATCGGCCGCATGGGCGTGACGCGCACCGCGCCCGACTACCATCCCCTCGTGGTCGGCAACGCCGTGCTCGGGGGGCAGTTCGTCAGCCGCATCAACACCAACCTGCGCGAGCAGAAGGGACTCACCTACGGCGCCCGCTCGGGATTCGACTTCCGCCGCAGCGCCGGCCCCTTCATCGTGCAGACCAGCGTGCAGACCGACGCGACCGTGGAGGCGGCGCTCGAAATCGTGCGGGAGATCACCGAGATGCAGGGGCCCCGTCCGATTACGCCCGAGGAACTCGGCCTCGCCCGCGCGTCACTCACGCGCGGCTACGCGCGCAGTTTCGAAACGGCGGGCCAGGTGGCCCGCGCCGTCGCGCAACTGGAAATCTACGAACTGGCCGACAGCTGGTTCGACGATTTCGTGCGCCAGGTCCGCCTGGTCGAGGCCGAGGCCGTGACCTCGGCGATGGCCCGGCGCCTGCCCACCTCGGACCTGCTGACGGTGGTCGTCGGCGACCGCGAGCAGGTCGAGCCGGGGTTGCGCGAGTCGGGCCTCGGGCCTCTCGTCCTCGAGCCGGCCGTGGTCTGAGCCGGGCCGGCTGCATACTTTTCGCCACCGCCAGCGTAGTACCCCGCAGAGGCGCGCCGCCGCTCGAGGGGCCAGGGACGCCGTTCGTCCGCCCGAACCGGAGGTTCGCCGCCAACGTCATACCCGAGCGACGGGTCTTTGGTAGACTGCGCCTGATCATGAGCATCGCCCGCGTCAGCATGAGCCTCTTCGGGGTCGTCGCCGTCCTGGCGGCCGCCCTGGCCGGGGCCACCGTCTGGCTGCTCCTGACCGACCCGGTCACGGTGGCCGATGCGGTGAACGAGGGCGAGGTGTCGCCGCTCGTCCGTGCGCTCGCCGGAGCGCTCTTCGACGCGGTGAAAGGGCTCGTCCGATACTTGTAGGAGTCGCCCGGAGCCTGGAGCCCGGAGCCTGTCGCCCTTCCCTCATGTTCGCCCCGATCATTCATGCCTGGGAACGCCGCCTGGCGGAGGCGTCCGACGACCGTGTGGTTCGCCCCTTCGAGTGGGGCGCCGACTGGGTGCCCGAGGAGCACAGGCTCCCGGGGCTGTCGGACGAGGCGCAGGTCTCGCAGTACGTCGAGCACGTCCTGGTCGAGCCCGAACGCTTCTACGACCTGCCGCCCTCGACCGAGTTCGAGTTCGACGGCGAGGAGCTGCGCTTCCCGAGCGCGGTCACGACGCCGCACGAGAAGAACAACATCGTGCACGCGCGGTTCTTTCCGGCCCGACCGAGCCGCCTGACCCTGGGCCGACCGCCTCGGGCCGTGCTCGTCCTGCCGCAGTGGAACGCGGACGACGAGGGGCACGTGGGGCTGTGCCGGCTGCTCGCCTGGTTCGGGATGTCGGCCCTTCGGCTGACGCTGCCGTATCACGGCCGGCGGATGCCATCGGAACTGGCCCGCGCCGACTACATCGTGAGCAGCAACATCGGCCGGACGCTGCTCGTGAACCGCCAGGCCGTGCTCGACGCGCGGCGCGCCGTCGCCTGGCTGGCCGCGCGTGGGTTCGAGCGCATCGGCATTCTCGGGACCAGCCTCGGGTCGTGCCTGTCGATGCTCACCGCCTGCCACGAGCCGCTCATCCGCGCGGCGGCGCTCAATCACGTGTCGCAGTACTTTGCCGACGTCGTGTGGGAGGGGCTGTCGACGGCGCACGTCCGCGCGGGGCTCGAGGGCCACGTCACGCTCGAGCGGCTGCGCGACCTGTGGATGCCCATCAGCCCGCAGTGGCACATCGACCGCATCGGGCGCGTGAGGACGCTGCTGGTCTACGCGCTCTACGATCTGAGTTTTCCGCTGCGCCTCTCGCGCCAGTTCGTGCAGGAGTTCCGCGTCCGCGCCATCCCGCACACCGTCGCCGTGCTCCCCTGCGGGCATTACAGCACCGGGGTGGCGCCGTTCAAGTACATCGACGGCTACCACCTCACCAGATTCCTGCACGGGAATCTCTGAACACCGCGCGGGAATCGCCGCCCTTCCGTGCCTGTCACCGGCTCCGGTCTCCGGCACCTCGACGCAGCGTCTTGACGTAGTGGACGACGGCCCAGACCTCGTCGCGCGACAACTCGGTCTTGAACGCGGGCATCCTGGGCGAGCGCCGGCCGTTCCACACCTTGTAGAAGACCACGCCGTCGGGGTTGCGCGCGGCTCGCGCCGGATCGGTGAGGTCGCCCGGCGGCTCGTCGCGTTCGGCTTCGGGGCCATCGCCCCGTCCCGAGGGGCCATGGCAGCGGCGGCAGCGCGATTCGTAGAGACGGCGCCCCCGGGCCACGACAGAGGCATCGCCGGGCACCGGGCTCTCGAGCCGTGCGGCGTCGGGCGGAATGGTCCACCCGTGCGACTCCTGTGCCGGCCGCCTCGACGCACCGGCGTGTGCGGCGACGACGGTCACGGCCAGCCCGCTCATCAGACAGCCCAGCGCGAGACGCGACCACGGCCTTGCCATCATTCCTCCACCAGCCGTCCCGCCTCGTCGCTGGTCCACGCGCACAGGGCCGCCACCTCTTCTTCCGAGAGGCGAGCGTCCGGGTGCATCAGCACGTACGCACGCGGGGGCATCTCCCTCATCGACGCCAGGCGGCACGCCGCATCGAGCAGGTCCGCGCGGTCGAACGGATGGTAGGCAGCCCACCGTGAGAAGTTCAGCTGGCCGCGCCCGTTGTCGACGTCACGGGCCACGAGCCACGCGGCAGGCGCCACGCGCGAGTACCACGGCCACCGGGTCTCGTTCGAGTGGCAGTCGTAGCAGGCCCGGCGCAACGAGGCGGCGACCGCCGGGGGGATGTCTGCCTGCGCCTCGACGCGCGCGGCAGGCTCGGTCGCCGGGTTGCGACGTTCGGGAACCGTCAACTGGATGGCCGCGGCGAGTGCGAGGCCGCCGCCACCGAGCATCGCGACACGCCGGGTCATTGCACGATGATCGTGCCGGTCAGCGAGGCGTTGGTCGGGTCGTTGTGATCGTGGAACCCGCAGCGGACAGCGCGGTTGATGACCCCCGTCTCGCGCATCTGGCCGGGATCGAGCCGTCCCACGTTGATCTCGGGACAGATCGTGTGTGTGGGATGCGGGTCCGACGACGGCTCGCGTGCCGTGGTGCTGTTGTTGACGAAGGTCACGCGCCCGCCGACGGCAATCGTGACCTCCTTCGGATCGACGCCCGACGACGTGATGCGAATGGTGGCCGTCGAGGATCCGCCGCCCGACGGCGGCGGTGGCGACGGCGAGGTCGGCGGCGGTGTCGACGACGACCCGCCGCCTCCGCACCCCGAGCCCGCACCGATTCCCAGAGCGATGAGCAACAGCGTCACGCCGTGCCACGATGCCGTCCGCGCGCGCATGCGAACCTCCTGCTCAGAAGAACTTCCGGTTGATGTTGAATCCGATGAACCAGGCGTCCTCGACGCCGCCGCGTGCCATCTGCGCGACGGTCGACCCGAACCCGTTCGACACGTTCACCTGGAAGGCGTGGCCCCCGACCCGCTTCTCGAGCCCGAACGACGCCAGGGTCGTCCCCGGGCGGTAGCCCGCGAGCCGCGGCACGATCTCGCCCACGACGTACACCGTGCGCGAGACGCGCACGCGTCCTCCCACCCCTGCCACCACCGTGTCGTCGTCATCGGCGCCGCCGCCGGGCAGCGGGTTGGTGTTGCCGACCCACGCGACGGTGGCATTGACGCTCGCCCGGCTTCCGAGCACGCGCGACACGATCGCACCGAACGCGGGCGACCGCTGACCGTCGCCGGTGGGCTGGCGGGGATCGTCACCGGAGAAGTTGTTGGTGCCTTCGACGCTGGCGAGCAGGTCGACCCCGATAGGACTGCCGCCCCGCTGCCTGAGGATCTCGTATTGCGTGAACAACTGAATCGTGCGGTCGCTCGTCCGGTAGACGCCCGCCTGCCACCCTCGCGCCACGCCGAACCTGACGTCCAACCCGATCAGCGCGCCCCCATCGAACCCGAAGAAGTCGGCGAGCAGATCGCCGAAGTCTCCCGCCGTGAGATCTCGCGTGAATCGATGCGTGACGCGGAACGCGACCCGATGCCGCGGGAGGGCCAGGGTCGTGGGGAGGTTCACGACGGTGAACTCCGGCTGCGCCGGGTCGAGCACCATGTCGTCGTCGTCGGACTCGGCGGACGGGGCGGGCGCGGTCGAGTCGGGCGGCGATGGTGTCGATTGCGGCGCGGCGGCGGCGGGCGGCGCCGTCGAGCACATGCCTCCGGCGACGAGGAGCGAGGCGAGCAGAACCACGGGCGATCGATGCACGGTCGGCCTCCGGTCGTGTTCCCTCCCGCGCGAGGTACGTGACGCGCGGGCGCAGGCGTGATGCCGGGGGAGAGGGCAAGAGCGGTGCCGAGGGCCCAGGCGCCGCGGAGGGCGGATTTCGGGGGCTTGTGGGCGCCGGCCCCGCAGAGGTCCTTACGTCCGACGAAAGGCCTTACGTGTCACGAAAGCCGGGCACGGTGGTGCCGGCACGTGCCATCACTCGATGTGGTGCTTCGCGAGGTAGTAGCTCAGCGCGCGCTGACTGATGCCCATGCGCTCGGCGGCGTCCTTCTTGACTCCGCCCGCGAGCGCCAGCGCGCGCCGTACCGTCTCGCGCTCGGCCCACTCGATGTTCTCGCGGAGCGCCACCCCCGGCAGCGCGTGCGGCGCGGGCGCCGCGCCTGCCGAGAGCGCCGGCACGATGGCGGGCCCGATCGTCGGCCCCGTGGAGAGCACCACGGCGCGCTCGATCGTGTTCTCGAGTTCGCGCACGTTGCCCGGCCAGTCGTGACCCATGAGCGCCTCGAGGACGCCGTCGGCCACCCCCTCGATCTGGCGGCCGATGCGCGCCGCGTGCTTGCGCACGAAGTGCTCGACGAGCAGCGGGATGTCTTCCTTTCGTTCCCGCAGCGGCGGGATGGAGAGCGGAATGACGTTGAGCCGGTAGAACAGGTCGTCGAGGAAGCGGCCCTCGGCCACCAGCTGCCGCAGCGGCCGGTTGGTCGCCGCCACCACGCGCACGTCAACGCGCTGGCTGCGTTCGTCGCCGAGCGGCTCGAACTCGCGCTCCTGCAGCACGCGCAGCAGCTTCGCCTGCAGGGGAAGCGTGAGCGTCGCGACCTCGTCGAGGAAGATGGTGCTGCCGTGGGCGAGGGCGAACTTGCCCTTCTTGTTCGCCAGGGCCCCGGTGAACGCGCCGCGGACGTGGCCGAAGAGCTCCGATTCGAGCAGTGTCTCGGGAATGGCGGCGCAGTTCACCTTCACCAGCGGCATCCCGCTCTGCGCGCTGCGGTGGTGGATGGCCCTCGCGAGCAGCTCCTTTCCCGTGCCCGTCTCGCCGGTGATGAGCACGGTGCTCTTGGCCGCGGCGACCAGGTCCACCTCGCGCAGCAGCGCCAGCACGCGTGGGCTTCGGCCCACGAAGCCGTAGTGCGCGAACTCCTCGTCCCGCTCGCTGAGCAGGTAGCGGTGCTGCGACCGAAGCTGGCCGTGCTCGATGGCCCGCCTGACGACGACCAGGAGCTCGTCGATCTCGAAGGGCTTCTGCAGGTAGTCGAAGGCGCCGAGCCGCATGGCCTCGATCGCGCTCTCGATGCTCGCGTAGGCCGTCATCAGAATGGTCTGCGGCCGGTCGCTGCCGCCCGCCGAGAGTTCGCGCACCAGCTCGAGGCCCGTCACCTCGGGCATGAGGTTGTCGGCCACGAGCACATCGAAGAAGCGCCGGCCCAGCAGCCGCCGGGCCTCGTGCGGATTCGACGTGGCGACGACCTCGTGCCCGTCGTCGCGCAGGGCGCGCTCGAGGCCCCGCAGGATCTTCGGCTCGTCGTCGACCAGGAGTACGGCGCTCATCGGGCGAGGCCTCTCGGTGGATGAGCCGCGCGAGGCAGCTCGATTGTCACGTCCGTGCCCTCGCCGGGGCGGCTCGCGGCGCGGACGGTGCCACCGAGCCCCTCGACGATGTTCCGCGTGATCGCAAGGCCGATGCCGGTTCCCGACGGCCGGCTGGTGAAGAACGGCTCGAACATGCGCGAGAGCGTCGCGGCGTCGACCCCGGGGCCCTCGTCGCGCACCGTGATGCGCACGCGCCCGGGTCCCGCGATCGTCTCGAGCTCGATGCGCGGCGCCCGTCCTTCCTCGATCGCGGGCGGGACGTCGCCGCCGCCGGCGATTGGCACGCGCGCCGCCACGGCCTGGCGCGCGTTCAGCAGGACGTTGACCAGCGCCTGGCGCACCCGTTCGGCGTCGGTGACGACGGCGTCGGCATCCGGATCGAGAACCACGCGGCAGACGAGACCGAGACCGTCGGCCTCGGCGGCCGCCAGCGCCTCGCGGCAGATCGCCGAGAGGCTCGCCGGCGCCACGTCGAAGGTGATGGGCCGGGCGAAGTCGAGGACCTCGTTGACCACGCGATTCAACCGGTGGACCTCCTCGTCGATGTCCGCCGCCGCCGCGGCCACGGCCGTCGGGTGGCCCTCGCTCCGGCGCAGCGTGCGCAGCGCGGTCCTGATGATCATCAGCGGGTTGCGGATCTCGTGGGCGATGACCGTCGAGAGCCGGCCGAGCGACGAGAGGCGATCGCGCTGCGCCGCCTCGCGCTGGAATCGCGCAATCGACGCGGTCATCGCATTGAACGTATCCGCGAGCACCCGCGCATCGTCGTCGACCCAGCGTGAGCCGGGGGTCAGGGGAGCCTGCGAGGCCAGGTCGCCCGACGCCGCCATCTCGCGCATGGCCGCGGTGATGGCGCCGACGGGGCGCGTCACGGTGCGCGCCACGAGGTAGCTCAGGAGGGTCGCCAGCAACACGACGAGCAGCGCCGTGGCGGCCAGCGCGGCGTGCAGCGCGCGCAACGGCCGCAGCCGCTCGGTGCGCGAACGCAGCACCACGACGGCTCCGGTGCCGGGCGGGACCGCCGCCACGCCGCCCTGCGGCGACGGCGGCAGGACGAGGGGACGGACGACGGCATCGTAGGCCTCGTGGCCGATCTGCGCGGGCCCGCTGCCGCCCGAGGCCAGCAGCGGCGCCAGCGCCTCTTCGTGCAGGCCCTCGAGCGTGGTGGCGCGGACGCGGCCGTCCCACGCGAGCGCGATGTCGCTCGCCGTGAGGGCCTTGATGCCTCCGGCAAAGCGGGCATCGAGCGCCACGCCCACGACGAGCGCGCCCAGCAGATCCGGCGCGCCCGGGTCGATCCACACCGGGACGGTGACCAGCTGCAGGATGGCGCTTTCGCGCGGGAGGAATGCGGCGGTTTCGATGCCGCGCAGCGCGTCCGTGACGGCCAGCCCTTCGCGCTCGGCCCCTGTCAGCGGCAACAGACCGGGGCGCACGTCGCTGGCGAGGAGGCGCCCGTCGCGGCCCGCGACGATCAGCAGATCGGCGTCGAGCTGACGCCGGTAGCCAGCCGCGAGCGGCGCCATCGTGGGAGGGTGGTTCAGTTCCACCGCGGCCTTGAACTTGGGAAGGTCGGCGATGAGACGCGCCGACTGTCCGAGCTGGGCGAGCGATACGCGGCGGTACTCGTCGACCAGGGTGCCGGCTTCGGCGAGGCTGCGCACGGCCTCCTGCTCGAGCTGCGCCGTCAGCGTACGGCTGATCAGCCACACGGCCATGCCGATCGACAGCATCGCCAGCAGCGTGGTCGTCAGAAAGATGCGGTTGCTCAGCGATCCCAGGAGCCTCATGGCTGCACATCCCGCGGGGCAGGGCCGCTCGAGGGCCGCAGCACGAAATCGAGGGTCACCGCCTCGCCGGCGCGCACGACGGCCTCGCGGCCCGCCGACGGGACCGCCTCGTTCCAGGCGCGCACGACGTAGGTGCCCGGGGGGACGTCGTCGATGCGGTACCGGCCCTGGTCGTCCGTCACGGCGAAGTACCGGTGCGCGAAAACCAGGATGAACGCGCTCATGTGGGAATGGATGTCGCAGAAGACGCGCACGATGCCGGGGCGGTCGAAGGTCACGGCGCGCGAACGCCCCGCGGCGTAGCGCCCGAGGTCGAACGGTTTCGGCCGCGAGAGCGAGAAGACGTTGTGGTAGGTGGTGTCGTTGTTCGGGAAGTCGACCGTCGTGCCCACCGTGATGGCGAGCACGTGCGGCACGAACGTCTCGTTCCGCTGGTCGATGCGGGCTCGCGCGGGGCGGCGCTCCTCGAAGGCGGCCTGCGGCGCGCGCTCGAGATACACGACGGCACGGCGGCGATCGGGGGCGGGACGCACGCGTGCCGTCCCGTGCGCGGCCACGTCGAGATGCCGGCCGACGGCGGGTGAGGGCAGCTCCACGTCGACGCGGCCCCGGATGGTCCCGTTCTGGGCCCACGCCCATCCGGTGCCTGCCAACCACGCCGCCGTCGCGAGCACGAGCAGCCGCGTCATCGTCAGAAGCGGATGGCGAGCTGCACCGCGGGGAATCCCTCGGTGCGCCGGGTGGCGGCAAAGCGCCAGTTGTGCTGGTAGGCGACCTTGACGCGGCTGTGGCGGGAGAGCCGGTACGAGACGCCGGCCTCGGCGCGCGCCACGTCGGCATCCCAGGGCGTGGGCCGGCCACCGTAGAGCGTGCCCGCGATCTTCGAGAACCCGATCCAGTCGCCGCGCGCGGCCAGGTCGATGCGGGGCGACACCCGGAGCCGCGCTTCGAGAGTGGCGGCGATCGCGGCCAGCGGGTCGTCGAGACGCGGCGGCAGCGGCGTCCGGATGCGCCACGAGCTCCTGATGACCTCGCCGCGCACCCTCACGTGCCCCCGCGAGAAGTCGACATCGACGCCGGCGGCCTGCTGCGGCGAGCCGCCGGTGCCGGGGCCCGGCGTGCCACGCGCCGCGCGGCTGGTGAACGCGCCGCGGGCCGCCGACACACCCACGGCGAGCGCGGGATGCGGCCGCCACGTCAGGCGGCCGACGATCTGCTTGCCGGCGTTGTTCTCGTCCACGCGCGGGTCCGACAGGCTGCCCAGCGTGACGCCACCCGTGACGGTGAGCGCGGCGCCCTCGACCCGCGCCACGATGCCGGTGTCCCACCGGCTCGAGGTGACCAGAGCCACGCCGCGGTGCCCCGCGGTTGGCGGCGCGGCACCGGAGTCGGGATCGTACTCGGACGGGTCGTCGACAGGCGGCGTCGTGTCGCCGGGATAGGTGACGTACCAGCCACGACCGCGCACGGCCAGGAGCGCATCGGCCGACGAGGGTACCGCGTGGGGCGTCAGCGTGGACAGGTACTGATAGGCGAGAGGGGCGGAGATGAGCGGGTTGTCGGAAGCGTACCGCGAGCGCGCGAAGGCGCCGAACACCGGTGGGATCCGCCCCGCGGCCAGGTGGACGGGATGGCGGCGCCACGGCGTCACCCTGACGAAGAGCGCCGAGACCCGTGCGCGGCTGGTGTTGGCGGTCTGCAACTCGGCGACGGCTTCGAGCCAGTGCGTCAGGCGGTACGAGGCGCCGAGCGACACGAGCGCGAGGCGCAGCGCGTTCTCGTCGTAGTCGGTGTAGTTGAAGAACGCCGGATCCGCGGGCCCGAAGGTGAGCGTCGCGTCGACGCCGACGGCCGCCCGTGGCGTCACCGCGCCGGCCGGGCCGTCCTGTTCGCCCGACCGTCGCGTGCCCGCGGCGGGCTGGGCCAGAGCCGGTGCGATGCCGCCGAGCAGGGCCGTCAGGGCGCACGTCGCCTTCCACCCGCGCCGCCGGGAGGCCGAGCCTCGCGACACGCGGCCCTGGCCGAGCCAGGCGCCTCTTGTCGGCATGAGGCCATTATAGGCGGCGGCCTCCGCGGGCTCGGCGGCGGCCCCGGTGTCGGCGTCGGTGTCGGTCTCGGTGTCGGCCTCGGTGTCGGCCTCGGAACGCCCGCCCGTCGCGCTGTGCTACAGTCGCCT
>JAHDVQ010000004.1:30194-33966 GCA_023384595.1 Vicinamibacteraceae bacterium | reverse complement strand
CGGCCTCGGTGTCGGCCTCGGAACGCCCGCCCGTCGCGCTGTGCTACAGTCGCCTCGCGCGGGCCGGCACGCTGCCTCCATCCTGCCGGTTCGTGTCCTGTCGCGTCGTCGCGGCGGGCGTGCCCTTGCCGCATGCCGCCGAGGCCCCCTCGGAAGGATGGAGATCATGAAACGAGTCGTTGCCGTGTTCATTGGCCTGGCCCTGCTCGCGGGCGCGCCCGGTTCCGCGCAGACGCCGAAGCCGGTGACCGCCGGACCCAACCCGCTCCTCGAGCCCTGGACCACGCCGTTCGGCGTCCCGCCGTTCGCGCAGATACGGACCGAACACTTCCTGCCGGCCATCACGGAAGGCATCGCGCGTCAGCGGGCCGAGGTCGAGGCGATTGCGTCGAATCCCGCGGCGCCGACCTTCGCGAACACCATCGCCGCGATGGAGCACGCCGGCGAAGTGCTGTCGCGTGTGACGAGCGTGTTCTCGAACCTGCAGTCGGCCGAGACGACGCCGGAGCTGCAGCGCATCAACCGCGAGGTGGCGCCGCTGCTGACGGCGCTGCGCGACGACATCCGGATGAATCCCACGCTCTTCGGCCGGGTGAAGGCCGTGTGGGAAGGCCGGGCGCAGGCGGGGCTCACGCCCGAGCAGGAGAAGCTCCTCGGCGACACCTACCGCGAGTTCGTGCGGGGCGGCGCGGCGCTCGACGCCGAATCGAAGACCAGGCTGCGTGAACTGAACGCGGAGCTCGCCATGCTCGGCATCAAGTTCGGCGACAACCTGCTGCACGACACCAATGCGTATCGCCTCGTCATCGAACGGGCCGGGGACCTCGCCGGTCTGCCGCCGTCGGTCGTGGCGATGGGCGCCGAGGCCGCCGCGAAGGCGGGGCTCGAGGGGAAGTGGGTCTACACGCTGCACGCGCCCAGCATCTGGCCGTTCCTCCAGTATGCCGACAACCGCGAGCTGCGCCGGCAGATCTTCACCGCCTATACGACGCGCAACGATCACGGCGACGAGTACGACAACAAGGCGATTGCCGCGAAGATCGCGGCGCTGCGGGTCGAGCGGGCGCGTCTGCTGGGCTACGAGACACATGCGCACTTCGTCATCGACGAGAACATGGCGAAGACGCCGGGCGCGGTCACCGACCTGCTGTCGCGGCTGTGGACGCCCACGCGCGAGCGCCTGCTCGAGGAGGCCGCGGCGCAGCAGGCCCTAATCGACAAGGAGCCCGCGCCATTCGCGCTGGCGGCGTGGGACTGGTTCTACTACACCGAGAAGGTCCAGAAGGCCCGCTTCGATCTCGACGAGCAGGCGGTGCGCCCGTACTTCGCGCTCGATCGCGTGCGCGAGGGCGCGTTTCACGTGGCGGGCCGGCTGTTTGGACTCACGTTCGTGCCGCGGCCCGACCTGCCGGTCTATCACCCTGAGGTCAAGGGCTTCGAGGTGAAGGACGCCGACGGCAGCACGCTGGCCATCTTCTACACCGACTACCATCCGCGACCCGGCAAGCGCGGCGGTGCCTGGAGCAGCACCTTCCGGTCCACGCGGTTGGTCGATGGCGCGCGCGTCGTGCCCATCGTGACCAACGTGTGCAACTTCTCGCGGCCGACGGCGGCCGAGCCCGCCCTGCTCACGCGCGACGAGGTGCAGACGCTCTTCCACGAGTTCGGCCACGCGCTGGCGTCGATGCTCTCGCGTGTCGAGTTCCGCGGGCAGGGGCGCTACCCGCGCGACTTCGTGGAGCTGCCGTCGCAGATCATGGAGAACTGGGCGTTCGAGCCCGAGGTGCTGGCCGTCTACGCGAAGCACTTCGCCACGGGCGAGACCATTCCGATGACGCTCGTCCGCAAGCTCCAGGAGGCCGACACGTTCAACCAGGGCTTCCTCACGGGCGAGTACCTCGCGGCGGCCATCCTCGACATGGACTGGCACCTGCTGACGGCGTCCGAGGCGCGCGAGGTCGACGCGTTCGAGCAGGCGTCGATGCGTCGCATCGATCTGCCCTCGTTCATGGTGCCGCGCTACCGCACGCCGTACTTCAACCACATCTTCGGGGGGCTCGGCGGCTACTCCGCCGGCTACTACAACTACATCTGGGCCGACGTCATCGTGGCCGACGCCTTCCAGCTGTTCAAGGAGAAGGGCATCTTCGATCCGGCCACGGCGGCCTCGTTGAGGAAGGACATCCTCGAGCGCGGCGGGTCGGAGGACGCGATGACCCTGTACAAGCGGTTCCGGGGACGCGAGCCGGGCATCGAACCGCTGCTGGTCAAGCGGGGGCTGAAGAAGCCGGGCACGTAGGGGGCATGTGCGATCGCAGACCTGACCCCCGAGATGTGCTATCGCAGACCTGACCCCAGCACGGACTCGAGGCGCCGCGCGGTGGCAAGCAGGCCGCGGGTGTCGCCGCGGCGGCCCACGAGCTGCAGGCCGGTGGGGAGCACGCTCCCCGCCGGCCACAGCGGCAGCGAGATCGCGGGGTGGCCCGTCAGGTCGAAGAGCTGCGTGAGCCGCAGCGTCATCGCGCGGATGGGATGCTCGCGTCCGCCGATCTCCACGGTGCGGGCGCCGAGGAGCGGCGCCAGGATCGGCAGCGTCGGAAGCACCAGCGCATCGACGCCCGCCAGCGCCGCGTCGACGGCCATCACCAGGCGCCCGCGCAGCTCCTGCGCGCGCACGTAGTCCTCGGCGAGCCCCAGCCGCGCCACTTCCAGCCGCAGCCGCACAGCGGGGCTGTATGCCCCGGCGTGGCCATCGAGCCACGCCCCGTGCACCGCCGCCGCTTCGGCGAACACCGTCAGCAGATACACGGCGGGCGTGAGCGACGCGCCCTCGACCGCGCGCGTCTCGATGCGTGCGCCGGCCATCGCCGCCGCGCCGAGCGCGGCCTCGTGGGCCGAGCGCACCACCGGGTCGAGCACCTCCTCGAAATACCCCGCCAGCCGGGCCAGCCGTAGTCCCGCAGCGTGCCCGACGTCCCGCGCCCCAAGTCCGCCGCCCTGCGTCGGGCGTGCGCCGTCCTGCGCCCCGGGCGCGCCGCCCTCGGCCGGGCGCGGCGCCGGCGCCGGGGGCGCCGGCCCTGCGATGGCCGAGAACACGGCCTCGACGTCGGCGACCGAGCCCGCCATGGGGCCTACGTGGTCGAGCGAGCGGGCCAGCGGCACCACGCCCTCCGCCGGCACCTCGCCCCACGTGGGCTTCAGGCCCACGATGCCGCACGCGGCGGAGGGGATTCGGATGGACCCGCCGGTATCCGTGCCAATGGACGCGACGCCGAGCCCCGTGAACACGGCCGCCGCCGATCCGCCGCTCGATCCACCGGGCGACCGCGCCGGATCGAGCGGGTGGCGCGCGGGCCCGAACGCCGAGTCCTCGCAGGTCGTGCCGAAGGCGAACTCGTGCAGGTTGGTCTTGCCGATCACGACGGCGCCGGCTTCGATCAGGCGATCGACAACGGGCGCGTGGCGTACCGCGCGATGATCGGCCAGCACGCGCGAAGCGGCCGTCGTGGGCTCACCCGCGACGTCGATGAGGTCCTTCAACGACACGGGCAGGCCGTGCAGCGGGCCCCGGTCGATTCCTCGCGCGAGCTCGTCGTCGGCCCGCCGCGCCAGCTCGCGGGCGAGGTCCGCCGTGACCGTGATGAACGCGTTCAGCCTCGGGTTCTCGGCCTCGACGCGCGCGAGCGTGGTCTCGAGCAGTGCCTCGGCGCTGAGCGCGCGCGTTCGCAACGCGTGCCGCAACTCGGCAATCGAACCCGTGCGCACCGATCCC
>JAHDVQ010000004.1:27359-30094 GCA_023384595.1 Vicinamibacteraceae bacterium | reverse complement strand
GGACGCACCGCCCGTTGTCGGCGACGCACTGCCGGTCGGGACGCTCGCGCCGGCCGCCGGACCCGTCTCCGCCTCGGCGCCGGGAATCGTGTTCGGCCAGCCTTCGCGCACCACGGCGGCGGCCTCGGCCAGCGCGTCCAGCACGCTCGCCGCTTCCGGGCCGCCGGCCTCGAGGCCGCGCGTGTCCAGCACCGAGGCCGCCCAGCGCCGCCACGCGCCAAGCGCTGTCACGCGTCCGACTCCATGCCGTCCAGCTCATCGAGCACCGCGATGGCGCGCCTCAGGTGCGGAATCGTGATCGAGCCGCCGACGATGAGGCCGACGTTGAGGGCTTCGAGGAACTCGTCGCGCGCGACGCCCTCCTCCTTGCAGCGCACCAGGTGATAGGTGATGCAGTCGTCGCACCGCAGCACGAGCGACGCCACCAGCCCGAGCAGCTCCTTGGTCTTCACCGGCAGCGCGCCGTCCTCGTACGCGCGCGTGTCGAGCGCGAAGAAGCGCTTGATCTCGAGGTTGTCCGACTCGAGGATGCGCGCGTTCATCTTCTCGCGGAACTCCCGGAACTCCTTCAACCGGCTCATGGGCCCTCCTGCCGCGCCCGCGGCTCGACGCGTGCGCGCCCCGATTGTAAGCTGTGGACCTTGCGGTCTCACGCTCCCGTCATGCGCGCCACCCGGATCATCGCCACCGTCGGCCCCGCCAGCGACTCGCCCGAGCGCCTGCACGCGCTGCTCGCGGCCGGCGCCGACATCTTCCGGCTCAACTTCTCTCACGGCTCGCGCGAGCGGCACGGGGTCGTGATCGACCGCATTCGCGCCGCCGCCCGCGACGCCGGCCGTGCCGTCGCGATCCTCCAGGACCTGAGCGGACCCAAGATCCGCACCGGCCGTCTCGAGCGCGGCGAGCCGCTGCCGCTCGCGCCCGGCGACGCCCTCCGCATCGAGATTGGCGATCTCGAGGGCCGTCCCGGCCTGGTCTCGACCACCTACGCGCCGCTCGCCGCGGCGGTCCGCGCCGGCGACCGTCTCCTGCTCGACGATGGCCGCATCGCGCTGCGGGTGGCGTCCAGCGACGGCGCGCGGGCCATCGACACGATCGTCGAGAACGGCGGGCTGCTGCGCGAGCGCAAGGGCATCAACGCACCGGGGGTGCGGCTGCCGCGCGCCGCCCTGACCGGGAAGGACGAAACCGACCTGGCCTTCGGGCTCGCCCACGGCGTCGACCTCGTGGCCCTCAGCTTCGTGCAGAGCGCGCGCGACCTGCGCGAGGCCCGCGACGCGATGCTGCGGCTTCACGCCGCGACCGTGCCCCTCATTGCCAAGATCGAGCGGCCCGAAGCCGTCACGGTCATCGACGAGGTGCTCGACGCCGCCGACGGCCTGATGGTGGCCCGCGGCGACCTCGGGCTCGAGATTCCGATTGCCCGGGTGCCGGCCGTGCAGAAGCAGCTCACCTGGGCCGCCCGCCTGCGCGGGTTGCCGGTGATTGTCGCCACCCAGGTGCTCGAGTCCATGACGAGCGAGCCGCTGCCCACGCGGGCCGAGGCGAGCGACGCCGCCAACGCGGTGCACGACGGGGTCGATGCGGTGATGCTGTCGGGCGAGACGGCCGTCGGCGTGGATCCGGTCCGGGCCGTGCGGATGCTCGACGAGATCATCGTCACCGCCGAGACCGAGATGCCCGCCCAGCCCTTCACCGTGGGCGAGTCGCTCGGGGTGCCTCCGCACAACCACGCGCTGTGCGAGGCGGCGCTGACCCTCGCCGTGCGCGCACGCGCGCAGGCCATCGTCGCGATCACCCGCGGCGGCAAGACGGCCCGCGTGCTCGCAGCGCTCAGGCCGCCGGTACCGGTGTTCGCGGCGACGCCCTCCGACTCGATGGCCCGCACGCTGGTGCTCTACCGGGGCGTGGTGCCGATCGTCTCGCCCATCTTCGAGAATCCCGTCCAGACCGTGCACGCCGTGCTGCCGCAACTCATCGAGCACGGGCACGTCCGCACAGGCGAGTCCGTCGTGCTCGTGGGCATCTCCGCCGATCTCGATCGGCTCGACTCGAACTTCCTGCGGCTCCTGCGCGTGGACGCGGCGTCCGCGCAAGGCTGACGCCTTCGGTCGATGTCGCCCGACGCGCTCGCCGCACTCCTCGGTTCGTGGGGCTATCCGCTCTACGTGCTGCTGTTTCTCGCGACAGCCATCGGCTCGCCGCTCACCGAGGATCTGCTCCTCGTCATCGGCGGCTACCTGGTGGGCATCGACGTGTTCCGCTGGCCGCTCGTCGGCCCACTCGCGTTCACGGCGCTCGTCGCGACCGACGCGATCTATTACTCCTACGGCCGGGCGCTCCGCTCGCGCGGCCTGCGCCGCGACACCTTCCTCCGGCACCTGGTGCGGCCCGCGCGGCTGCGCGTCACGCGACGGTGGTTCGCGCGCTACGGCGACGGGATCGTCTTTCTCGCGCGTCTCGTGCCCGGCACGCGCATCCTGATCTTCGTGAGCGCCGGCCTCAACGGCATGCCGTTCAGGCGGTTCCTCTTCTTCGACGCGCTGGCCGCGCTCATTCTCGTTCCGCTGCTCCTCACCCTCGGGTGGGCGCTCGGGGAACGCATCGGCACGCTCGGCCGGACCCTGCAGTGGATCGGCGACCGCGTGCTGCTGATCATCGTGGCCGTCATCGTGCTCTGGATGGTCCACCGGTGGTGGCTCCACCTCGAGCGCCGCTGGTTTCCGCCCGACGTT
>JAHDVQ010000004.1:18989-27259 GCA_023384595.1 Vicinamibacteraceae bacterium | reverse complement strand
GTAGCCTGTAGCCTGTAGCCCTGGCCGGGCCCGTAGCCCGTAGCCTGTAGCCTGTAGCCTGTAGCCTTTTTCCATGGACGTAGGCATCCTCGGCGCCACCGGTGTGGTGGGCCAGCAGTTCATCCGTCTCCTCGACGGCCACCCCTGGTTCCGCGTGACGTGGCTCGCGGCCAGCGAGCGGTCCGAAGGGCGGACCTACGCCGAGGCGGCCAGCTGGCGGCTCGCCACGCCGATGCCCGCGTGGGCGGCCTCGATGCCGGTACAGCAGGCGGCCGCCAATGGCGCGCCGCGCCTGCTCTTCTCGTCGCTCGATGCGGCCGTCGCCGGCGACATCGAAGGCGCCTTCGCCGCAGCCGGACACGTCGTGGTCAGCAACGCGAGGAACTACCGGATGGAGGCCGACGTGCCTCTGCTCGTCCCGGAGATCAACGCCGACCATCTGGCGCTCATCGAGCGGCAGCGGGAGGCGCGCGGCTGGGCCGGGGCCATCGTCACCAACCCGAACTGCTCGACGGTGTTCCTCGCCATGGCGCTCGCGCCGCTGCGGCCCTTCGGCATCGAGCGCGTCATCGTGTCGACGATGCAGGCGGTGTCGGGCGCGGGATACCCGGGCGTCGCGTCGCTCGATATCGTGGGCAACGTCGTGCCCTACATCGGCGGGGAGGAAGAGAAGATCGAGCGTGAGACGCTGAAGATTCTGGGCCGCGCCGGCGCGGCGGGCGTCGAGCCGCTCGCCGCAGCCGTGAGCGCGCAGACCACGCGCGTGCCCGTGCTCGACGGGCACACCGAGAGCGTGTCGGTCGGGCTGCGCGAGCAGGTGGATGTGGCTGCCATACGCGAGGCGCTCGCATCGTGGCGCGGCGAGCCGCAGGAGCGAGGCCTTCCGTCGGCCCCGCCGGCGCCCATCGTCGTGCTCGACGCGCCCGATCGGCCGCAGCCGCGACTCGATGCCGATCGTGACCGCGGCATGGCGGTGACCGTCGGCCGGCTGCGCCGCTGCCCGGTGCTGTCGTGGAAGTTCGTCGTGCTCGGACACAACACGGTGCGCGGCGCCGCGGGCGCCGCCATCCTCAACGCGGAACTCATGGTGGCGCGGGGGCTGTTGAATGGATCCTGAACGACGTCAGGCGCTGATTGCGCGATACAAGGCCGGGTACGCGGAGGTCGTCGCCGCGCTCGAGGGCGCGACCGAGGAGGAACTCGACAGGCGACCCGGGCCCGGACGCTGGTCGCCGCGCGAGATCGTGCATCATCTGGGCGACTCCGAGATGACCAGCGCCATCAGGCTGCGGCTGCTCCTGGCCGAGGACGCCCCCGTCATCAGGGGCTACGACCAGGAGGAGTTCGCGCGGCGGCTGCACTACGACCGCCCGATCGCGGCCTCGCTGGCCGCGTTCCGCGCCGCGCGCGACACGACGGCGGAACTGCTCGACCGGCTCGGTGAGGCCGACTGGTCTCGCTCGGGGACGCACACCGAGTCGGGACCCTACTCGGTCGAGCGCTGGCTCGAGATCTACGCCGAGCACGCCCACGGCCACGCGGCCCAGATTCGGCGCGCCCGCGGCTGAGACGGAAAACGGGGTCGGGAGTATTTTCACTTTTTGCGTACAGAGCGATGCGTTCTTGCCGTGGTACGCAAAAAGTGAAAATACTCCCGACCCCTCCTCAGTACAACAAGAACTCCTGCCGCATGCGCGCGAAGGCGGCCACGCCGTCGGCCCACTCGGCGGCAATGTCCCGCGCCGGCGTGCCGCGCTCGACGTGCTGTCTGAACGCCGGGCTGCCCGCCAGGATGTCGATCGGCTCCTTGTCGTACTCGTACTCGTAGGGCGGCGTCCGCCACGCAAAGCGCGCCGGGTTCTGGCGATGGCACTCGCCAATCCACGCGACGCTCGCGAGCACGGCAGGGAACCGTTCGCGATCCGTGACGTGGAGCTGGCAGCCCCCGCACGACTGCCCGGCGTGCTTGTGGAACGTCGGTTCGAAGACCGTCGGACGAAACCACGTCCCGGGCAGCTCGAGCGCGTTCAGCTCGGCGGCCAGCCGCTGCGCGTCGAGCCACGGCGCGCCGCAGATCTCGAACGGGCGCGTCGTCCCACGTCCCTCCGAGAGCTGCGTCCCCTCGAAGAGCACCGCGCCCGGGTAGACGACGGCCGTGTCGAGCGTCGGCATGTTGGGTGAGGGGATGACCCAGGGAAGGCCCGTCTGGTCGTGGTACATCTCGCGGGTCCAGCCCTCCATCTCGACGACCTCGAGGCGCGCGCCGAGGCCGAACGCCTCGTTGAAGAGCCGCGCCAGCTCGCCCATCGTCATCCCGTGCCGCAGCGGAATGGGGAAGAGGCCGACGAACGACTCGAGTCCCTTCTCGAGCACCCAGCCCTCGACGGCCACGCCGCCAATCGGATTCGGCCTGTCACAGATGAGGACGGGGAGGCCCGTGCGAGCGGCGGCCTTGAGGCAGTTGGCCATCGTGTAGACGAAGGTGTAGACGCGCGTGCCGACGTCCTGGAGGTCGATGACCAGCACGTCCAGGCCCTCGAGCATGGCGTCGGTCGGCTCCCGCGTCTCGCTGTAGAGCGAGTAGACGGGAATACGCCGCACGGCATCGACGCCATGCGGGGTCTCGATCATGTTGTCCTGCAGGTCGGCGTGGAACCCGTGCTGAGGGCCGAAGAGCGCCGCGAGCGTGAAGCCGGGCGCGGAGGCGAAGAGGTCGGCGGCGTGGCGGAACCGGCGATCGACCGAGGCGGGGTTGGCGACGAGCCCCACGCGCCGGCCCTGTAACCGGCCCGAGGCGAGGAGACGTTCGAGACCGAGGGTGACAGTCATGGCGGGACAAGCTTACCGCCTGTCCCGCCGGGACGCGTCACCGCCTCCGGCGCAGTCGCCAGGCGCTCAGGCCGGCAAGGCCGCCGCAGACGAGGGCGAGCGTCAGCGGCTCGGGCACGTTGCCATTGGGGGGATCCTCGATCGTGAAGCCGATGCTCAGGACCTGGGCGGCGTAGTCGGGCCACGAGAGCTGGACCGAGCCGTGCACGTCGTTGAGCGGACCGATGGCGCTGCGGAAGTAGGCCATGTCGAGCCCGTCGTGGAACTCCGACGAGACGAAGTAGCCGTTGACCGAGAGGTTCCAGAACCGCAGGCTCGCCTCGGGATGCGCGGCGACGACCGCGGCAAACGCGGTCGTGCAGCAGGTGTCGAGCGTGTCGTAGTCGTGGGCGCCGAAGCCCTGGAGCCAGAACTCGTAGCCGGTGTCGGTGGTCGTGAAGCTGAAGCCCCGGCTCTCACCGTTCTCCCAGCCGAACGGTGCCGCGAGGGTCGGGGCGGCGGTGGTGCCTGCGATGAGCAGGGTGAGGATCAACGGAACGACACGCATGACTGGACTCCACGTCCTCGGGCGAAGATCTGGCAAACACGCGCCCCGGCTGGGGAGCCTTCGGGGCGGCCGCACCCGGCCTGTGCGAGAGCGGCATTGAAAGCCATACAACGTTCGTGCCGCACGGGGAGCACGGCCCATAATCCTCTCCCCCGGCGCAATTATCTAAACCCATCCAGCCGAATGCCCTGACTAGTGCTGTGATTGGAAGACTAACGACCTCTCGTTGAGGGTATTCCGGTGTCGGAGACTCGATGCTGATGGGCCAAGATCTTGACCCCACCGGCCAAGATCTTGGCCGGTCGCGGAGATCTGATATAACGTCCGTCGCGCTTTCCTTCAGCGCCCGGGCCGGGACGGGAGACATGCCTCGTCCCGTTCCTGCCGTTTTCGAGGTCGATCCTTCATGCCCATCGACGTGCGTGCCCCCCGCCCCGAGGCCCTGGCGCTCGCCAACGACATCATTCGCGTCACCCGATATCAACTCGGCCGGGAGCACCCCCAGTTCTGTTCACCGTACGATGCGTTTCGTGCCGTCGCCCTCGCGCTCAGAACTCCCCTCGTGGACCGTTTGGTCGAAACGCAACGGCGGTTCACCACGGCCGGCGCCAAGCGGATCTACTACCTCTCGGCCGAGTTCCTGATCGGGCAGTCGCTCCGGCACAACCTCCTGAATCTCGGCATGCTCGACGTCGCGCTCGAGGCGACGCGCATCATCGGCATCGATCTCGAGGCGGCGCTCGAGGCCGAGCCCGACGCCGCGCTCGGCAACGGCGGCCTCGGCCGCCTGGCCGCGTGCTTCCTCGACTCGATGGCGACGCTCGGCATGCCGGGCTTCGGCTTCGGCATCAACTACCAGTTCGGCCTCTTCCGCCAGGTCAT
Source organism: Vicinamibacteraceae bacterium (assembly GCA_023384595.1). Taxonomy (GTDB): domain Bacteria; phylum Acidobacteriota; class Vicinamibacteria; order Vicinamibacterales; family JAFNAJ01; genus JAHDVQ01. The sequence continues at coordinate 23,001 of JAHDVQ010000004.1, read as the reverse complement.
CCACCACGGCGCGCAGCGAGAGCAGCCCGATCACTGGAACGCCGATCAGAACCCCTGGCTCATCGAACGCCACGACCAGGCCGTCATCGTGCCCATCTACGGGTCGATCGTGCACACCAGCGATCGGCGCGGACAGTACAACCCGATGTGGCTCGACTGGAAGGTCATCATCGGCGTGCCCGTCGACATGCCGGTCGTGGGCGATGGCGGGCGCACGGTGAACTACCTGCGCCTCTACTCGGCGCGCGCCTCGGACGAGTTCGACATGCAGATCTTCAACTCGGGCGACTACATCCGCGCCGTCGAGCAGAAGATCCAGTCCGAAGCGGTGTCGAAGGTGCTCTATCCCTCCGACTCGGTGGCATCGGGCCGCGAACTGCGCCTCACGCAGGAGTACTTCATGGTGGCCTGCGCCCTGCGGGACATCTGGCGGCGCTACCGCGAGGAGCACTCCGACTTCTCGCGGTTCGCCGACAAGGTCGCCATTCAGCTGAACGACACGCACCCCGCGCTGGCGATCGCGGAGCTGATGCGCCTGCTCGTGGACGAGGAGAACCTCGAGTGGGATCAGGCGTGGGAGATCACCCAGGCCACCTGCGGCTACACCAACCACACGCTGCTGCCCGAAGCGCTCGAGAAGTGGCCCGTGTCGCTCATGCAGCGGGTGCTGCCGCGGCACCTGCAGATCATCTACGAGGTGAATGCGCGCTTCCTCGACGCGGTGCGCCGGCGGTGGCCCTCGGACTCCGGGCGCGTCGCGCGGATGTCGCTCATCGAAGAGGACGGCGAGCCCCGCGTCCGCATGGCCAACCTCGCCATCGTCGGCAGCCACTCGGTCAACGGCGTCGCGGCGCTGCACTCGGAGCTCGTGCGCACGACGCTCGTGCCCGACTTCTTCGAGATGTTCCCCGAGCGCTTCAACAACAAGACCAACGGGGTCACGCACCGGCGGTGGCTGCTGCACGCCAACCCAGGGCTCTGCGAGCTCATCTCGGCGCACATCGGCGAGTCCTGGAAGGCCGATCCCCTGAAGCTCAGGGCGTTCGGCCGTTACGCCGACGATCCCGCCGCGCAGCAGGTGTTCCGGCAGATCAAGCGGGTCAACAAGGGGGCGCTCGCGAAGGTCATCGAGAGCGCGACCGGCGTCACGCCCGACCTCGACTCGCTCTTCGACGTGCAGGTCAAGCGCATCCACGAGTACAAGCGGCAGCTGCTGAACGTGATGCACGTCATCCACTTGTACCTCGAGGCCATCGAGGACCGGCGGCTGCCGGAGGTGCCGAGGACGGTGGTCATCGCCGGCAAGGCGGCGCCGGGCTACGTCATGGCCAAGCTGATCATCCGCCTGGTGCACGGCGTCGCGTCGCTCGTCAACAACGATCCGCGCCTCGAGAACCGGCTGAAGCTCGTCTTCATCCCCGACTACCGCGTCTCGCTCGCCGAGATCATCATGCCGGCGGCCGACCTGAGCGAGCAGATCTCGACGGCCGGCACCGAGGCCTCGGGCACCGGGAACATGAAGCTCGCCATGAACGGCGCGCTCACCATCGGCACGCTCGACGGCGCGAACATCGAGATCCGCGACGAGGTGGGGGCGGAGAACATCTACATCTTCGGGCTGACGGTCGGCGAGGTGGCCGCCCTCCGGCCCACCTACGATCCCTGGCACTACTATCACCGGAGCCCGGCCGTACGGCGGGTCGTGGACGCCATCGGCGGCAACCTGTTCTGCCCGAGGCTGCCCGGTCTGTTCCGCCCGATCCACGACGGGCTGCTCTACGGCGGCGACCGGTACTTCCACCTCGCCGACCTCGAGGCCTTCATCGAGATGCAGGCGCGCGCCGCGCGCGACTTCACCGAGCCGGCGCGGTGGACGGCCGCGGCCATCCGCAACGTGGCCAACGTCGGCCGCTTCTCGAGCGACCGGACGGTGCGCGAGTACGCCCGCGACATCTGGCACGTGCACGCGGTGGGTGAACACCCGCCCGAGGTGCTCTCCTGAGGAGGGGAGCGCGCACCCCATGCCGCTCCGCCTCGAGCGCGGCCGGCCCCTTCCGCTCGGCTGCACGCTGACGCCCGACGGCGTGAACCTCGCCGTCGTCTCGCGACACGCGGAGCGGGCGACGCTCCGCCTCGAGGCTTCACCAGGCGGGACCTTCCACGAGCTGCGCCTCGACCCGCGCTTCAACCGCACGGGCGACGTCTGGCACGCCCTGATCACCGGCGTGCCCCTCGCCCCGCTCACGCGCTACGCGATCCGGTTCGGCCGCCAGGCCGAATCGGCGCCGCCCATCCTGCACCGCTTCGACGAAGGGGTCGATCTGGTCGAACCCTACGCGCGGCGCCTCGTCGGCGGCGAGGTGTGGGGGGCTCCCGCGCGCCGGACGGCCGTCGTCGACGCCGAGACCGGCTTCGACTGGGGGCGCGACCAGCCGCTGAACACCCCGCTGGCCGACTCGATCATCTACGAGCTGCACGTCGGCAGCTTCACGCGCGGCGCGTCGAGCGGCGTCGCGCACGCCGGCACCTTCCTGGGGCTGACCGGGAAGATCCCCTACCTCAAACAGCTCGGCGTGACGGCCGTCGAACTGCTCCCCGTCTGCGAGTTCGACGAGACGGCCAACGTGCGGCGCAACCCGATCACCGGCGCGCCGCTGCTGAACGCCTGGGGGTACGACACGATCGCGTTCTTCGCCCCCAAGGCCTCGTACGCGGCCACGGGCGATCCCGTGACCGAGTTCAAGGAGATGGTGAAGCGGTTTCACGAGGCCGGCATCGAAGTCATCCTCGACATGGTGTTCAACCACACCGCCGAGGGGAACGAGCGCGGGCCGACCCTCTCGTTCCGCGGCCTCGACAACGTCGTCTACTACCTGCTCGATCCGGCGACGGGGGCGTATCGGGACTTCACGGGCACGGGGAACACCCTCAACTGCAATCACCCCGTGGTGCGGCAGCTCATTGTCGACTGCCTGCACTACTGGGTCGTGGAGATGCACGTCGACGGCTTCCGGTTCGACCTCGCCTCGGTGCTGGGACGTGGCGCCGACGGCGCGATGCTCGCCAACCCGCCGCTGCTGGAACACCTGGCGGCGGACCCGGTCCTCGCGAGCACCAAGCTCATTGCCGAGGCGTGGGATGCCGGCGGGGCGTACCAGGTGGGCTCCTTTCCCGCGTGGGGCCGCTGGGCGGAGTGGAACGGGCACTTCAGGGACGACGTGCGCCGGTTCGTGCGGGGCGACGCGGCCACGGTGCCGGCGCTGGCGGCGCGCCTCGCGGGCAGCGCCGACCTCTACGGCCCGAGCGGACGTCAGCCCTTCCACTCGGTCAACTTCGTGACCTGCCACGACGGCTTCACGCTGGCCGACCTCGTGTCGTACGGACGCAAGCACAACGAAGCCAACGGCGAGGACAACCGGGACGGCGCCGACGAGAATCACAGCGCGAACCACGGCGTCGAAGGTCCGACCGACGATCCCGCCATCCTCGCCCTGCGCGAGCGGCAGGTGAAGAACTTCCTGACGTTGCTCTTCACGGCGCGAGGCGTGCCGATGCTCCTCGCGGGCGACGAGATGGGGCGCACGCAGCAGGGCAACAACAACGCCTACTGCCACGACTCGCCCCTCGTGTGGATCGACTGGGACGACGTGTCACGCCGGGCCGGTCTTCTCCGGTTCGTGCAGGAGCTGGCCGCCATCAGGCACACGCAGGCGGCCCTGCGCCGGCCGCGGTTCGATCGCCACGGCGTGGGGATCGAGTTTCACGGCGTGCGGCTGAATCACCCCGACTGGAGCGACTCGTCGCACTCGCTGGCGATGTTCGTGAGAGCGGTCGAGGGCGAGGCGGGCGGCCACATCTACCTGATCGCCAACGCGTGGCGCGAGCCGCTCACCTTCGAGCTGCCTGCCCTGGCCTGGGGGCGCCTCGTCGATACGGCGCTGCCGTCGCCCGACGATGTGCTGGCGCCCCCGCGGTTCGCGCCGCTCGTCGACCCGGGGTCGTACACGGCGCA
>JAHDVQ010000004.1:8758-18889 GCA_023384595.1 Vicinamibacteraceae bacterium | reverse complement strand
TGCTGGCGCCCCCGCGGTTCGCGCCGCTCGTCGACCCGGGGTCGTACACGGCGCAGCCGCGCTCGGTGGTCGTGCTCTGCTCGCGCAGGCTGCCGTGACGCCTACCGGAAGCGCCACCCCGCGACGAACTTGAAGTCGGGGCTGTTGATGGCGCCGAACCGCACCTCGGCGAAGAACCCCTCGTCGTGCTTGACGCCCGCGAGGAAGTTCAACCCGGGTTCGACGTCCGAGTCGTCATTCCCGCGCCCGCGATCGACGTTGTAGACGTTGATGGCGGGGCCGCCGCCCACGAACGGGCTCCACGCACTGCGGGGTGTCGCAAAGGTGTAGAGCAGGTCGAAGTTGAGCGCGAGCGTGGTGATGTCGTTCCCGAGCCCGATGTCCACCCCGGGGCGGAAACTGACGCGATCGGCGATGAAGCCGCTCTCGTAGTGCACGCCCATGACGAACTGGTCGGGATCGGCGCTGACGCCCGCCTGCACGCCCACGCCCTGGGCCTGGGCCGCCGGCGGCGCCAGCAGCAGGGCGGTGAGCGCGACTCCGGCGACGCGGATGGGGAGCGACAAGGTCTGCAGGAATGCCGTGAATCGTGTGTCCATGATCACCTCGACAGGCAAGCCGCGTTCCCATTGTGGCAAGGAGTGGGTTTTTCACGCCGAAGTCATTTGTGGTCAGCCGTTTGCAGCTGGGTTCCCCTTCCATCGCCACACCTGGAGTCAGCGCGAGTGCGTCGCGGAACGTCTTCTGCCGCTACACTCGTACGCCATGACTACGCCATCGATGCCGAACGACGGCGCCACGCGAGAGGACGACACAGCCGCCAGGCGTCCGACGGCGCTCGTGACGGGTGCCAGCGCCGGCATCGGCGCGGCCTTTGCTCGCGAGTGCGCCGCACGGGGCTTCGATGTGGTGCTGACCGCGCGGCGCCGCGATCGGCTCGAGGCGCTCGCCCGCGAGATCGAGTCACGGCACGGTGTCCGGTGCCAGGTGATTGTGGCCGACCTCGTGGAGCCCGACGCCTGCGCGCAGATCGTGACGGCCCTCGAGCGCGCGCATCTTGCCGTCGATCTGCTCGTCAACAACGCGGGCTATGCGGTCACGCGCAGCTACGCCCGGACGTCGTGGGACGAGCAGGCGGCGTTTCTCCAGGTCATGGTGACGGCGGTGTGCGAGCTGACGCACCGGCTGCTGCCCGGCATGCTGGCTCGCGGTCACGGGCACATCGTGAACGTCTCGTCGCTCTCGGCCATGCTGCCCGGCGTGCCGGGACACACCCTCTATGCGGCCTCGAAGGCGTTCCTCGTTCGCTTCTCCGAGGCGCTCGCCGTCGAGACCCGCGGGCGCGGCGTCCACGTCTGTGCCGTGTGTCCGGGAATGACCTACACGGAGTTCCACGACGTGACGGGCACGCGGACCGCGGTGGAAGCAGCCGTGCCCCGCTTCATGTGGATGCAGGCGGACGAGGTGGCCCGCGAAGGCCTCGACGCGGTGATGGCCGGCCGGCTCGTGCGCGTCCCCGGAAGCGCCAACCGCGGGCTCGAGCGGCTCGCGCGGATGCTCCCGCGCGGCCTCGCCTACCGGCTCGCCTACGGCGCCACGCGCAAGATGCGCAAGAAATGAAAAGGGGTCGGGAGTATTTTCACTTTTTGCGATCGCAGGGAGGCGGATCTTCCGCCCGATCGCTTGGGTGATCGCAAAAAGTGAAAATACTCCCGACCCCTTTTCTTGCCGACCGCGGCGACGACCGCAAGCGGCTCGACCGCGTGCTGCGGCGGCGCCTCGGGTTCACGGCCGGGCTCTCGCGGACTCGACTCCAGGAGCTCATCGAGGCCGGGGCCGTCACCGTGAACGGGCGCGTCGTGACCCGCCCGTCGGCCCGCGTGCTCGAAGGTGACCGCCTGCAACTCGCGGGCGTGGAGCCCCGCCCGCGTCCGCGCCCGCAACCCGAACCGATCCCGCTCCAGGTGCTCCACGAGGACGAGCATCTCATCGTCGTCGAGAAGCCTGCCGGCATGGTGTCGCATCCGGCCTTCCGGCACGCGAGCGGGACGCTTCTGAACGCGCTGCTCGACTACGCGCGCGGCTGGCCGCCAGGCACGCAGCCGCTGCTGGCCGGACGGCTCGACAAGCTCACCTCTGGCCTCGTCGTCGCGGCCAAGAGGCCGGCGGCACACGCAGCCCTCGTGCGGAGCCTGGGCGCACCCGGCGCCGAGAAGGTCTACTTCGCCCTCGTGCAGGCGCGGGTGCCCCGGGCGCGGGGCACGCTGCGCTTCTCGCTCCGCCGTGACCCCTTCGACAGGCGCCGCGTCGTGGCGTCCACCTGGGAAGGGCAGCCGTCCGAAACTCGCTATCACGTGCTCGCGCGCGGCCGCGGGCGCCGGGCCGGTGTGACGGCGCTGGCGTGCCGGCTCGTGACGGGGCGCATGCACCAGATCCGCGCGCACCTGAAGGCCGCGGGATGGCCCCTCGTCGGCGACCCTGTCTATGGCGCGCCGCTCGGCGATCGCCCAGTCGACCAGGCGGCGCGCGAGGCCATCCAGGCCTTCGGCCGACAGGCGCTCCACGCCTGGCGCGTCCGTTTCCGGCATCCCGTCACGGGCGCCCTCGTCGACGTCGAGGCGCCGATTCCCGGGGACCTTCGCGCGCTCGTCACGAGCCTCGGGCTGAGCGTCTCCTGAGCCCGGAGCCGGCTATCTCGCGTCGTAGGCGACGCTGACGTAGTTGTCGGCGACGTCGTTGCGCAGCACGACCGTCGTGAACATGAAGACGATCGTCATGCGCCCCTCCGGCCTGCGCACCACCTTCGGCTCCACCCTCGCGCGGAGATGCCAGTCGTAGACGGCGAGGAAGACGTCGTAGCCCACCTCGACGAAGTCCGGGAAGCGGCCGTTCGCCTTGTAGTGGGTCTTGATGGCCGTCCGCACCTGCTCGACGAGGGGACAGCCCGCCTCCGTGCAGTTGTTGACCATCGCCGACAGCGACCGGCTGATGCCGCGCAACGCGTCGATCGCGGCGGGCGGCACCTCGTCGGCGCTGGCGGGCCCACCCGATGAGGTCCCCGCCACGAGCGCCGCCAGACCCGCCGCCGACCCGGCCACGAGAGAACGCCGATCCATCATGAACCCCTCCGGGAAGTGTCCTCACCAGTATGGGGCTGCTATCGTTCTCCGCATGCCCATCATTACGCTCATGACCGATTTCGGGACCGCCGACGGCTACGTCGCCGAGATGAAAGGCGTCATCCTCTCGAACATTCCCGAGACGACGCTCGTCGACGTCACCCACACGATTGCGGCGCACGACGTGGTCGCCGCCCGCGTGGCGCTGGCTCGCTACTGGCCGCGCTTCCCGCAGGGCACCGTGCACATCGTGGTCGTCGATCCCGGGGTCGGCACGCCGCGCGAGGCCCTCATCGTCGAGTGGGAGCGGCACTTCTTCGTCGGTCCCGACAACGGCGTGCTCACCGACGCGCTCGACCAGCCGGGCGCCACCGCGTGGGCCATCCGGGTCGATCGGCAGGCCTCGCCGACCTTCCACGGGCGCGACGTGTTCGCCCCGGCGGCGGCGGCGCTGGTCATCGGCACGCCGCCCTCGCAACTCGGCCGTCCGCTCGCGGATCCGGTGCGCCTCCCGTTGCCTCAGCCGCGGCCGGTGGAGACGGGGACCGTGGAGGGCGAGATCATCGCCGTCGATCACTTCGGCAACTGCGTCACCAACATCAGGCCGGCGGTGCCGGCGGGGACGCTGGAGTGCGCCGGCCGGCGCCTGCGCGTCTGCCGCACGTATGGCGACGCCGCCGAGGGCGAGGCGATCGGCGTCGTCGGGTCGGTGGGCCTGCTCGAGATCGCCGTGCGCAATGCGCGCGCCGACGCGCGCCTCGGGCTCGCCCGCGCGATGCCGGTGCGCTACACGGCGCCCGAGGCGGGCGACGCGGGGTAACATGAGGGGCATGCCGATTGCCGCAGGCCAGACGCTTCCCGAGGCGACCTTCACGGTGATGACCGAAGACGGCCCGGCGACGAGAACGACCGCCGAGATCTTCGGCGGCCGCCGCGTCGTGCTCTTCGCCGTGCCGGGCGCCTTCACGCCGACGTGCCAGAACCAGCACCTGCCGGGCTACCTGCGCCACTACGACGAGATCCGTGCCAAGGGCATCGACGCCATCGCCTGCGTCGCCGTCAACGACGTGTTCGTCCTCGACGCGTGGGCGAGGAGCACCGGCGCCGCCGGCCGGATCGAGTTCCTGGCCGACGGCAACGCCGACTTCGCGCGGGCCATCGGCCTCGAGAACGACAGCCGGCGCTTCAACATGGGCATCCGCTCGCGCCGCTACTCGATGATCGTGAACGACCGCACGGTCGAGGAGCTGAAGGTAGACGAGCCCGGGCAGTTCGAGGTGTCGGGCGCCGAGGTCGCGCTCTGCCAGTTGTAGATCCACGAGAAGCCGCCAGCTTCGGAGATCAGGGGAACAGTCATGCCGACCGTTGTGTTGTTACGCCACGGCGAGAGCGCGTGGAACCTGGCGAACCGGTTCACGGGGTGGACGGACGTCGACATCACCGACAAGGGCGCCGAGGAGGCGCGTGAAGCCGGACGCCAGCTGAAGGCCGCCGGCTACGTGTTCGATCAGGTGTACTGCTCGGTCCTCAAGCGCGCCATTCGGACGGCGTGGATCGTGCTCGACGAGCTCGATCAGATGTGGGTGCCCATCGCGCTCGACTGGCGTCTCAACGAGCGGTTCTACGGGGCGCTGCAGGGGCTCGACAAGGCCGAGACGGCCGCCATCCACGGCGAGGAGCAGGTGAAGATCTGGCGCCGGTCCTACGACATCCCGCCGCCGCCGCTCACGCGCGACGACCCGCGCCATCCCGGGCACGACCCGCGGTACCGTCACCTGACCGAGGCGGAGCTGCCGCTCACCGAGTCGCTCAAGGACACGGTGGCGCGCTTCCTGCCCTCGTGGCACCACACGATTGCGCCCGCCATCCGCGAGGGCCGGCGCGTGCTCATCGCGGCGCACGGCAACAGCCTGCGGGCCCTGGTGATGTACCTCGACAAGCTCTCCGAGCAGGCCGTGCTCGAGCTGAACATCCCGACCGGCGTGCCGCTGGTCTACGAGCTGGACGACTCGCTCCAGCCGATCAAGAGCTACTACCTCGGCGATCAGGACGCCATCCGCAAGGCCGCCGAGGCCGTGGCGAAGCAGGGGCAGGCGAAAGGCTGACCGCGCCCGTCAGGGCGTGCGCGCGGCGGCCTTGGCCCTGGCGGCTTCCAGGTGCTGGCGAAAGACACCTTCGAGCGGCGTGGCCTGCGTTCCGGCGATCTCGACGGCCTTCCGGTACTGCACGATGGCCGCGTCGAGCTTGCCGGCGGCCTCGAGGCCTTCGCCGAGGCTGTCGTAGACGTTCGCCGATTCGGGATAGAGCGCGACGTTTCGCTCGAAGGCCACGAGGGCGTCGGCGTGGCGACCCGCCGCCATGCAGCGATATCCCGCGAGGTTCAATGCGGCCTCCGGCGGCGGCAGCGCTTCCCAGCCGAGTCGCGCCGATGCCTTTGCGTAGTGCTCGACGATCTGCTCGACCGAGCACGCCGTGTCGTCCCGGTCCAGCAGGGGCCAGTTCTTGAAGATCTCCCGGAGGCCGAAGTAGTGACTCGGCAGGACGACGGAGCCATGGTCCTCGTCGGCGAAGCGCCGGGCGGTCCACGCGAGCGACTTCGGCGCCGAGCGCTGCAGCACGTCTTCAAACGCGTCGAACGCGCTCGTGATCTCCGCAGGTTCGTGGCCGAGCGTCACCACGAGCACACGCGCCGCGCCCACGCCGGAGGGCATCCCCTTGCGTGCCCGCTCGAGCACGACGTGCTCGTCCCAGTGGAGTGCCGGGCTCACCGCGACGACGCCGTGAAAGAGCGCGGGGCGAGTCAGCATCGCGTGCACGGCGAACATCCCGCCGAGCGAATGCCCGGCGAACAGCCGGTACGGGAAGGCGGAGTACTGGCTCTCGACGAAAGGCACCAGCTCACGTTCGAAGAAGTCGAGGAACCGATCGGCGCCACCACCGGCACGCTGGCCGTTCGACCCGAGCCGGCCTTCGGTCGGCGTCAGATCGCGAGTTCGGTTGGTGTTGGTGACCCCCACCACGAGCATGTCAGGGATGCGCCCCTGCCGCGCCAGGAACTCGACGGTGGTCGCGGTGTGTGCGAACTGCGCGTCGGCATCCGTCAGGTACAGGACCGGGTAACGCCGGCCCTTCGTGAACCCGGCCGGGGTCCTGACATACACCGTCCGGGTTTCGTCGAGCACGGTCGACGGTATCCGGTGCACGGTCACCTGGGCCAGGGCGACCTGCGCCGGGGCTTGCGCGGCGGCCGGCACGGCCATCGTGATGGCGGTGAGCAGGGCGAACGCGAACCCCGCGCGCGCTCCGGAGCCGTTTGACGTCCTGGGCATACTGACCTCCTCGCATCGCGGGCGCCTCACCTGATGCTCAGGCGCAGGCTACCGATCACGGTGGCGTTCCGTCCCCGAAATGTGACGAGGCGCCGGAGACGCGTGTCGAAACGCCGGCTCGCGCTCACGGCACGGCCTGCGGCGCCGCCATCCAGCGTGCGGCCTCACGCCGCGCGGCCTCGAGCGCCTTCGCGAGGTCCTCGAACCTCAGGCGCGCGTCGGCAGGCACCGGCTGGTCGGCCTGACTGGTCATCCGGTAGATGTTGGCGAACTGGTCCGCGAGCATGGGCTGCGGGTAGGGCCCTTCGGCGGTGACGAGCGTCGCGTGGAGGGCGTCGAGTGCCGCTGCCCGTTCGCCGTCAGCCGCGCCAGCGGCGCGAGCCGCGTCGCGTGCGGCCTCGACGCTGCGGCCGAGCGCGCGGGCCTCGCCCACCGCGCGCAGCACCGCCAGGTTGAACGCGTACTGCCCGGTGACATCCCGCGCCGTCACCCCGTCGGCTACGACTCGCGGATCCATCTCGACGTCGACGAACGCCTCGGCGCGAGCCTCGCCGGCGGTGATGCGCACCGTGTAGCGCCCGGGCGGCACGTGAGGCCCCGGCGCCGGCACGCTTTCGACCGACGCCCTCAGATCCCAGATGAACCGGTGATGCCCGGCCGTGATCCCGAGGGGCGTCGCCCCGACGCGCCCGCGTGGGCCGCGCATCGCGCCGGCCTGTTCGTCGCTCTCGCGACCGGGCTCGCGGCCTGCCGAGTACGTGCGCACGATCGAGCCCTCGGCATCGAGCACGTCGAGCCTGATGGTGCGCGCGGGTTGCGCGAGGACGTAGTCGATGATGGCACCGGGCTGAATGAACTCGGGATCGGCGGGCCGCCGCCGCGCCGCGGAGTAGCGCAGGCGCAGGGCCGGCCCCGGCGCGATCAGGCGCACGCCCGCGTGATCCTGTGACGCCGTCGCCGCGCCGGTACCCGTCTCGCGATGCGACGCCGACGGCTCACCCTCGCGGCCGGCCAGCGCGTGGAGCGGCGTGACGTTGTCCAGAATCCAGAACCCGCGCCCCATCGTCGAGACGACGAGGTCTCGCCTGTGGAGGCGCAGGTCGGTGACCGGCGTGCGCGGCAGGTTCAACTGCAGCGGCTGCCACCGGCCGCCATCGTCGAACGAGACGAACAGCCCGAACTCGGTGCCGGCATAGAGCAGGCCGGCGCGGTCGGGATCCTCGCGCACGACCCGGGTCGGGTAGTCGGCGGGGATGCCGTTGCGTCCGTCGGTGAGCCGCGTCCACGTCGCCCCGTAGTCGTCGGTGCGGTAGATGTAGGGAGCGAAGTCGTCGAGCAGGTAGCGGTACACGGCGATGTAGGCCGACCCCTTGCGGTGGGGCGACGGATCGATCTGCTGCACGCGGCCGCCCGGCGGCAGATCCTTCGGCGTCACGTTGGTCCAGTTCGCCCCGCCGTCGCGCGTCACGTGCACAGGGCCGTCGTTGGCACCCACCCAGATCACCCCGCGCTCGATCGGCGATTCCTCGATGGCGTAGACGGTCGAGTACACCTCCTCGCCGGTGATGTCGCGCGTGATGGGCTCGCCCGAGACGCCCTGCTTGCCGGGCTCGTTCGCCGTCAAGTCGGGGCTGATGACCTCCCACGTGCGTCCCTCGTCGCGCGTGCGGTGCAGCACGTGCGAACCGTGGTAGATGACGCGAGGGTCGTGCGGCGAGATCTCGAAGGGCGAGGTGCGCTGGAAACGATAGCGGATGTCGCGTGCCGCGTGCCCGTAGCGGTTCTGCGGGTAGACCCAGAAGTGCTGCTCCTGCCCTGTCCTCAGGTTCAGGCGGCTGAACTCGCCCTTGCACACGCCGTAGACGATGGCCGGGTCGGTGGGGTGCGGCTTGACGGGGCCCGTTTCACAGCCCGCGCCGCGCATCCACCACTGCATCGGATCGTCGACCCCGTCGGCCAGCGGGGGCAACGACGGCACGATGAGCGTGCTGTTGTCCTGCTGCGCCCCGTAGACGCGGTAGGGCACCTGGTCGTCCACCTCCACCTGGTACAGTTCCGCGGTCGGCTGGTTGTACTGCGTGGACCACGACGCGCCGCCGTCGAGCGTCACGTTCGCGCCGCCGTCGTTCGACTGGATGAAGATCTCCGGCGTGTCGGGATTGATCCACATGCCGTGGTTGTCGGCGTGGGGCGTCGGGATGACCGTCCACGTGCGGCCCCCGTCGGTGCTCTTTCCGAAGAACGACACGTTGCCGTTCACGTACACCGTGTCGCGTTCCTTCGGGTGCGCGTCCACGTAGATGTAGTAGAACGGCCGCGAGACCAGCCGCGGATCGCCGCTCACCTGACGGAACCGCTCGCCGCCATCGTCCGAGACATAGAGGCCCCCGCGCGGCGCCGGTGCCTCGAGCAGCACGTAGACGCGGCGCGGATCGGCGGGCGACACGCTCACCGCGATCTTGCCGATGAGATCGGCCGGCAGGCCGTCGTCGATCTTGCGCCACGTGTCGCCGGCGTCGGTGCTCTTGTAGAGGCCGGTCTCGCTCGCCGGGCCGCCGCTCACGATCGTCCACGGCTTCCGCTGCGCCTGCCACATTCCCGCGAAGATCTCGTCGGGGTTCGACGGGTTCAGTGAGAGGCTCACCGCGCCGATGCGGTCGTTGACGAAGAGCACCTTGCGCCAGGTCGCTCCGCCGTCGGTCGTCTTGAACACTCCGCGCGCCGGTCCCGGACCGAATGGCGACCCGAGCGCGGCCACCCAGACGACGTCGGGATTCCGCGGATCGATGCGCACGCTCCCGATCTGCCCCGCGTCGCGCAGGCCCACGTGCCGCCACGTCCGGCCGCCGTCGGTGGATTTGTAGACGCCCTTGCCGAGGATCACGTTGCTCCGAATCGCGGCGCTTCCCGTGCCGACGAAGACGACGTCGGGAATGGATTCGGCGACGGCAATGGCGCCAATCGACCCGGTTTCGAAGGCGCCGTCCGAGATTGGCAGCCACGTCTGCCCGTAGTTCACCGTCTTCCACACGCCGCCGCCGGTCGCGCCCATGTAGAAGGTGCCTGGCTGACGGCGATGCCCGGCGACGGCCGTCACGCGGCCGCCGCGAGCCGGGCCGATGCCGCGGAACTTCAATCCCTGGAACAGCGCGGGATCGACCGCGGGCGCGACTGCGGGGCCGGCAGGCGCCTGCGACCCCGCCGGAGCCCGGACGCCGCTCGCACCGGTGGCGTCGGCGGCGCGCGTCATCGCGCGAGCCGTGAGCCGATCGTCGGGCGCGGCCGTGGTGTCGGGCACCGCGCCCGAGAGGACGGCGCCGAGCAGGATGAGGCCGAGGGTGGACGGAACGAGGGTGCGACGATAAGCCATGGCGGAGGTCGATGAGATCGGGAATCGATGGGGCCGGCGAGCGGACGCCTCAGTATATGCTGGCGTGCGAAGCCCGTGACCGACCACCATCTGCCTTCGAACGCGCTCTCGACGAGGTCTCCCGTTTCGCGCGCGCGACGCGTGCTGCTGGGGGCGGCGCTGCTGTGCGCCGTGGGCGCCGGGGCCGCCTGGCAGGCCGCGCCGCTGTCGACTCAGACTCCCGCCGCAACCGCCCCACCCGCAAGGCCGGCCGGGCAGGCGCCGCAAGCCACGACGCCGGCCGCGCCAGACGAGGCATGGTACGCCGCCGCGC
>JAHDVQ010000004.1:4792-8658 GCA_023384595.1 Vicinamibacteraceae bacterium | reverse complement strand
GCGCCGCAAGCCACGACGCCGGCCGCGCCAGACGAGGCATGGTACGCCGCCGCGCCGGGCGTCGAGTGGCGTCGATACGCGAACCCCGAGTGGCTCGACCCCGCCGGTCCCCTGCAGGTTGCCGCGCTGCGGGTCGACCCTGCGGTGGCGCGCATCGAGTCGGCACTTGCCGAAGGCCGCACGCCCGCGCTCGAAACGATCCCCTCGCTCGCGGCGCGGCTCGACGTCGTCGCGGCCGTCAACGCCGGCTTCTTTGGTCCCAACGGCCGTCCCGCCGGCGTGCTGAAGCAGGGCGGGCACTGGATCGGCCTCCCCGGCGACCGCGCACGCGGCGCGGTCGGCTTCGTCGACGGTCCCGGCGGGCCGCGCGTGCTGTTCGCGCAGCTTCGCGTGTCGCTCGCGATCGAGGCTCACCCGCGCGGCGCCTCGTCCAAGGCAGGCCGGCGCACGGTGTCGATCGATCACCTCAATCCGACCGGCCTGCCGTTGGGCCTCGCTCTCTACACGCCGCCGTTTGGCGCGGTGTCGCTTCGGCCCCCGTCGGCGGCGGCCAAGACCTCCGCGACGGCTTCGCCGCAGCCGGCCGGCGCGCCATCGCCGGCTCCCGGAGCGCCGGCTCCCGCAGCGCCGGCTCCCGCCGCGCCGGCTCCCGCCGCGCGTCAGACTCCCTTCGTGGCCCTCGTCTGCTCAGGGACGCCGTGCCGCGTCGTGAACCGGCTCACGCGCGTGCCGAAGGAAGAAACGGTGCCGATTCCCGCCGACGGGATCGTGCTCGTGGCGCGCGGGCGCCAGGCAATGCGGCAGGTGGCGGCGATGGCGCGCGGAGCGGTGCTGGATGTCGTGCCGGTCATCGACGTCGAGCGCGGCGATCGCGATGGCTGGAGCGAGGCGCGCGACATCGTCGGCGGGGTGGGGCTGCTCCTGCACGACGGCGTACGGGTCACCGACTGGTCGGTCGAACGGTTCCGCGCCGGGTTCGACACCGAGCGTCACCCGCGCACGCTCATCGGCGTCGATGGCGGCGGGCACGTCTGGCTCGTGGTGGTCGACGGCCGGCGTCCGGAGTGGAGCCTCGGCATGCGCTTCGACGAGTTGCAGACGCTCGCGGAACGCCTCGGCCTCAGGACCGTGCTGAACCTCGACGGCGGCGGGTCGACGACGATGGTGGTGAGCGGTGAGGTCGTCAACCGTCCCACCGATCTCATCGGCCCGCGCCGGGTGAGCGACGCGATCGTCGTGCGGCCGGGACTCACTCGGCCTTGAGACACACCTGCGGGTCGATGCGAGTCGCGCGCCGCGCGGGCAGGTAGCTCGCGGCCGCGCTGACCGCCAGCAGCACGACCGGCACCAGGGCGAACGTCGCCCCGTCGTGCACCTCGACGCCGTGCAACTCGGTCGCGAGCACGCGCGTCGCGAAGGAGGCGGCGACGAGGCCGGCCACCGCGCCCACGGCACTCACGGCGAGGCCCTGACGCACCACCATCCGCCTGACGTCTGCCGGCGCCGCACCCAGCGCGACGCGGATGCCGATCTCGCGGGCGCGCTGGCGCACGGCGTACGCCAGCACGCCGTAGACGCCGATGGCCGCCAGCATGAGGGCGAAGCCTGCGAAGACGGTGAAGAGGCCGCCGGCGAGCCGCGGCCTGGCCAGGGTCGTCGCCAGCACGTTCTCGAGCGTGCGCATCTCGGCGACGGGCACCGAAGGCGCCACCTCGCGCACCACCGATCGCAGAGCGCTGCCGTAGCGCGCCGCGTCGTCCGAGGTTCGCAACACGACCACCATGGAGCGGATGTAGGTCTCGCTGGCCCGGTGGAACTGCGTGTGCGGGAGGTAGAACTTCGCCTTCACCGGCCGCTCGAGGCCGTTGTGCCGCACGTTGGCCACCACGCCCACCACCGTGACCCAGGGACGGTTCGACCTGGATCCCAGTCTGAATCGTTGCCCGAGGGCCCGGCCGCCGGGCCAGTACCGCTCCGCCATGGCCTCGTTCACCAGCGCGACGACGGGGGCGTCCGTCGTGTCGGCCTCCGTGAACGCACGGCCGGCGACGAGACGCTCACCCATGGCCTCGAGGGCGCCGGGCGAGGCGATCTGCCAGTCGCCCTGCGCCCCGCGGTCGGGATCGACGACGCCGCTTTCGAGCCTCAGACCCCAGTCGCCGATCTCGTCGGCGAGCGGCAGGGATCGCATGAGGCCCGCGTGCTCGACGCCCGGCAGCGCACGGAGGCGCGCCAGCACGCGGTCGTACACGGCGATGGCCTGTGCGGGCTCGGGGTACGCAGCCTCGGGCAGCGAGAGCCGTGCCGTGAGCGCCCGTGCCGGTGTGAAGCCCGGATCGATGCCCGACAGCGACGCGAGCGTCCGCAGCATCAACCCCGCGCCGGCCAGGAGCACGACCGCCGAGGCGACCTGCACGGCGACCAGCGCATGACGCAGCAACTGGCGGTCGCGGCTCACCGTCGCCGCGTTGCCACTTCCCTTGAGGGAGCCGACCAGACTGACGCGCCAGGCGTG
Source organism: Vicinamibacteraceae bacterium (assembly GCA_023384595.1). GTDB lineage: Bacteria > Acidobacteriota > Vicinamibacteria > Vicinamibacterales > JAFNAJ01 > JAHDVQ01. The sequence continues at coordinate 6,143 of JAHDVQ010000004.1, read as the reverse complement.
CACCGCCGGTGCGAGGCCGAAGATGATGGTGGTGACGACCGACACGAATGCGGTAGCGCCCACCACGGTCCAGTCGATGCGGACCTCGCTCAGCCGGGGAATCGACGGCAGCGGAAGGCCGCTCACCAGATCCACGGCGAACCACGCGAGGGTGAGGCCGGCGGCGGCGCCCACCGTCGCGAGGACGAGGCCCTCGGCGAGCAGCAGCCGCAGGAGCCGCGGCCGCGAGGCGCCGAGCGACAGCCGAACCGCCAGCTCGCGCTGCCGCTCCTCGGCGCGCGTGAGCAGGAGGTTCGCCACGTTGGCGCAGGCGAGCAGCAGCAGGAAGATCACCGCGCCCGCAAGGGCCGTCACCGCCGGACGCACGTGCCCCCGGACCTCGTCGTCGACCGTCGTGGCGAAGGCACGGAACCCCATGGTTCGGGGGTAAGCGCCGCGCGCGACCAGGCGGGCGGTGACGGTGTCGAGGGCGGCGTTGGCCTGGGCGAGACTCGTGCCGGGCCGCAGCCGCGCGGCGGCGTACAGGCCATGATCGCCGCGGTATTCCTCGCTTCTGCTCACGACGAGGGGAAGCCAGAGCTCTGTGGCACTGGGCGCGGTGAAGTCGAGCGGCAACCGGAACCCGGGCGGCATGACGCCCACAATCTCGCGGGCGACGCCGTTCACGTGGATCGTGCGGCCCACCGCCGCGAGATCGCCCGCGAACCGGCGTTGCCAGAGGTCGTAGCCGAGGATGGCGACCTGCCGTTCCTCGCCCGCCACGTCGTGCGCGTCGAAGGCGCGGCCGATCAACGGCCGCGTCGCCAGCGCGGTGAGGAGCGCGGGCTCCACGCGGCCTCCCCGCACGCGCTCTGGTTCGCCGCCTCCCGTCAGGTTGGCGTCGAGGTAGTCCCACGCGCCGAGCGTCTCGAACGGCCCCGCCTCGCGGTAGTCGTGGACCTCGGCCTCGGACACCCAGGTCTTGTCGAATCCCTGCCACGCGCTCCACACCGTGACGAGGCGTTCGCTGGACGGGTAGGGAAGCGGCGACAGGATGACGGCGCGCATCACGCTCACGACGACCGCCGTCGACCCGATGCCGAGCGCGAGCGTGGCGACGGCGAGCGCGAAGAAGGCCGGCCGCCGCGAGGCGAACCGCCACGACGTTCGCAGATCCTGCGCGAGTCCATTGAACATGGTTCCTCCCCTGCTGGCGACCTCACCCGTACTCGAACGGCCGCCCCTCGTGTCGTTCAGGGCCTTCGTGTGCGCGTCCAACGGTCGAGAGAGCCGGGCGTCGTAAGATGGCGTAGATGGTCTCCCGTACGTCCACGCTCGCGCTCGTGACGCTGGCTGCCGCCGCGGTCTTCGC
>JAHDVQ010000004.1:1266-4692 GCA_023384595.1 Vicinamibacteraceae bacterium | reverse complement strand
CAGGCCGAGTTCACCGAGACCTTCGACACCTACCTCGAGCGCCGCATCACCGCGGCCCGCGTGCGGACCGGCCGCCAGAAGGCGAAGGAACAACGCGCGCTGCTCGCGCGTGTCGAGCGCGAGTTCGGCGTGCCCGCCGAGGTGCTCGTGGCCATCTGGGGCCTCGAGAGCAACTTCGGCCGTTTCAGCGGCGTGCGGCCCACGGTGCAGGCGCTCGCGACGCTCGCCTGGGATCCACGCCGGTCCTCGCTCTTCCGCCGCGAGCTGCTCGACGCGCTCCGTATCCTCGACCGCGGCGACATCGAGCTGGCGAGCATGAAGGGCTCGTGGGCCGGCGCCATGGGGCAGCCTCAGTTCATGCCCTCGAGCTACCTGCAGTTTGCCGTCGACTACGACGGCGACGGGCGGCGCGACATCTGGACGAGCCCTCCGGACATCTTCGCCTCCATGGCCAACTACCTCGCGCGCGCCGGCTGGCAGCGGGGCGAGCGCTGGGGCCGCGAGGTCGTGCTCACGGCGGCCGCCGCGCGCCGCGCGGCCTCGGTTCCGCGCCGGACCGCGGGCTGCCACGCCGTCCGCGATCTGACAGTGCCGCGCCCGCTCGCCGAGTGGCAGAAGATGGGCGTCCGGCTGCCCGGCCGACGCGCGCTCCCGCGCTCGACGATGACGGCCTCGCTCGTGTCGTTCGGCACGCGGCGCTTCCTCGTGTACCGGAACTACGAGGCGCTGCTCGGCTACAACTGCGCGCACGCCTACGCGTTGAGCGTGGGCGTGCTCGCCGACGCCGTGGCGGGTGGGCCGCTGCCGCGTCCGGCGAAGCCGCCGAGGCGCCGGCGCTGACCCGCGTCACTCGTATCGCAGGGCCCTCACGGGCTCGACCGACGTCGCGCGCCGCGCGGGCAGGAACGCCGAGACCATCGCGACGGCGCCCAGCACGGCCACCGCCGCGGCCAGCGCGCCCGGATCGACAGCCAGCAGTCCGAAGAGCTGCGATCGCAGCGCCCAGTTGCCCGCCACCGCGAGCGGCAGGCCCACCGCGATGCCGACCCCAACCAGGCGGGCGGCGTCGCCCACCACCATCCGGCACACGCGGCCGCGCTCGGCGCCCAGGGCCATGCGGATGCCGATCTCCCGCGTGCGCGACGTGACCGAGTACGCCATCACGCCGTAGAGCCCGATGCCCGCGAGCAGCGTGGCGAGCAGGCCGAAGGCCGTCGACAGCCAGGCCACGAGCCGCTCGGTCCTGAGCGAACGCGCGGCCTGTTCGGTGACGGTGCGCAGGCCGAAGAGCGGGGTGTTGCCGTCCACCCGCTTCACGAGGCCGCGCGCGGCCTCGGCGAAGCCCGCCACCTGCGCCTCGTCGACCCGCGCGTAGAACGCGACCGCGCCGAGCTCCGGCATCTGCTCGACGGGCACGAAGAGGAACCTCTCGCCTGCATTCCGGTAGGAGTCGCGCGCGTCCTTGACCACACCCACGATCTCGAGCCATCCAAGCTCCGGAGGTCCGAAGCCGATTCGCCTGCCCACCGGCGACTCGCTGCCGAAGAAATGACGGGCCAGACGCTCGCTGACGATCGCGACCTTCGGGCTCGCCACCCTGTCGCGCTCGTCGAACTCGCGCCCGGCGAGGAGCGGGACGCCGAGCGTCGAGAAGTACGCCGCCCCCACGCCGTTGAAGCTGACGTTCATGTCTTCTTCGGGCCTGGGCTCGTAGCCGTCGATGCGGATGGTCATGAACCACTGGTCGCCCGAGAGCACTGGCTGGGCGCCGACGCTCGCCCCGCGCACCCCTGGCAGGGCCTGCAGGCCGAGGCGGACCTCGTCGATGATCTGCGGGACCCGTGCGGGAGCCACGCCGCTCAGCGACGGATCGAGCTGGAAGGTGACGAGCTCGTCGATGTCGAAGCCGAGGTCCATGGACTTGAGGTTCATCAGCGAGCGCGTGAACAACGCGGCGCAGACCACCAGGAGGACCGACAGGGCCACCTGCGCGACGACGAGCGCGCGGCGGAATCGCGAGCGGTTCACGCCGCTGCTGACGGTCCCGGCTTCTTCCTTCAGGGCGGGCGCCAGCGAGGGCCGGGTGCTGTGCCAGGCGGGACCCACGCCGAAGACGAGCGCCGTCAGAACCGAGACGGCCAGCGTGAACAGCACGATCCGGTGATCGACCGCAGCCGTCAGCGTGCGGTTGGCCGGGTCGCCCGGCATCACGGCGATGAGCAGGCTCGTGAGCCACATCGACAACAGCAGCCCGGCCGCCCCTCCGGCGGCGGCCAGCACCAGGCTCTCGATGAGGCGCTGGCGGACGAGCGCCCAGCGGCCCGCCCCGAGCGACAGCCTGATGGCGGTCTCCTTCACCTGCGACGCCGCCCGGGCCAGCATGAGGTTCGACACGTTCGCGCACGCGATGAGCAGGACGACGCCGACCATCGCCATCAGGACCATCAGCGGCGAGGTCAACTCGCGCCGCGCGAAGCCCTGGTGCCCCGACGCTGCGGGCAGCAGCGCCAGCGACTTCGCGAGATACCGCTCGCGGAAGCGCTCCGGCACCCCGGCCATCTCCTCGATCTCGCGCGCGTTCACGCGCTTGTACTCGAGGTCGAGGAGGGCCCGCGCCTGCTCGAGGCTCACGCCAGGCCGAAGCCGGCCGAACACGGCCAGCCATCGCGAGCGCGAGTTGTCGAGGTCGTCCCATGTGGGCGTGAGCACCGCCTTCATCGCCACGGGAACGAAGAGGTCCACCATCCGGGTGGGCTCGACCCCGAGAAACCCGCGGGGCGCGACACCCACGATGGTGAAGGGGTGGCCGTTGATGCGGATGGTCTGATTGAGCACCATCGGATCGCCGGCAAACCGCCGCACCCAGTACCCGTGCGAGAGCACGACGACCGGGTGTCCATTGCGCGAGACATCGTCGTCTGGCGAGAGCAGTCGGCCGAGCGCGGGCTGGAGGCCGAGTACGGGGAAGTAGCTGCCGGTGACGATCTCCGCCGTGCCGAGCGCGGCCTCCCCCTGCCAGGTCACCGTCGCGTCGGTGATGAAGCGCGCGAACATGCTGACCGTCTCGGGGCTGCCCGCGGCCATGTCGCGATACATCGGATACGAGAAGGTGCCCGGTCCCATGGTGCGGCCCATGAAGGCGCCGGGATTGTCGAACTGCACCAGTTCGCCGGGCGCGCGGACCGGCAGCGGCCGCAGCAGGACCTGATCGATCAGCGAGAAGATGGTGGCGTTGGCGCCGATGCCCAGCGCCAGCGTCGCGATGACGATGAGCGAGTAGGCCGGCGCGCGCAGCAGCGAGCGGATGGCGTAGCGGAAGTCCTGTCGAAGCGCGTCCATACGTTCTCGTCCCGGGCCGCGCCGCCCCGTGTCAGGGTCCCGCGCCAGCCTCTGTAGCCGTTGTAGCCTCTGTCGCCTCTGTCGCCT
>JAHDVQ010000004.1:0-1166 GCA_023384595.1 Vicinamibacteraceae bacterium | reverse complement strand
GCCTCTGTCGCCTCTGTCGCCTTCAAACGGCCATCCAGCTCCACGACCGCCGTACCGAGTCCCCGGCCGATCGCGCGCTCGCGCCGCCAGAACCTGACATCGCGCACGATGACGCGCCACCCGTCGCCGCGTGGGTCGGCGTCGAAGCTCGGGAACCGCAGCCACTGGGCCAGTCCCCTCACCGCCGGCGCCCGGAGGGCGGCCTCGGTGACCGGCGTCGGCCCGTTCTTCCGTACCGGCTCGCCGCTCCATCTGACGGGTTCGGACGCGAGCCAGTCGAGCGCGACGAAGTGGTACCGGTCGGGCGAGATGACGATCACGTCGCGCGCCAACGAGTTGGCCGCGACCGGCAGCGCCGCGACATCGTTCACCGTGATGCCGCGAGCCTCGACCCACGCCCGGACCTGGCGCCGGGCCAGCTGCGTGCCGGCGAACATCCCGCCGATGTACACGACGAGGACGATCAACGCCACGCGCGCGACCCGCCGCGTGTCGATGCGCGCCCCCCGATCGGCGATGCGGATCGCGGCCAGGACCGCCAGCCCCACCACGAACAGCGCGCGCGCCGGCGCGGGCGCCACCTCGGAGGTCGCGACGAATCCCCCGACCACCACCGCCGCGCCGCTCCACAGCGCGGCCGGCAGTCTCCGCCGGGTCCAGCCGAGCGCCACGGCCGCGGCGAGCACCAGCCACACCCACGGGTCGACGATGAACAGCGTGTCGCCGTAGAACCAGCGGCTGCTGAACGGCATCAGGAGCCTGATGCCGTAGGCGTTCATCCAGTCGAGGACCGGGTGCGAGAGCGTCGCGATGAACGAGACAGCAAGGATCGGGCCGGGCTTCACCGGCGGCGCATCCGGGTTTCGACGGCGGCGCCAGAAGCGGTCGAAGGCCAGCACGGCTCCCGCGAGCAGGAGGGGCAGCAGTGCCATGGCGAGCAGGCCGTGGGAACATCCGCGGCGCACACCAAGCGATAAATCGCCGTCAATCAGGTAGGTCGCCGCGTCGATGTCGGGCAGATTCGCCCCGATGAGCGCGGTGGTCGCGGCCAGCGGCGTGAGCCGCTTCAGGCCGGCCTCGGCGAGCGTCGCGCCCGTGAGAGTGTGGGCGAGCGGGTCCATGGAACAGATTGTAGCGTCCGGCGCCGGACAGGCAGGTGACCGGGA
>JAHDVQ010000148.1 GCA_023384595.1 Vicinamibacteraceae bacterium | reverse complement strand
CCATCGCGTTGAGGCGCTGCGTCAAGCCCGCCCCCTCGTTGGCCATCGCGAGGCGCGCGTAGCCTCCGCCCGGGCAGACGATCACGGCCGTGCCGGTGGCCAGGTCGGCGGGCGCTGGATGAAACGCCAGCGCCGGCTCGTGCACGTGGAAGATACGGCCGTCGACCTCGCGCTCGGGTTCTGCGATCGCCTTCGCCCCGGGGACCCCCTCGGGCCAGAGCGGGATGACCGTCTGGCCGGCCGAGGTCGCCGGCAGGACCGCGCTCTCCACCACCATCGTTGCCACGAGCGCGATGCCGGCGAGGGGACCAGCAATGGCGAAGGGTTCTCGGGCACGAGCGGCGACGGCCGGGACGGGGGCGTGGTCGTCGGCATTCGGTCGCATCGGCATGCCTCCCCTCCGGAGGCGCACCCCGGGTTTGGCTTGCACAATCTACCACCCCGACGCCCCGCGCCTCCTGGGTGCAGACCGGCCTCTCGACGGCTCGTGCCGGCCGCGGGACGGCCGTCTGGAGTCGAGCGACGAATCGCCTTCGATTCACACTTCCGGGACGCCTGCCGATATCCGGTCTGATGAGCTTGTCGCGCCGCAGCTCCGACGCGGGGCCGGCAAGCCAAGTGGCTCTCCTTGCGCGCCCAACGGCGAGGACGCCGCGACGGTGTTCCCACGGAATCGTACCGCCCGCTGGGGCGCGCACGAGCCCGTGTTCGCGTCCGGAGTGCCACCCCGACTGCCGACGCGGGAAGCGATCCGCCTCGCAACGGCGAACGGAGCCAGGTCGTGAACGAGTCCAGCGCGACGCTTCTGGTGGTCGACGACGAGGAATTCAACCGGGATCTTCTGGACCGGCGCCTGACCAAGGCGGGGTTCCGTGTGGTGCTCGCGGCCGACGCGCACGAGGCCCTGGCCGCCGTGGCCGGCGGCGGCATCGATCTGGTCCTGCTCGACATCATGATGCCCGAGGTCAGCGGGCTGGACGTCCTGCGCCAGTTGCGGACGGCGGAGGGCGTGGCCCGTCTGCCCGTGATCATGGTGACCGCCAAGACCCAGACCGAAGACATCGTCGAGGCGCTCGAAGTCGGCGCCGACGACTACGTCACCAAGCCGGTGAACTTCGCCGTCGCGCTGGCGCGGATTCGCACGCACCTCGCGAAGCACCGTGTCGAACGTACGCTGCACGAACGTGAGCAGCGGTATGCCCTGGCGGTGGACGGCGCCAACGACGGCGTCTGGGACTGGCACGTCGAAACGGGCCACATGTTCTTCTCGCGTCGGTGGCGGGACATCATGGGCCTGGGACCCGAGGCGACGATCGACCGACTCGAGCAGTGGCTGAAGTGTCTGCATCACGACGACCGCGTCTGTGTCGAGCGGGACTTCCACGATCACGTCGAGGGCCGCTGCGAGCGGCTCGAGAGCGAGGCCCGGGTGCGTGTCGGCGAGGGCTATCGCTGGGTCCTCATCCGGGGCAAGGCCGTTCGTCGCCCCGACGGTCGAGCCCTGCGCCTCGCCGGTTCGCTCACCGACGTCACGGAGGCGAAGGTGGTCGATGCATTGACCGGCCTACCTAACCGCACGTTGTTCGACGACCGGCTCGGCCGGCTCTTCGAGCACGCGCGTCGTGTGCCAGCCTACGGGTTCGCTGTGCTGTGCCTCGATCTCGACCGCTTCAAGAACGTCAACGACACTCTCGGCCACGAAGCGGGCGACCGACTCCTGGTGGAAGCCGCCGACCGCCTCGAACGCCGGCTTCGAGCCGCCGACACGATCTCACGTCTCGACGCGGCCGATGAGGTCGGCAGGCGCGTGACCGGCCACACGCTCGCTAGGTTCGGTGGCGACGAGTTCGGCGTCATTCTGTCGGGCATCCGCCATCCCTCCGACGCCACGCTGGTCGCCGAGCGACTCATCCACGCCGTCGCCGAGCCCATGTCGATCGATGGACGGGTCGTCTTCGCGTCCGCCAGCATCGGCATCGCGCTCAGCGCGAGCGCTTACGATCGGCCCGGCGACCTGCTGCGGGACGCCGACACCGCGCTCCATCGGGCCAAGAAGGCCGGACGCGGCCAGTTCGAGTTGTTCGACCCGGCGATGCGCGCGGCGGTCGTCCGGACGCTGGAACTTGAAGCGGACCTTCGCCGTGCCGTCACCGACGACGAGTTCGTCCTCTACTACCAGCCCATCGTCGAGCTCTCGACCGGCACGGTGGCCGCCCTCGAGGCTCTGATCCGCTGGCGGCACCCCACGCGCGGCCTGGTCTTGCCAGCGGAGTTCATCACCATCGCGGAAGACACGGGGTTGATCGTCCCGATGGGGGACTGGGTCCTCCACGAGGTCTGCCGGCAGTTGTGCGCGTGGGCCCCGCACGACGCCAGCCTGGCGATGCCTGTGGTTGCTGTCAACGTGTCGCGGCGCCAACTGCAGGCCGGCGACTTCGTCCCCCGGGCGACCTCGATCGTCGATGGCCATGGGATCGCGCACGACCGGATCGAGTTCGAGCTGACCGAGAGCGTGGTCGTGACCGATCCGGAGCACGTGCGCGCGGCTGCCGAAGGACTGAAGGCGGCCGGCTTCCGGATCAGCATCGACGACTTCGGGACCGGGTTCTCGTCGTTGAGCATGCTCCAGCACCTGCCGGTGGACCGCGTCAAACTCGACCGGTCGTTTCTCGACGAAGGTGCCGGCGACACGGAGGTCCGCCAGGTCATGGAAGGCATCATGCTGCTGGCCGACCACCTGGGACTTGAGGTCGTCGCGGAGGGGATTGAGACCGCCCGCCACCTCGAGCGCGTCCAGGGGATGCGCTGCCCCTTCGGGCAGGGGTTCCTCCTGTCGCGGCCCGCCCCACCCGACGTGCGAGCGAAGGTGTACCTGCAAGGGCCCTGGTGCGAGTCGTCCATGGCAGGGGACGGACGGGCCGCCGGGGTCCGGGTCGGGGCCGACCTCGTCCCGGGCCAGAACGCATCATCGTCACTCACTGCTCGTAACGTGGTCGCGAAGGGGAGTTGATCGTGAAGCGTCGAGCGCTCGCGGTGGTGGCCGTGCTGATATCGGCAGGACCGGTGTGGTCGCAGGATTCGGGCATCGCGCTGTCGACGGCGGCGGCCGCCGCCGCCAGTCGGATGGCCGTCGCGGTGCCCTCGCCGGCCGCGCTCACGCTCGAGGCGTGCCTCGCGGCGGCGCTCGCTCACGACGGACGCGGCAAGGCGGCCGCGCACGGCGTCGAGGCCGCGGCAGCGCGCTTCGGCCAGGCTCGCTCCTCGCGCTACCCCTCGGTCTCGGCGAGGATGATGGCGACCCGGCTCGACGAGGACCCGAACTTCATCTTCCCGTCCACCGGCTTCGCGGTGCCGGCCGGAGCCATTGACGTGCCGGCCACGCTGTTCATGTTGCCGGCCAACGCCTTGGGTCCCGGCCTGCCCCCGATCAACGTGCCGCTGCCCGTGCCAGGGGCCACCGTCCAGATTCCGGCGCAGACGTTTCACGTGCCGGCACAGGACATCCGCCTCATGGACAAGACGCTGTTCTCGGGCTCGCTCGGCGCGATGTACGCCCTGTACACCGGCGGGCTGGCGGGCGCCAGGATCGAGCAGGCCGAGGCCGGCGTCGAGGCGGCGCGCGAGGAGCGCCGGCAGACCCTCGCGGAGATCCAGTTCGACGTCACCCGCACGTACTACGGCATCGTGCTCGCGCGGAAGCTCCACCGCGTGGCCTCGGACACGTGGGAGCGCATGCAGGTGACGCTCGAGCTCACCGAGTCGCTCTACAAGACCGGGTCCGGCCGGGTCAAGAAGACCGATTACCTGCGACACTCGGCGATGGTCGACACGATCGCGTCGATGGTCGCGGAGATCGAGGCTCAGGAGCGCGTCGCCCGCGCGGCCCTCGCCGTGCTGATCGGGTGGCGCGAGCCGGGCGACCCCGAAGTCGCCGACCTCGACTTTCCGCCCGAGGCCCCATCCGCCTGGGCCGCCCCCGTCGAGCACGTGGTCGAGCGCAACCCGACGATCGGGCAGGCCCTGGCCGGCCTGGCGGCGCTGCACGCCGGGATCACCGCCGCCCGGGCGGGGCACCTCCCGAAAGTCGGGCTCTTCGCCGACCTGCATCTCATCGGCAACTCGTACAACGCCGGGGCCGTCACCCCCCAGAACAAGACGACCTGGGCCGTGGGCATCGGTGTCGAGGTACCCATCTTCCAGGGATTCCGGGTGGCGAAGGAGGTCGAAGAGGCGCGCGCCGCTCATCGTCAGCTCGAGCAGCAGCTCGCGGCCCTTCGCGACGGGATCGCGCTCGAGGCCAGGCGCGCGACGGTGGCCATCGACAAGTCGGTGGCGCAGCACGCGACCGCCAGGCGCGCCTACGCGTCAGCGACGGAGAACCGCGAGCTGCACGTCCGCGCGTATCAGGACGAGCTCGTCGAGACCAAGGACATGATCGAGTCGCAACTCGTCGAAGCGGTGCTCGCGGCGCAGTTCTTCAGGGTCCAGTACGACCTCGTCGACGCCCGGGCACGCCTCGACCTGCTGGTGGGGAGCGTCGCGACCGGGTCGCGGTAGCCGTCGGTCTCGCCATGACCTGGCACGGCCAACCTCCGTTCGCGGTACTGGCGGGTCTCGTGGCCGCCGCCGTCCTCGTGCCCGAGGGCGTGGCGACGGACACGCCGAAGCGGGCCGACCCGCTTCGGCTGGCCTTCACGTCCGCCGTGATGGCGGGGGTCAGCCGAAGCGAAGCCGAGGCGTCCATCTCGGTCTGGACGAAGACCCTGGCCACCGTGCGCGGGTATCTCCTCGACGCCTCCACCGTGATCTACGACGATCTCCCGGCGCTCGGCCGCGAGATGGCGCAGGGACGGGTCCAGCTGGTGGCCCTGACGACCGAGCAGTACTGGCAGCTCGGCGCGCCGGATTTCGGGACCACGTTCGTCGGCCAGCGGGGCGGACGGGTTGGTCAGGAGGTGTTGCTGATCGTCCGGAGAGACGCCGGCCTCACCTCGCTCGGCGCCCTGCGGGGGCGCTCCGTCGTGGCCCTCGACATGGCGGGCGAGGGAATGGCGCGCACCTGGCTGGAGAGCCTGCTGCTCGAGCAGGGCCTCGAGCCGGCCGCCCAGTTCTTCTCCTCCGTCGTTTCCGTCAACAAGCCTGCACGCGCGGCCCTGCCAGTGTTCTTCGGGCAGCACGACGCGTGCCTGCTCACACGCGGTGCGTTCGACACGATCGTGGAGCTCAATCCTCAAGTGGGCACTGTGCTCACGCCGCTTGCCCGTTCGGTCCCGCTCCAGCACAGTCTCGTGCTCCTCGACGCGCGGTACGACCCGGCCGCCAGGCCGGCCGTCATCGACGCGCTGCTCAACCTGCACGACACGCCTCGCGGACAGCAGGTGCTGAGCCTCTTCGGCCGCGAGCGGCTCGTCCTGGGCACGGCCGCCGACCTCGCCTCGTCGTTGGATCTGCTCGGGCGGCGCGACCGCCTGCGCCAGCGGGGCCCAGGACGATGACCCCGGTGCTCTGCCGACGCTGGCTGCCCTGCTGCGTTGCCGTGATGACCGCCGCCGCGACGGTTGCGGCGTCCGGCCTGCACGCGATGCCGCCGGCCACCCTCGTCGTGGCCTTCACCCCGGGCATGTTCGCGGGGATCCAGGTGAACGACGCCAAAGCCGCGATGGACGTGTGGGCTCGCACGGTCGCCAGCTCGCAGGGTCTGGATCTGAGGACCTCGGTGGAGATCCACGACGACATCGAGGCGCTCGGGTACGCGATGGATGCCGGCCGCGCCCACGTCGTCGTCGTCTCGGTCGAGGAGTACCGTCGCCTGCGCCGCCCACAGTTCGGCTCGATCATGCTCGGGGCGCGACGGGGCCGGCACCAGGAGGAGTTCCTCCTGCTCGTGCGCGCCGGCAGGTTTCAGCACGCTGCGGATCTGAGGGGAAAGGCACTGACGACGCTCGAGGGGACCGGCCACGACATGTCTCTGGCCTGGATCGACTCGGTCCTGCTCGAGGAAGGGCTGGGCCCGGCCGGGGAGCACTTGGCACGGTGACCAGCGTCTCCAAGCCTGCCCGCGCGGTCCTGCCGGTGTTCTTCGGGCAGCAGGACGCGTGTCTCACGACGCAGTATGGGTTCGAGCTCATGGTCGAACTGAACCCGCAACTGGGCACAGGGCTGACGGTGGTGGCCTCATCGCCCCCGATGGTGCACAGCGTCGTGGTGTTCGACCGGCGATTCTCCCCAGCCAATCGCGACAAGGTCGTGACGTCGCTGCTCGCGCTTCACGAATCTCCGCGAGGGCAACAGGTTCTCAGCCTGTTCGGCCTCGACCGCCTCGTCGAGGGCACGCCAGCCGACCTGGCGACAGCCCTGGAGCTGCTCGCGCGCGTCGATCGTCTGCGAAGCACCAGGGGGCGGCCATGAACGTGGCGACGCGCAACCGGCGGATCATGGCCGGTGTGACACTGGCGGTGGCCATCGCGGCCACCGTCCGGTCGTCTGCGGACGAAGCGCACCCCACGCTGCGATACGGGATCACCGCGGGGTCGGTCGAGGGAGCGAACCCGTCCGACGTCGGGGCCGCCAGCCGACTGTGGGCGAACGGTCTTGCCGAGGCCGTCGGGCTCTACCGCGACGCCGTGGCCACGGTCTTCCAGGGGCCGGAAGACGCCGTCAGGGCGATGAACTCGGGCGGTCTGGACCTGCTGGCGATCTCCACGCTCGAGTACCTCGCGGTGGAGGACCGGATCCATTGCACGCCAGCCATGGTGTGGTCCAAAGACGACGAGATCCTGGAAGAATACGTGCTGCTGGCACGGCGGGACGCCAGTCGCCCGCCAATGCCGGGCTGGGCGATTGTGGTGTATGCCGCGAGCCGGGCCTGGGCCCCGTCGGCGCTCTGGACGGACCTGGCCATGCGGGATCTGCCGCCAGTCGGGGCGCCGAAGGCGCCCGCGCCAGTCAAGGTCGTGGGCAAGCGTGGGCACGCGGCCATGGCCGTCTTCTTCGGTCAGGCCGACTACGCCGTCGAAGCCGGGCGGGCGTTCGAGACGGCGGTGACGCTCAACCCACAGCTCGGCGCACAGCTCGACGTCGTCGCCCGCTCGCCAGGCATTCTGCCCGGCCTGGTCTGTTTGAGCAACCGCATGGAGGCCGGGTTGCGCCAGCGCTACGTCGAGCGAGCGACCCGGCTGCACGAGATGACACGCTACCGGCAGGCCTTCACGGTGCTGCAGATGACCCGGTTGGTGCCGTGGGACTCGCGATATCTCGCATCGGCGCGCGCCCTGGTCGCCGAGCACGCCCAGCGTCAGCAGGGGCGATGACATGACTCCCCGTTCCACTGCGGCCGGCGCGGTCTCCACCACGACGCCCGATTCTGCTCGCGCGCCCCGGGGCCTTCTGCGCCCGTCCATCGTCGTTCGCTTCGTCATGCTGTGTTGGGCCGTGTCGATTTTCGGCATTCTGAGCTTTGCCGTCTCCATCGAACCGCAGCAGCAGCGGGCCCTGCTCGATGGCGTCGAATCGAAGGCCGAGCTCGTCGCCCGATCCATCAGCGATGTCGCGTCGTCGGCACTCGTGGTCGAGGATTACGGCGCCGTCGTCGAACACTGCATGAACATCGTCGGGGACGGCTCCGAGGTGCCGTACGTCGTGATTACCCGCAACGACGGGTTCTCCCTGACGCACCAGCCGACCGGCTGGACGACGACCACGCTCGGGGCCCCCTGGCGCCGCGACGGCGCCCGTGCGCCCGCCGGTGCGATCCGGGATACCGAGATGGCGGGCGAGGCGACGTACCTCTTCTCGGCACCGCTCGACTACTCGGGCATCGAATGGGGATGGATCCACGTCGGCCTGTCGCTCGATCGGTACCATGCCGAGCGCGACGCGCTTCGGAAGAGAACGTTCCTCGTGGCCCTCATGGCCATCCTCATCGGGCTCGCGGCCTCGGTGGTCCTCGGTCGCTGGCTGGTGCGTCCCATCGTCGCGCTGACGGAGGTCTCGCGCAAGATCACGGCGGGCGACTGGTCCGCACGGGTCGCGGCCACGTCGGCCGACGAGGTCGGCGAGCTCGGGAGCGCGTTCAACGAGATGACGAGCACGCTGCGGCGCACGCTCGGCGAGTTGACGAAGGCGCGGGACGTTGCCGAGGCGGCGAATCGAGCGAAGAGCGAGTTCCTGGCGAACATGAGCCACGAGCTCCGGACGCCGCTCAACGCCATCATCGGCTACAGCGAGCTGCTGAGAGAGGAGGCCCAGGAGGCGGGCGATCAGACAAACGTCGGGGATCTCGAGAAGATCGAGATCGCCAGTCGGCACCTGCTCGGCCTGATCGACGAGGTGCTCGATTTCTCCAAGATCGAGGCGGGCCGGATGACACTGTCCGTGGAGGAATTCGATGTCGGGAACCTGGTCGCATCGGCCGTGGCCACCACTCGCGGGCTGGTCGAGAAGCGTGGGAATCGGTTCGAGGTCCGAGTGGCCCCCGACGTGGGCCCCATCGTCGCCGACTCGACCAAGACGCGACAGATCCTCCTCAACCTGCTCAGCAACGCGGCCAAGTTCACGTCGAACGGCGAGGTTCGACTGACCGTGTCGCGCCGAGACGAACCCGAGCCCGGCGTGGTGGAGTTCGTCGTGGCCGACACCGGCATCGGCATCTCGGAGCACCAGCAGGTGCGCCTGTTCCAGGCGTTCTCTCAGGGAGACGCGTCGACCACTCGGCGATTCGGTGGGACCGGGCTGGGGCTCGTCATCAGTCAACGGTTCTGCGCGATGATGGGGGGGACCATCGCCGTCGAGAGTGCGCCGGGCCGCGGCAGCCGCTTCACCGTGCGTCTTCCGGTCAGCGTCGAGCCCGGCCCGCCGGCCGAGGCCCGTGCGCCTGCCCCCGAGCAGCCAGTGGCCGTCGGCTGATCTGGAAGACAGACCGTCCTGGGCGTGGCGGCTTCACCAACGGAACCTCCGCCGTGACGGGTGTGCGAGCGGTCCCGGGCCTCAGGGGGCAGGCGTCGATCGAAGGGCTCAGAACTCGAACTTCACGCCGAACTGCAGCTGACGCGGGTCGTTGGCCGACGTG
>JAHDVQ010000448.1 GCA_023384595.1 Vicinamibacteraceae bacterium | reverse complement strand
GCCGTCCGAGATGACCACGAGCGCGTGGCGGCGCGGGGTGACATCGCCGGGCGCGCTCCCGGCCGACGGGCCGGCGGCCACGGCGCTGGCGGCCGGCGCGGTGGCGGCGGGGGCGCTCGCAGCCGACCCGCTGGCGCCAAGCTCGTTGAGCGCGACGTAGAGCGCCGTGTAGAGCGCCGTGTTCCCGCCCGGTTCGATGACGCCGATGGCCCGATCGAGCGCGCCACGATCGCCGGTATACGGCTGAAGCACCTGCAGGCGCGCGTCGAACGCGGCCACGGCGGCGCGATCGCCGGGACGGAGCGCGCGCACGAGTTCGGCGGCGGCCGTCCGTACGAGCGGCAGCGTCGCCTTCATGCTCGCGCTCACATCGACCAGCATCGTCAGATCGAGCGGCACGGCCTCGCCGCTGAAGAAGGTGAGCTGCTGCGCGACGCCGTCCTCGTAGACGGCAAAGTCGTTCGCCTCGAGGCCATCGACGAACGCCCGCTTGCGTTCGCGCACCGCGACGTTGAGCGTGACGAGATCGACCGAGGTCGAGAAGGTCGGCGTCGAGGGATCCCGGTCACGGTCGCGACCCGTGCCGCCCTCGACGCACGGCGCGGCCGGCGCCAGCATCGTGACGAGGGCGACCAGCCAGGGCATCTGCTTCCACGACATCGCGACCGCACGCTGCACGACACACCTCCCCCGTCACAGGCGCGGCCCGTCTGCCGCGACGTCTGAAGCGATCCCGCGGCTCGCGCCCCGGGGCTTTCACGTATGCCGGGGTCTCTGCAAGGACCGTGACAACCCTCGGCGCGAGGGGTCGGCCTGTGGTGCGTGCGGATTCGGCAACGAGGGGCCGGCCGCGGAAATGGCAGCGCGGCCGGGCATTCCGCGCGCGGAGGCGCCAGCTGGAGCCTCGCAGGCTGCAAGGGCTGCCCGCGCCGCTTTCAGTCTTGCGGTGCGTCTGGTGACAAGACGCCGGTGCCTGGGGATGTAGCGGTTGAATGCAGCGCCGGATCGCCGGAAGCCGGAAGCCTGGCGCCGGGCCTCTGCGCTCCGTCGTAACCGTCGTAGCCGTCGTAGGGGCCGGCTTCAGCCGGCCCGGACACCGCCGGACGCCGGACGCCGGACGCCGGACGCCGGATTCATCTGCCTAGCTCGCCCGAGAACAGCCGCATCGGGCCGAAGGCGGGGCGCCCGAGCGCGCCCGCGTCGATCGAGAAGCTACCGTCCACGTGATAGTCGACCGACTGGTTGGACACGGCCCGCCGCAGCACGTCAGCCAGCCCGGGAATGTCGGCGAAGTCGAT
>JAHDVQ010000447.1 GCA_023384595.1 Vicinamibacteraceae bacterium | reverse complement strand
GTCACGGGCACGCGCGTGCTCGAACTGGGCTGCGGCGCCGGCACGCTCACCATCGCCCTCGCGAGGCGCGGGGCCGAGGTGACGGCCGTCGATGTCAGCCCCGAGGCGCTCTCGGTCGCCGAGCGGTATTATGCGTCGATTGCGACCTCGCTCCCGGGGCGAATCCGCTTTGAGCGCCTCGACCTGAACGACGGCGTGCTGCCTCCCGGCCCCTTCGATCTGGTCGCGGCCATGGGTGTGCTCCATCACCTTGTCGACGCGCAGACCGTGGTCGCCGCCATCGCCAACGCGCTCGAGCCCGGCGGGCGGTTCTGGGCGATGGACGTGCTGGGGCGCGACTCGCTGGCCGCGGCCATGGTCGCCGGCGCGTTGCTCCTCGTCCTGCCGTCGGAGATGCCACTCGTCGAGAAGTGGCGCGGCCTGCTGCGGTTCGGCCCAGGCGCCCCCGAACGCGTCAGAGCCAGCATGGAAGCCGAGGGGCTCTCTCCCATGGAAGGCGCGGGACGCGGCATCGACTGGCTCGAGGCCATCGGGGAGCGGTTCGAGATCGACACGGTGCGCCCGCACCCGGCGCTCAGCGGCTACCTGGCCTCTCAGGTGCGCCTGCCGCGACGCCTGGCCGGGCCGCTCGTGACCGCGGTCGCCGCCCTGGACAGGACGCTGGTCAGGGCCGGTGCCTGGCGGGGCGCTGGCGTTACGATCGACGCCAGGAAGCGCGCGGCCGCGGACGGGCGATGACCATCCTCCACGTGACGCCGTACTACGCCCCCGCCTGGGAGTGGGGAGGGGTGGTCGAGGCGGTGACGGGCCTGGCGCGAACGCAAGCCGCCGCCGGGCACCGCGTGATCGTCATCACCACGGACTCGCTCGGGCGGGGCCTTCGGGGGCGTGCCGGCGCCGAGCGTCTCGACGATGTGGAGGTGCGGCGCGCGCGCACGCGGCTCCCCGCACTTCGCGCACGGGCGAACCTGTCGTGGCCCATAGGCTTCGGCAGGCTCCTCCGCGACGCGGTGCGCAACGCACGGCCCGACGTCGTGCATTGCCACGAGGTGCGGACGGTCGAAACCCTGCTGGCCCTCGGGGCCGCCGCGCGCCACGCCGCCCCTGCGGTGATCTCGCCGCACGGCACGCTTCCGCTCGACACCGGCCGCGCCCTGGCCAAACGCGCGTGGGACCGCGTGTTCGCGCGCTCGACCTGGCGTCGCGTCCACCGCGTCGTCGCGCTCAACGAGCCCGAGGCCCTCGGGGTGAGGGCCTTCACCGCCCGGTGGCGACTCACGCACCTCGACGACGCGTGCTCCA
>JAHDVQ010000003.1:63982-86542 GCA_023384595.1 Vicinamibacteraceae bacterium | reverse complement strand
CGGCCCGCTCTCCTCGTCGTAGTCCTGCCGCGACCGTCCCCCGCCGCCCCCGCCCATCAACTGGATGCGGTCGGCAATGATCTCGGTCGACGTGCGCTTGTTGCCGTCCTTGTCTTCCCAGTTGCGGTAGTCGATCCGGCCCTCGATGTAGACCTGCTTCCCTTTCTTCAGGTAGTCGCGCAGCCGGTCACCCTGCTGGCCGAACAGCACGATGCGGTGCCACTGCGTGTTCTCCTCGTACTGTCCGCCGGCACCCTTGCGCCGCGACGACGTCGCCACGCTGAACTTCGCAATCGTCATCCCGCTGCCCGTGGTCGTGTACTCCGCGTCTCGACCGAGGTTGCCCAGCAGAAGAACCCTGTTGATGCTGCTCATGGAAGCGTTCGTCCTTTCGCGCCCCGCTGCGGGGCACCCGTTCGGTCGTCAGTCGCGCCGCGGCCGCTGCAGGCGCTCGAGGCTCTGGCGGGCCAGCGCCGCCGCATCGCTGTTGGGAAAGTCATCGATCACGCGCTGCCACGCCTCGCGCGCGCGGTCGTTCTGGCCGAGCCGGGCGAGCGCGACGCCGCGCTTGTAGTGCGCGAACGGCGCCTGCGTGCCGGTGGGGTAGCCCGCAATCACGGCATCATACGCCTTGACGGCCGCCTCGAACTGCCCGTCGAGCAGATACGACTCGCCGATGTAGTACTGCGCGCGGTCGGCGAACTCGCTGCGCGGGAACGTGCGCAGGAACGTCTCGAAGCCCGCGATGGCGAGGGCCCATTGCCCGGAGGCGTAGTCGGCGTACGCCGTCTCGTAGAGCCGCTGTGGCGACATGCCGGCGGCGGGATTGATCGGAGGCGGGGCGGCGGCCGCCGGTTGATCGGACGGGGGCGTCGTGCCGGCTGCCGCGTCGGGACTCGACGGCGGCGCCGCGAGGTAGCTACCGGGCGGCGGCATCGAGGCGCGCAGGGCCTCGACCTCCTGGCTCAGCGCGGCGATGCGGACGGCCGAATCGTCCATCTTCTCGCGCAGGACGCGCAGGTCGCCCGAGACGCCCTCGACCATCAGGCGCTGGTCGGCGAACGCCTTGCGGTTGGCATCGGCCTCGGTGTCGAGCCGCGCCGTCACCGTCCGCAGGTGCTCGCTCACCGCCTGCAGGAGCTGCTGCAGCTGCGCGTTCTGCTCCTGCAGCATCCGCAGTTCGGCCATCAGCTGCTGCTGCTCGCGGCTGGCGGCGGCCGCGGGCCCGGCTGGCGCGACGAGAGCACCGGCCAGCAGGAAGACGGTCAGCAGGGGAGCGCGTCGCGTGATCATGGCACCATCCGTGGCAGCGGCGGCTACTTCGAGGTGATGACGAAGTGCGCGCGCCGGTTCTTCGCGTAAGCTTCTTCGTTCTGGGCCGGGTCGAACGGGAACTCCTTGCCGTAGCTGACGGTGCGCAGCCGCTCGGCAGGGATGCCCAGGGTGACCAGGTAGTTGCGGGCCGCCAGCGCCCGCCGCTCGCCGAGGGCCAGATTGTACTCGGCCGTGCCGCGCTCGTCGCAATGCCCCTCGATGGTGAGCACCCAGGTCGGGTACTTGCGCATCAGCTCCGCATTCTGGTTCAGGACCGTTTGCCCGGCCGCGTCGACTTCGTAGGAGTCGAAGGCGAAGAGCACCGGCTGGAACGGCGACTCACGGTTCAACTCGTCGAGCGACCGGCTGTCGAGGTCCTCGACCGCCAGCGTCGGCTCCGACGGCACGATGGGCGGCGTGTCGACGGGCTGCGGCGGTGGCGCCGGCCGCTCGGCGGGCGTCGTCGTCTCGGCGGGCGGCGGCGGCGTGGGCCGCGCGATGGGCGGCTGCTTCTTCGCGCAGGCGCCCACCGCGAGCGCCATCAGGACCACGAGCGCCGCCGGGCGCAGGATCGAACCGGATGCGGACATTAGATGACCTCCCTCCGCGCGACGGTCACTTCGACCAGTCGGGCGTGAAGTTGTTTCCCGTGCGCGTGACCTGCCGCAGGTCGCGGCCGTCGCGTGCGATCGTGTAGATCTGGCTTCGCCCCGACCGCGTCGACATGAACGCCAGATGGCGCCCGTTCGGCGCGAACGCCGGGCTCTCGTTGCTGCCCTCGCTGAAGGTGATCTGCCGGCGCTCGCCCCCGGCGACGTCGTAGATCTTGATGTCGTAGCCCCGCCCCGTCCGCGCCGCGTAGGCAATCTCGTTGAACGGCGCCGGCGACCACGTCGGCCGGTCGGCATAGGAATCGATGCTGATCCGGCGGGCCGCGCCGCCGTCGGCCGACACGACGTAGATCTGTGGCGAGCCCGTCCGATCCGACGTGAACGCGAGCTCGGTCCCTCCGGGCGACCACGTGGGCGTCGTGTCGATCGCCGGGTGGTTCGTCAGGCGGCGCAGACCGCTCCCGTCGCGGTTCATGACGTACAGCTCCGCGTTCCCGTCGCGGTTGCTCGTGAACGCCAGGCGGCGTCCGTCGGGCGACCACGCCGCGAGCCAGTTGTGCACGCGCTCGGTGCCGCGGGCCGGGTTCTCGAGCGTGCCCTGGTAGATGTTCGAGATGAAGACGTCCGGCGCGCCGCGCCGGTACGACGTGAACGCGATGGCGCGCCCGTCGGCCGACCACACCGGGAACAGGTTCAGCGCCTTCGTGACCGTGATGCGGCGCTGGTTCGCGCCGTCGTAGTCGGCGATGTAGATCTCCTTCAGCTGGCGGTTGGCGAAGGCGCCGGCGAGCCGTTGTCCATCGCGATCGGACGAGAACGCGAGGCGCGTTCGCGCGACGCCCCGCAGGCCGCGCTGCTGCTGGTGCAGCTCGTCGGCGATCGTGTGCGCGAAGAGCCGCGGGTTGCCCGCCGAGCCGCTGTACTCCTTGCCGAACGCCGACTGGCCCGTTCGCGCGTTGAAGACGCGCACCTGCACGGTCACGCCCGCGCCCGCCTGCCGCACGCTGCCGATGACAACCGCGTCGGCGCCGAGCTCGCGCCAGCGATCGAGCGGCACGTCGGTGATGGACCGCGCGGCGGGAATCGACGCGTACGTGTCGCGCGGGATCATGTAGAACTCGCGCTCGAAGGCGAGATCGTCCCACAGCACCTGGCCGATGGTCCGCGCCATGTCGCGGTCGCCTCCGGCGCCTGCGATGAAATCGGGCACGGCGATGCGCGGCGGGGAGCCCGGCTCGCCCGAGATGACCAGCTCGAACTCGCTCGGCTGCTGCGCCGGCTGCTGGGCGGGAGGCGGCGTCTGTGACGGCGGCGTCTGCGGGCCGGGCCGCTCGGCAGAGCGCTCGGCAGAGATCGTCAACCATGTCATCGGCAGCAGCAGCACCGCCGCCAGAACCGGAACGCGACGCCTCATGCGCACCTCCGTGACGCGCCCCGCGCAGTCGCGCGCGCCCGTGGAATCTCTCGCGATGCTTGGCACACTCTAGTCATACTCCACAACCGGCGAGGGACGCGCGCCCCGCGCTCGCGCGAGGCGCCCGGTCCCGTCATCGCTGGTACTCGAACGTGAGATGGATCGTCAGCGACGGGTTCGTATACGCCGCCGGCAGCGGCGGCAGCCGTGCGGCCATCACGGCGCGTTGCGCGGTGAAGTCGAGCACCGCGAAGCCGCTCGGTCGCGCCACCTCGACGTTCGTGATCCGTCCGTCGCGCACCACCGTGAACTTGATGGTGGTCCGCCCGGCCACCTGCTGCCGGGAGTTCCAGTTCTGCTGCACCGCCGCCAGCATCGCCTGCAGGTAGTCGGGACAGCAGAAATCCCCCAGGCTGATCTCGCCGCCCGTGCCCCCGCCGCCCGTCGATAGACCCACGCCGATGCCCTGGCCGCCGGTGAAGGCCAGCGCCGACCCGGGCCGCACCTCGGCCCCCTTGGTCGGCGTCCGCCCGGGCGACTGCTCGACGGGCGCGGCCACCGTCTCGGGCGGCGTCGGCTTCGGCTTGGGGGCCGCGCGCGTCGGCTCGACCATCGCCGGCTGGCGCTCGGCAGGCGCCTGCGCGGGCTCGGGCTTGGCCGCAGGGGGCGCCACCGCCTGCACGGGCCGCCCACCGAGAGCCGTCATGCCGCCCGCACGCGGCCCGGGCGCGCCCCCGAGGCTGATCGTCATCACCTCGCGCTCGTCGGGCTCGACGGTCGTCGCCGGGCGAGGCCCGAGCGCCAGCGCGGCAATCAGCACCGCGTGCGCCGCGAGCGACGCGCCCAGCATCCGGTCGAACCCGCGGGGCGGACGCCCCCGGGCCACCAGCGCGTGCGACACGGCGTCGTGCATCGCCCTTCCGGCTCCTAACGCTGCTCCGGCAGCCGCGAGACGATGCCGACGTTCTCGACCCCGGCCGCCTTCAGCTGGTCCATCACGCGCATCAGGTGCTGGAGCGTCACCGACCCGTCGCCGCGCAGGAACACGTCCTTCTTCTCGCGCAGGCCGATGGCCTGCCGCATCCGCTCGCTCAGCACTTCGAGGCGCACCATCTCGTCGTTGATTTGGACGCGCCCGTCGCGCGCAAAGCCGGCGGGCACCGTCACGTAGATGCGTTCCTCGGCAATCTGCGGCGCGCGCCGCGCCACGGGCAGCCGCACGTCGAGGCCGTGCTGCATCATCGGCGCCGCCACCATGAAGATGATGAGCAGCACCAGCATCACGTCGACGAGCGGCACCACGTTGATCTCGGCCAGCGACGACTCGATGCGGGGACGGCGTCCGCGGCCGCCGCCGGCCCCGTTCGTGGAGTGGAGCTTCGGCATGGCGAGCCTCCGCCTAGGTGAAATTGCGCTCGCAGATGTTCAGGAACTCGAGCGCGAAGTCGTCCAGTTCGGTGGCGAACAGCTTCACCTGGTGGGTGAAGTGATTGTAGAAATAGACGGCGGGAATGGCCGCAAACAGCCCCGCCGCCGTCGCGATGAGCGCCTCGGCGATGCCAGGCGCCACCACCGCGAGGTTCGTCGAGCCCGTTGCGCCGATGCCCTGGAAGGCCGTCATGATCCCCCACACCGTGCCGAACAGGCCGATGAACGGCGTGATGCTGGCCGTCGTGGCCAGGAAGCCCACCCGTCGTTCGAGCTTCGTGACCTCGACGCCGGCCGCCCGCATCAGCGCGCGGTCCACCGCGTCCAGGCTTCGCAGTGTGGGCCGCGGGTTGGCCGGGCTCGTCCGCCCTTCACCCGCGGCGCCCCCCGACGCGCCGCGCAGCTGCGTGTTCAGCTCGGCGTAGCCCGCGGTGAACAGCCCGACGAGCGGCGAGTCGGTGAGCGTGCGGCACACGGCCTGGACCTCGGAGAACTTGGTCGAACGGCGAAACACGTCGAGAAACGCCGCCGACTGGCGCCGGACGCGCCGGAACTCGACCCACTTGTAGGCCACGATGCCCCAGGACACCACCGAGAAGAGCACCAGCATCGCCAGCACGATCCTGGCGACGGGACCGGAACGGGCGATGAGGGACAGGACGTCGGAAGAAGCGGGATCAGGACCGGTCGCGCCCTGCTGAAGGGCGAGCAGATACAAGCCGAGCGTGCGCAAACACTCCTCCGATGATCATCAGGCGTGCGCCGCTGGGAAGGCGCGAATAGGCTACACTATCATGCGGGCAGATCGCTGTCAAAAGGCTGATAGAATAGGACTTCTCGCGATCTAGCCCGCTCGGGACACCTCATGCTGCGCTTCCTCGGCATCCGCCATCTGGCGGTCATCGACGAGCTCGAGATCGAGTGGGCCGACGGCCTCACGGTCCTCACCGGAGAGACCGGCGCCGGCAAGTCCATCATCGTCGAGGCGCTCGACCTGCTGCTCGGCGGCCGCGCCTCGGCCGACCTCGTGAGGACGGGGCAGGAGACGGCGCGTGTCCAGGCCGTCTTCGAACGTCCCGACGGCACCGAGATCATCGCTCGGCGCGAGATCTCGGCTGCGGGCCGCAGTCGGGCCTTCCTTGGCGGCGAGCTGGTGACGGCCTCCGACCTGCGCGCGGAGGTGGGGCCGCTGGTCGACCTCCATGGGCAACACGAGCATCAGGCGCTGCTCTCGACCGACCAGCACCTGGCCCTGCTCGATACGTTCACCAATCGGGCCGATCTCCTCGAGGCCGGCCGCACCGCCTTCGAGCGCTTCCGTGCCGCGCGCGAAGCGCTCGACCTGACGCACATCGACGCGCGCGAGCGCGCCGCGCGCCTCGACGTGCTGCGCTTCCAGTTGCAGGAGATCGATCGCGTCGCGCCGCTGGCGGGCGAGGACGACGCGCTGGCCGCCGAGCGGACGGTGCTCGCCAACCGCGATCGCATTCAGCGGCTGGCGGGCGACGCGTACGACGCCCTGTACGAACATGAACAGGCCGTGCTCTCGACCCTCGACCGCGTGTGGCGGCGCGTCGCGGAGCTCGGCGACCTCGACGCGCGCGTCCGGCCGTACCTCGAAACGCGCGACCCGATCCGCTCCCAGCTTCAGGACCTGGCCTATTTCCTGCGCGATGCCCTGAGCGAGGTCGAGGGTGGCCCCGAACGCCTGCAGGCCGTCGAAGACCGCCTGGCGGCGCTCGAGCGGCTGAAGCGGCGCTTCGGGCCGGGGCTCGACGATGTGCTGCGCACCCGGGAGCGGCTGCGAGCGGAAGCCGAGGCGCTGGACCTGACTGCCGACAGGATTCAGACCCTGGAGGCGGAGGTGACGAATGCCCGGCGGGCGTTCCTCGACGCGGCCTCCGCGCTCTCGCGCGAGCGTCGCGTGGCCGCGCGCGAGCTGGCCGCCAGGGTAGAGGCCGAGCTGGCCGACCTCGCGTTGCCCCACGCGACGTTCGCGGTGGAGTGCGACGAGGTGAGTGGGGAAGGGCAGTGGTCGGCAGCGGGCATCGACCGCGTCGAGTTCTTCCTGACGGCGAATCCGGGAGAGGCGCCGCGTCCTCTGGCGCGCACGGCATCAGGGGGGGAGCTTGCCCGCATCATGCTCGCGTTGAAGACCGTGGCCTCGGCCGATCAGCCGGGCAAGACCCTCGTGTTCGACGAGGTCGACGCCGGGATTGGCGGGGCGGCGGCGGATGCTGTCGGGAGCCGGCTCCAGCAGTTGGGACGGCGCTTCCAGGTGTTCTGCATTACCCACCTGCCCCACGTCGCGGCCCACGCCGATGCGCACCTCGTCGTCGAGAAGGCCGTCGAGGACGGCCGTACCCGAACGAGTGTTCGGCAACTGGACGAACAGGGCACGGTCAGCGAACTTTCCAGGATGCTGGGCGGGGTCACGCAGACGGCAACCGTGTCGGCGGCCGCCTTGACCCTCCGAGAGGCGCGGCGTGGCGAGACGATGACCGCGAGGCTGGCTCAGCAGGTCACTCGTGAGGTCAGGCATCGCAGTCAGGGGCCGAAGACGGCGAGGGCGAAAGCCAGCGCAGGGCGAAAGTGAACATACAGCGAAAGCGAAAGGCGAAAGTGGATCCCGTGGGTTCCGAGGTTTCCGACTCGACATTGCCGCAGAACGACGATGCCGCAGTGCGGCATTACGTGGTCGAGTCGTACGGCTGTCAGATGAACGTCCACGATGCCGAGCGGCTGGCCGGCCTGCTCGAGGCTGCCGGCTACGCGCCGGCGCCTTCCACGGCGGACGCCGACGTCGTCGTCGTGAACACGTGCTCGGTCCGCGAGCGTGCCGAAGAGAAGTTGTTCACGCGCCTGGGCGAGCTGCGTGACGAGGCGCGGTCTCGACAGCGGCAGCGCGTCGTCGCCGTCGCGGGGTGCGTCGCGCAGCAGGAGGGAGAGAACATCAGACGACGCTCCAAGGACGTGGACGTCGTCATCGGCACCCAGGCGGCGGGGCGGTTGCCTGGGCTCCTCGACGAAGCCCTGACACGCGCGGCCGAGGGCCGCCGGCGCCCGCCCGTCATCGACATCAACCCCTACGAGGACGTGTCGTTCCCGATCGGGATGGCGCGGCGCCAGGACCCCGTCAAGGCCTACGTCACGATCATCGAGGGCTGCAACGACTTCTGTGCCTTTTGCGTGGTGCCCTACACCCGTGGCCACGAACGAATGCGGCCGGTCACGGCCATCCTGGAGGAGGTCGCTGAGGCCGTGGGCTCGGGGCGCCGCGAGATCCACCTGCTCGGCCAGATCGTGAATCACTATCAGGCTCCCGACGACCCGGCCTGCGACTTTGCCGCGCTCCTCGAGCGTGTGGCGTCGGTGCCTGGCGTCGATCGCATCCGGTTTGCCAGCCCGCATCCCAGGCATGTAACGGCGCGTCTGATTGTCGCGCTCCGTGACATCCCTCAAGTCTGCAAGCACATCCATCTGCCCGTGCAGTCGGGTTCGACCCGCGTGCTGACGGCGATGCGCCGCCGTCACACGCGCGAAGAGTATCTGGCGCTGGTGGATCGACTCAGGGAGTCGGTTCCAGACGTCGCGCTCTCGACCGACCTCATCGTGGGGTTCCCTGGCGAGACGCCAGCGGAATTCGACGAGACCCTGTCGCTCGTGGAGCGGGTGGGCTACCACTCGGTGTTCTCGTTCAAGTACTCACCACGGCCCAACACGCTGGCCAGCAAGCGGATGGCCGACGACGCTCCCGAGCATGAGAAGACTCGGCGCATCGTGGCCTTGCAGTCGCTCCAACGAGAGATTCAGCGTCGAATCTTCGATACCATGGTGGGCCACAGCTTCGAGGTGCTGGTCGATGCTCCGAGCCGGCGCCGGCCGCACGAGCTCTCGGGGCGCACCACCGGCAACACGGTGGTGAACCTTCCCGGGCATTCGGCCTGGGTGGGACGTCTGACCCGAGTGCGTGTGGCGCGAGTCGGACCCAACAGCGTCTGGGGGCAGGCGGTCGCCGTCGAGCAAGGAACCCGACATCGGCTGGAACCGGTGGATCCGGTCGAGGCCGTGACCGCGGCGGGAGAGTCACATGACGATTGAGATGACGATCAAGGGTCTGATGGTCGACCCGGTGACGAGCATGCCGATCGTGATCCTGCGCGACGCGTCGGGACAGCGCGTGCTTCCGATCTGGGTGGGGGTGTTCGAGGCCAACGCCATCGCGCTCCAGATAGAGAACATCACACCACCGCGTCCGATGACGCACGATCTTCTGCGGAACGTCATCGAGCACCTGCACGCCGCGGTCGAACGCATCGTCGTGACCGAGCTTCGCGACAACACGTTCTACGCCGCCATCCACCTCCGCCTTCCGGAGGGTGCGGCCGTCGTCGATGCCCGGCCGAGCGACGCCATGGCGCTGGCGCTCAGGACACGGGCCCCGATCTTCGTCGAAGAGTCGGTTCTGGACGAGGCCAAGACGCTCGACTTCGCGCCCGAGAAGGGCGACACGGACCGGCTGCAGCAGTGGCTCGAGAGCCTAGATCCTGACGAACTCGGAAAGTACAAGATGTGATCCGAGAGGTTTTGCGCCGTTATCCCTCAGTTGCTTGACACCCGCGACGGCGCGTTCCTATCATCACGCCGCGCACGGCTTTCTCCGTGCCCCGCCGCTCACAACCCATGATCGTCGCCATCGCCAACCAGAAGGGCGGGGTAGGGAAGACCACCACCGCCATCAACCTTGCCGCCGCCTTGGCGTTGAGGGGCCGCCGGACGCTGCTCATCGACCTGGACCCGCAGGGCAACAGCACAATGTCGTTCCTCGACTCCCACGGCGTCGAGCGAAACATGTACGACGCGCTGGTAGACGACGCGGTAGGCCTGGCCGGGGTGCGGGTCGCCTCCAAGGTCGAGGGACTCGACGTGGCACCGGCGCGGATTGCCCTCGCGAAGCTCGAGTCGAAGCTGGTTGGGGAGATCGACGCGCACTTCCGGCTGAAGGACCGTGTCGATGCCGTCCGTGCCGAATACGACGCCATCGTCATCGACTGCCCGCCGACGCTTGGCCTGCTGACCGTGAACGCCCTGGTGGCCTCGACCCATCTCCTGATTCCCATTCAGTCCTCGTATTTCGCCCTCGAGGGGACCGACGATCTCCTCGAGACGGTCGACAAGGTGAGGCAGCGGGCCAATCCGGGTTTGCAGATTCTGGGAGTCCTCATCACCATGCACGACCGCCGCACGTCGCTGGCGAAGGACATCCGGCAGCAGATTCAGCGGGTGTTCGGTACCAAGGTGTTCAACACCGTCATCACGAAGAGCGTCCGCCTCGAGGAGAGCCCGGCCTACAAGGAAGCCATCTTCAGCTTCGCCCCGGCTTCATCCGGAGCCACCGAGTACTACCGGTTGTGCGAGGAGGTCATCGACCGTGTCTAAGCGAGGCTTGCCCGAAACCGTGCGCATGCGGCACGACGCGCACTACGTCGATGCAATCACCGCGGCAGCGGGTACCCCCATTGGACGCATGGTGCCCATTGAGCAGATCGATCCGAACCCCGACCAGCCCCGGCAGGTCATGGGCGATCTCTCCGAGCTGATGGCCTCCATTGCCGAGAAGGGGATCATCGAGCCGCTAGTGGTTCGGCAACGCGGCGGTCGCTACCAGATCGTCGCAGGCGAGCGGCGCTACCAGGCCGCGGTGCAGGTCGGGCTCCGCGAAATCCCGGTGGTCGTTCGTGACGTGGACGACACGGAGATCATCGAGCTCGCGCTGGTCGAGAACCTGCAGCGGAAGGATCTGACGCCATTTGAAGAAGCTGAGGCGATGCACGCTCTTGTCGAGCGCTGTGACTACACGCACGAGGAGCTCGCCAGGAAGCTGGGGAAGTCTCGAACCAACGTGACCGAGACGCTGGCGCTCCACCAGATGCCAGACGAAGTGAAGAACCTTTGTCGGCTGGCAGACATTACCTCTAAGTCGTTGCTTTTACAGATAGTTAGGCAGCCTGATATCCCCAAAATGCTCGCCTTGGTGGAGCGAATCACCCGCGACGGCGGCGTTGCAAGCCGCGAGGAATTGCGGCGCGAGTCCGCCACGAAGAAGCCCAAGCCTGGGCGACCAAGGCACTTCACGTTTCAGTACCGGCCGACATCGAAGGCCTTCAGCCTCCAGCTGAAGTTCCGCAAGAGCGAGGTCGAGCGAGACGAGCTGATCTCGGCCCTCGAGACCATCCTGGAAGACCTCAAGCGCGCCTAGCGCGACTCCCATGGAACCGCCGGGCACGCCGATCCGGGGGCTCGCCCCGCGGGTCAGGGGCAGGTTCCGGGCTGCGCTCGCAGCGGAAGAGGGCAATCCCACCGGCCAATCTGGGAGTCAGGTTTACATAATATGTATTATAGGACTCTATAACAATACCGCCTGATTCCGCTTGTGGATGCCCTGTTGGCCCCCGCGTCTGGCACCTGACCTAGCCGCCTCCCGGGTCGCCGACTGCACGCCCGACCGTCGCTGCCCGGTCCGCACGTCGGCCCCGGCGCTCGTGGTATCGTCTCAATCGTCAGCGTGGCCGCCGCCCGCCGCTCCCAGCCAGCATGCTCCGCATCATCGACCGCTACGTCGCCCGCGAGGTCCTCGTCCCGTTCGTCCTCGGTCTGCTGGTCTTCACCTTCATCCTCCAGATCCCGCCCGTCATCGAGGTCGCCGAGAGACTCATCGCCAAGGGCGTCGACTGGCGCACCATCGGCCGCATCATGCTCACGCTGCTGCCGCAGGCGCTGGGCATCACGCTGCCCATGGCCGTTTTGGTCGGGCTGCTGGTCGCGCTGGGACGCCTCTCCGGCGACCGTGAGGCCGTCGCGCTCCAGGCGTGCGGCGTCAGCGTGTTCAGGCTCCTGACCCCGGTCATGATCGTCGCCGGCCTCGCCTGGGCGGCGACCTCCTGGGTCATGATCGAAGCCCTCCCGCGAGCCAATCAGACCTACCGCGAAATCGTCTACAACATCGTCGCCGCCAGAGCCGAGAACGAGGTCAAGCCGCGGGTCTTCTTCGAGGACTTCCCCAATCTCGTCATTTACATTCGCGACCTGCCGGCCGACGGTCAGGGCTGGGGCGACGTGTTCCTGGCCGACACGCGAAAGCCCAACCAGCCTGAACTCTTCCTGGCGCGCAGGGGCCGGCTGGTGCTCGATCGTGCCCAGCGGCGTGTGGACCTCGTTCTCCTCGACGGCACGCGCCACACGGCACCGGCCGGTCAGCCGGACCGGTACGAGGTGCAGCGCTTCGAGACGATGACGCTCAGCCTCGACCCGGACGCGGTCTTCCCCCGGAGCACGCTGCAGCCAGGGTCGAACGAACTCACGATTCCCGAACTCGAGGAGCGGATTGCCGAGGCCGAGCGCCTGGGACAGTCCCCCCACAACATGGTGATGGCGCTGCACCGGAAGTTCTCGATCCCGGCGGCGTGCCTGGTGTTCGGATTGATGGGTCTGGGCCTCGGCGTATCGAACCGCAAGGACGGCCGGCAGTCGAGTTTCGTCATCGCGATTGCCGTCATCTTCGTCTACTACATCTTCATGTATGGAGGCGAATCCATGGCGAAAGCCCGGTGGGTTCCGGGATGGCTCGCCATGTGGCTCCCCAATTTCGTGCTCGGGGCGGCGGGCGCCGTCCTCGTGTGGTGGCGGGCGCGTCACGCGGAGACAGGGATGGCGCTGCGGATCCCGATTCCGTTCTTGCGCGCGCGCCCCAGCGCGACGCTCGAACCCGCCCAGGCTGCCGCCCGGGCCGGCCAGGGGAAGACGGCACCGGCCGTCACCCGGGCGCGGACCGACCGGGTCATCCTCGTGGTCCGGTGGCCGCAGATCGCGCTGCCCGGCGCCCGCATCCTCGACTGGTACGTCGCGGGACGCTACCTGCGGGTCTTCGGGATGGCGTTTCTCGGCATGCTCGGGATTTTCTACATCGCGTCGTTCATCGACCTGTCCGACAAGCTGTTCAAGGGCCAGGCGACCGGGGCCACGCTGCTGGAGTACTTCTTCTTCGCGACGCCCCAGTTCATCTACTACGTGCTGCCCATCGCCGCGCTGGTCGCCACGCTCGTGACGGTGGGCCTGCTCACCAAGTCGAGCGAGCTCGTCGTGATGCGCGCCTGCGGCATCAGCCTGTACCGGGCGGCGGTGCCCCTGCTGGTGTTCGGCGCCATCTGGAGCGGCGGGCTGTTCATGCTCGAAGAGACGGTGCTCGCCGCCGCCAATCAGCGCGCCCGCGCGCTCGACAACCAGATCCGGGGCAGGACTCCGCGCACCGTCAACCTGCTGAACCGCCAGTGGCTGGCCGCCCGCGATGGCAGCCTCTACCACTTCGTGTTCTTCGACCCGCAGGCCGCTCAGCTCAACGGGTTCTCACACTTCCGGTTCTCGCCACGGGATTTCGCGCTGGCCTCGCGCACCTTCACGGAGCGCGTCGATCACGTCCAGGACGGGTGGACCGCCACGCGGGGGTGGCACCGGGAGTTCGACCGCACCGGACACGTCCGGACGTTCCAGGCGTTCGAGACTCGCCCGCTCACCCTCGAGTCGCTCGACTACTTCATGACGGAACGCCCCGACGCGGACAGGATGTCGTACCGCGAACTGCGTGCCTTCGTGGGCGAACTGCGCTCGAGCGGCTACAACGCCGTCCCGTACGCCGTGGAACTGCAGCGCAAGCTCTCGTTTCCGTTCGTGACCGTGATCATGACGCTCATCGCCGTCCCGTTCGCGGTGACGACGGGGAGTCGCGGGGCGCTGTTCGGCGTCGGCGTGGGCATCGTGCTGGCGATCGCCTACTGGCTGCTCTTCAGCGTGTTCGCGGCCATCGGCACCGCCGGCCTGATCACTCCGGTGCTGGCCGCGTGGGCGCCCAACATCCTCTTTGCCGTGGGCGCCGCGTACCTGCTGCTGACGGTCCGCACCTGAACCCGGAATTCAACACAAGCGCACGCCGGGGCCAGCCGCGCGGGCCCGACCTGCTACTGCACCACGCGGAGCGCATGGAGCGAGACCGTTCCTGGCGTTCCTCGCAGCGCGTTCACGCGATCGACCACGATCAACACATCCCGGACGCCTGCCGGCCGTCCCTGCACGGAGCGGCCGACGGGCACGAACGTGTCGATGGGCACGCGGAGCATCGCGGGTTGTGGACCCACGAGGATGGATCGTCGCCAGCGCGCGTCGCGCGCCTCGCCGGGCGCCCGCAGTTGGACAGCGATCCGCAGCGGCCGGTCGCTCGAGACCTCGAGTTCGATGGCGCGCGCCGCGTCGAGGCCGTCCACCCGCCGCGCCGCGGCCACCCAGGTGTCGTCGTCGCCGCGCGCCAGCCGGTATCGAAGGGTCATCGGCGGACCGGCCTCGATCGCGCCGTCGGCGGCGGAATCCTTCTCGACGTGCCAACCCGCCGCCAGATCCACGTCCCGCGCTTCGCCGCCCCCGTTCACAGTGGTTCCGCCCGGCGGGTCGCGTCGATCCTGCAGGGTTCCCGTGTAGATCGCATTGGTGAGCATCCAGGGCAGTCCTGCATCTCCCGGATCCTCCCCGAGCAGGACCTCGGCGCGCCACTGCGCGGCGCGCTCGCCCGCCTGGAGCCCGGTGTGGGCTTCGTGCGTGAGCGATACGCCGCTCGACCGCGCCACCACGAGCCCATTGCGCCGGAGGACGATGCGGGCGCCGTCGGGCGCGTTGGTCGAGACGCGGAACACCGCGCGTGCCGCCCGGTCCGGAAGGAGGCTGCCCGGCCACCAGGTCTCGCCCTCGACGACGGCCACGAACTCGATGCGGCCGCCGGTCGTGAGGCCATCGACGGTCGTGGTGACGCGGCCCAGACGGATGGCGTCGAGCACCCGCCCGGCGTCGGCCGCGGCGTTGGTCGGCCAGGGGCCCGGCATGGTGAGCTGCAGCGAGAAGGCACGGAAGACGCTCTCGTAGCTCGGAATCTTCAGCTCGAGCCTGGCCGGATCGACGGTATCGTCATCGCCGTCGTCGGCCCGCCAGCCGAGGCGCGCGTGCGCATCGGCGCCGGCCATCGCCACCAGGCGGCGGCCTTCCCGCCCGAGCCGGTCCCAGCGCTCGAGCGTGGGGTGCGGCCGATCGAAGAGCGTCGCCAGCGCCTCGACCGGACGCACGAAGTAGTGTGCGAGCGTGCGCGAGAGCGCGAGCCACGACTCGTCCCGCCATTCGCTGTCGCCGTTCACCCACTCGAAGCCGTCGATGGGAAGATCCCACCGGGTCCAGCGCAGGGCCGGCTTCGACGAGTCGGGGTGCGCGGCGATTCCGATTCCTCCCAGGCGGGCCACGTCGGCGACCACGTCGGCCGGGTCGCCGCCGAGCGGGTACGGCGCCGCGTCGAGGCCGAGTGCCACGTAATGGCCCGAGGCCGTGCTGATCTCGACGCCGTCGACGACCAGCACGCCGGCGCGATAGGCCGGCGGCTCGGGCGGCCTGGCCGCGTCGCCATGGTCGGAGACGATGACGAAATCGAGGCCGGCGGCGGCAGCGGCTCGGGCGACGTCGTCGAGCGAACCCGACCCGTCGGAGCGCGTCGTGTGCACGTGGTAGGCGCCGCGCACGATCGTCGTGCCGGCCATGGGGGTGAACGCGGATGGATCGACGGCACGCGCCCGTGACGGCAGCGTTGCCCCCACGAGCAGCGCCGCGACGGCGACGACCGCGAGCACACCGGTGAGCACCCGGCGTCTCGTGGTCACGACTTCCCTGCCCGTCTCCGGCTGCCTCTGGTCACGCTTGCCCCGCCGCGCATCTGCCTCCGTCGCCCGGCGGCCGCGCCACGCGCCGTCCGGGTTCTGACGGTACCAGACGCCCGAACGGATGGTCAATGCGCTACTCGCGCGGGTGGAACCGGTCGTAGACCGACTTCAGGCGGGCTTCGAGCACGTGGGTGTAGATCTGCGTGGTCGAGACGTCGGCGTGCCCCAGCATCATCTGGATGGCCCGCAGGTCGGCGCCGTGATCGAGCAGGTGCGTGGCGAACGAGTGGCGCAGCACGTGCGGGCTGATCGTGCGGGTGATGCCGGCGGCGCGGCCGTAGGTCCTGAGGATCTTCCAGAACCCCATGCGCGTCATCGATCGGCCGCCGCGCGCGTTCACGAACAGGAAGGGCGAGGGCCGCGCGAGCAGGACCGGCCGGCCGTCGCGCAGGTACCGCCGCACCCATCCGGTGGCCTCACGGCCGAGGGGCACCAGCCGCTGCTTCTCGCCCTTGCCGGTGGACGTGAGGTAGCCACCCTCGAGATTGACGTCGCCCGTGCGGAGTCCGACCAGCTCCGACACCCGGAGACCGGTGGCGTACAGGACCTCGATCATCGCGCGGTCGCGCAGCCCGCGCGGCTCGGCCACGTCCGGGGCGGCCAGCAGGCGCTCGACCTCTCCCTCGCTCAGGTACTTCGGCAGCGACCGCCAGGTCCGTGGCGCCTGCACGTCGTCGGCCGGGCTCTCGGCGAGGCGCCGGTCGACGACGAGGAACCGGTAGAACCCGCGCACGCCCGAGACCAGCCGCGCCACCGACCGCGGCGAGTAGCCCATGGCCATCTGTTCGCGCACGAAGCGCTCGATGTCGGCACGCGTGAGCGCGGTCAGCGCCTGCTCGCTCGCGGCCGCGAACCGGCCGAGCTGCAGCAGGTCGCGCTGGTAGCTCTCGAGGCTGTTGACGCTGAGGCGCCGGACGACGCGAAGGTGATCGAGGTAGGCGTCGATGAGCGAGCGGGTGCCCTCCGGCATCTCGGACGGCACCCGGCCCTCGTCGGTCATGACAGTAAGGTAGCCGATCCGGCCTCCCTTACTGGTACGCGGCGCCGACCATGATGCGCTTGATACGCATCCAGGGCGCGCCGTGCGACGGGTGGTTGATCTGGACCGGCTGCCCCTTGGCGTCGCCGGTGGTGCCGTGCATCTCCCAGGATGCCCGGCCCGATACGGCGTCGAGGTTCGCCCAGAAGTCCGTCGTGATGGCGTTGTAGGTGACGTCGCTCACCATTCTGGTGACCTTGCCGTTCTTGATCTCCCAGAACGCGTCGCCGCCGAACTGCCCGTTGTAGCGCTGCTGATCGATCGAGTAGCTCCCGCGTCCGTCGATCAGGATGCCATCCTTCGTGTCGGCGATGATCTCCTCCGGCGTCGGCGACCCGTCGGGTCCGGCGTCCACGTGCAGGTTCGGCATGCGGAGGAACGGGAAGTTGCGCCACGAGGTGGCGAAGGTGCACGGGTGCGGCGTGTCGAGCTTCAGGAAGTGCGCCGTCTCGCGGTTGGCCTGGAGTCCCACGAGGACGCCGTCGCGCACGATCGGCCACTCCATCGACTTCACGCCGTCGTCGTCGTAGCCGACCGTGCACATGCCGCCGGGAATGGTGCGGTCGGCGGTCACGTTGAACAGCGTCGATCCGTACTTCAGCTTCCCGACGTCGTCGAGCGAGATGAAGCTCGTGCCTGCGTAGTTGGCCTCGTAGCCGAGCACGCGATCGAGCTCGGTCGGGTGCGCGATGATCTCGTGGATGGTGAGCATCGCGTGCGACGGGGTCATGACGAGGTCTTTCAGGCCCGCGGTCACCGGAGGCGCCATCGCGTGCTCCACCGCCTCGGCCGCGACGCGCTCGGCGTTCTCGAGCATCCGGCCCTCGAGCACGACCTCGTAGCCGGCCGTTCTGGGCGCGACGGTGTACGACCGGGTCTTCACCTGGCGGCCCTTGCGGGCGGTCGCGGAGAAGCCGGGCGCCGTGCGCCAGATCTCCTGCTCGATGTAGGACCCCTCCGACGTCGCGAGGTACTTCCACTCGTAGTCGAACGACATGCGCGACTGCACGCGCACCACGTCCTTGTTCTTCAGGAGCGCCTCGTTGACGGCGAGCAGGAACTGGATCTTCTCGTCGAGCGGCACCTCGAACGGGTCGCGCGTGATCGGCACCGCCCAGTAGTCGACGTACGCGGGCACCGGCGCGAGCTTCACGTCGAACCGCTTGGCGATGGCACTCGCCCGGGCGACGTCGGTGGCGCGCGCCGTCACTTTGCGGATTTCGTCGGCCGTCACGATGGGACTGCTGGCGAACCCCCAGACGCCGCTGTGGATCACGCGCACGCCGAACCCCGCGCTCTCGCTCCGTCCGCCGCCGCCGAAGCCGCCGAAGTCGGTGGTGACGATGCGGTCGCGCACCGAGACGCTGTCGTTCAGGTTGCGCGTGAACCGCACGTCGGCATACGAACACCCGAGGCGCTTCGCCTCACCGAGGGCGACGTCGGCAAGCCCCTTGAACTTCGACTCGAGGACGCGGCCCTTCGGCGACTGCGCGATCAGGTCGGCCACGAGGTCCGACGCCGCGAGCGCCACGCCCGCGGCGCCCATGCCCTTCATGAACTGTCGTCGGTTGATGGCCATCGCTCACACCGCCGGGGAAATCGACGTCATCGTGAAGTCGTCGATGCGCATGGCCGGGACCATCGCCGTCCCGGGGTTGTCGTAGGCCTCGCCGGTGTGAATGGGCTCGGGGCGCCCGAGCATCGTGATGTTGTTGAAGCTCACGGCCGGCGTCTCGTTCCAGCGGAAGTTCTGCACGGGCCCGGCGATCTCGCCGTTCTCGATGAGGAAGAGCCCGTCGCGCGTCATCCCCGTGTAGAGGAGGGTCATCATCTCGACGGGGCGGATGTACCACATGAAGGTCACGAGCAGGCCGCGCCGGGTCGCCTTGATCATGTCGGCGACCGTCGCCGTCCCGCCCTCCATCGACAGGCTCATGTTCGGCGACGTCGCCGTGGGCGTCTTCCCCTGCTTCTGCGCCCAGAAGCGGTCGTAGTACAGGTTCCTGACGACGCCCTTCTCGACCCACGTCACCGGCCGCGCCGCCAGGCCGTCCTGGCCCACCGGCGTCTGCCGCAGGACCGGGTGCCCGATCTCGCTGCGGATCGTCACGTTCTCCCCGAAGACCTTCTCGCCGAGCCGTGTCTGGCCGCGCTCCTTCCCCGCCATGAAGTTGCGGCCTTCTTCGGCCGCCCGCGCGTTGAACGACGGCATGGCCAGCGACAGGTAGCGCGCGGCGGCGCGCGGCTCGAGGATGACCGTGTAGTTGCCTGGCTCGATCGCCCGCGGCTTCTGCGATCGAAGCGCCTTCTCGGAGGCGACGTCGGTGAGCGCGGCGGCGTCGATGCTGGACACGTTCTTGATGCCGGTCGTGCCGGCCCAGCCCGACCCCGTCCCGTCGGGCGTCCGGCAGGTCAGGATGAAGCTCGCCTCGGCGTAGCGGAAGTAGGCGAACAGCCCCTCGGAGTTCGCGACGGCGCTGGTCCAGTGCAGCTTGGGGATGTAGCCCGCCGCGAGCACGCCCTTCTTCTCGCAGATCTCGATGCTCTTCTTGACCATCATGGCCCGTTCGGCCGGACCGAAGTCGACGGCCGACGGCAGGGCGGCCTCGACCGGGACGTAGTCCTGCGGCGGCTTGACGAGCGGCATCATCTCGGGGTTGTCTGGCTTGCGCTTCGCCAGCTCCTGAGCCTGCTCGATGGCCGACTTGAGCGAGGCGTCGTCGAACTGGTGGGTCTCGGTCGTCGCGGACTTCTGGCCGTAGCGCACCGTGATCTGCACTTCCTGATCGTGCTCGATCAGGTTGGCGGTGATGCTCGAGTTGGCCCACCGGGTCGCGGCCCGCTCGCCGCCGGAGAACTCCACCTCCACCGCGTCGGCCTTCGCCATGTCGATCACCTTGTCGGTGATCGCCTTCACCTCTTCGCGCGAGTAGCTCATACGACCTCGTCCTCCATCCGGGCCGGGGACCAGCGGGTCCCGGTCGTCCGGCCGCTCCTGCTCCGAACACGCGCCCGCCCCGCGCCAGCCGGGACGGACAGGAGCCGGGGCGCCCTCGCCCCGGCGTGCGGCATCACGCGAACGCCGTCCCGACCATCACGCGCCGCACGAGGCACGGCGACGACCCGTGCGACGGCCAGTTCGACTGAACCGGCTGCCCCTTCGCATCGCCGTCCATGCCGTGATGCTCCCAGGCCTCGGGAGGGCCGACGGCCTCGAGGTTGGCCCAGAAATCGGTGGTGATGGCGTTGTAGGTGAAGTCGGTGACCATCCGGGTCACCTTGCCGTTCCTGATCTCCCAGAACGCGTCGCCGCCAAACTGCCCGTTGTAGCGCTGCTGGTCGATGCTGAAGCTGCCGGTGCCGTCGACCAGCACGCCGTCCTTCACGCTGCCGATCATCTGCTCGAGGGTCGGCGAGCCCGGAGGACCCGGCTCGAGCTGGACATTGGGCATGCGGAGGAACGGGAAGTTGCGCCAGTGGTTGGCGAAGGTGCACCCGCGGCTCTCGGTTTCACCCATGTAGTGCGCGGTCTCGCGATTGGTCTGCAGCCCCACCAGGATGCCGTCCTTCACAATCTGCCACTTCTGCGACTTCACGCCATCGTCGTCGTAGCCGACGGTGGCCATCGCCCCCGGATACGTCCGATCGGCGACGACATTGAAGAGCGGCGATCCGTATTTCAGCCTGCCGACGTCCTTCAGCGTGATGAAGCTGGTGCCGGCGTAGTTCGCCTCGTAGCCCACGACGCGATCGAGCTCGGTCGGGTGCGCGATGATCTCGTGGATGGTGAGCTGCAGGTGCGAGGGCAGGAGCACCAGGTCCTTCAGCCCGCTGCCGACCGGCTTGGCCATCGCGTGCTCGACGGCCTCGGCCGCCACTCGCTCGGCGTGATCTGCAAGCCGCGCGTTCACCACGAACTCGTAGCCCCGCGAGGCGCTGCTCGGGCTGTACGTGCGGGTCTTCACCTGCCCCTGATGACGCGCCGTCGCGCTGCACCGGCACGTCGCGTAGCGCAGGTCCTGCTCGATGAAGGACCCCTCGCTGGTCGCCAGGAACTTCCACTCGTGCTTGAAGCCCGCCTGGGCCGAGCCGAAGAGCACGCCCGGGTTCTTCTTGAGCGCCAGGCTCACCTCGGCGAGCATGGCGATCTTCTCCTCGAGGGGCACCTCGAAGGGGTCGCGCTCGATGGGCGTCTGCCAGACGTCGTCGTACGCCGGCACGGGCGCGAGCGTCACGTCGAACTTCTTCGCCACGGCGCTGGCCTTGGCCACGTCGGCCGCGCGGCCGACGACGCGCGTGATCTCGTCCGGCGTCACGATGGGGCTGCTCGCAAAGCCCCACACCCCGCCGTGCAGCACGCGGACGCCGAATCCGTAGGTCTCGACGATGGCGCCGTCGCCGCCGCCGAAGCCGCCGTACGACTGGAACCCGCCCGATCCGAGCTGGCCGTTGCGCACGACGACCGCCTGGTTGCGGTTGCGCGTGAAGCGGATGTCGCAGTACGAACATCCCAGCCGACGGGCCGTCTTGATGGCCTCGCTCCCCCACTCGCGAAACTTCGGGTCTCGGCGCGCAAGGGGAGCGGCCGCCACCCCGGGCAGGTGGAGGTACTGGCCGGCCCCGAGCGCAAGGGCGCCAGCGGTCATCGAACGCAGGAAGTCACGACGGCTTCGAGACATCGAACTCCTTCCACCCTTTGCCCGGTGGCGGGCCATGCCTGGGATTGCGGCACAACGTACGAGTCACAATCTCATCTGTCAAGTCCTACGCCGCCCCCCGCCGCCGGCGCAGCCACCATTCGCCACCGGCGGACACCGCGAACACCAGCGCCGCCAGTGGATGACTCCAGGGCCGGACGGCTCGACGTTCCCGCCTTCCGCGCGCCGTCACCGCGTCGAGAAGGGCGCCCACATCGTCCGCGCTCACCGCCGTTCCACCGCTTCGCGCGGTCCACGCGGCGGCCAGCGCGACCGACGCGTCATCGACCGGCAGGGTGACTCCCACTCTCAGATGGGCGAATCCTGCGTCCTCGTCCGCGGTCGCCTCGGGCTGCACGATGAGTCGATGGAGTCCCGACCCCGCTGGCGCCCGCCCTTCGAGAGCCCACTGGTCACCGCCGATCGGCCAGGCCAGAACGCTCGCCGCCGCGCCAGACGCCTCGATGTGTGCAGACCACGACGGGTAACGGGCGGCGAGGTCGGGCCTGAGCGTGACCAGCCAGCGGACCGGGGCGCCCGCCGGTGCCCATTGGTATGCGGGAGCGACCCTCACCGGCGCCAACCGGGGGATCAGGTGCCGGCCGAGCACCAGGGGCCAGTACTGGTCGAACGCGCTCTGGCTCCGGTCGCGATGCTGCCAGGCATCGACGCCCAACACCACGATGAGGCGGCCGGCTCCCACCTGGCGCGATGCGACGAGTGGCCAGGTTCCGTTCGCGTCACGGGCGGCCAGTTCGACATCCACGCCGAGACGCTCGCGGAGCGGCAGCACGCGCCGGGCGCGAAGCCACGGTACGGTCGAGTCGTGGCCCGGCGTTCGTCCGTCGAGTGCCTCCTCGAACCGGCGCACGTCGGCGCCGAGCATCGGCAGCCAGGACGTCCGGACGCGTTCGCCAGCTGGTTCGTCCGCGAGCAGCACCACGACGCCCCCGCGGACCCTCATGTACTCGTCGAGCCGGTTCACGGCCGCCGGCGTCAGCGCCTCGGGACCGCCCACGACGACGGCGTCGGCTTCGCCGAGCTCGGCCGGCAACGGCAGGGGCGCGCGGGGCGCGGCACCCCGCGTCACCAGCACTCCGCGCGAGGCCGACGTCACACTCGCGACGTCGAAGGCGGGGGCCTCGGCGAGCGCGTCGCGGACGAACCGCGCCATCCACGAGGGCCTCACATCCCAGGCGAGTACACGCCATCGGCCGTCGTCCACCGT
This sequence comes from Vicinamibacteraceae bacterium, assembly GCA_023384595.1. Classification (GTDB taxonomy): domain Bacteria; phylum Acidobacteriota; class Vicinamibacteria; order Vicinamibacterales; family JAFNAJ01; genus JAHDVQ01. Next base: position 64,009 of record JAHDVQ010000003.1, on the reverse strand, counting down.
CACCGGCCACGTCGGCCACTCGGCGGA
>JAHDVQ010000003.1:61017-63882 GCA_023384595.1 Vicinamibacteraceae bacterium | reverse complement strand
GCGACGGCCCCTCGATGCGGGACACCCAGACGCCGCCATCCGGGACACGCGGCCGAACGTGGTGGATGCGGACCCCGTCGGCCGGCGCACAGTCTTCAGGCCACAGGCCTCCGACGACGACCAGGTCGGTGAGGTCTCGGGAGCAGCGGCTCTCGACGCGCGCGCCGGCTTCGCCGAGCGCATGACGCACCCTTGCCACACCGGCGTCGGCGCCGACCACGGCGACGCGAACCCGCGCAGGCGTCTCGACGTCGCACGACGGGGCCAGCACGCCGCCAAGCGCGATACCGGCTGCGGCCGCACGCAGCAACCACTCGAACCTGGCCCTCACGGTTCGCGGCTCCGTCCGCGCACGGCCGTTCCCATGCTCACGTCCGCCGCGGAGGCGCCTGTCGGCGTGGAGCGCGCGGGCGGCAGCACGTCGCCCCTCGACGACTGCAGCACTGCGGCGAGCAATTCGTCGAGCCGTTTCTGCACGTCGGCGAGCGGTGCCCCGGCGGCCGCGCGAAGTTGCGCCGCCTTCTCGATCAGACTGAGATCGCCGGACGCGAATCGCGCCACGAGGCGGGCCGCGCCTTCGATCGCGAGGCGGCGACGCCCGTCGTCGGTTTCGCGGCGGGCGCGTCCCAGGGCAGCGGCGACGTCGCGGAGGGCGGGCTGGCTCGGGTCCAGGTCGGTCCGGGTGTTGTCCAACGCCGCCGATCTCGCCTCGTCGAGTTCGCCGGTGAGGCGCCGCGAGAGGTCGATCCGGGTGCGCGACGGTATGGCCCGCAGGATGTAGCGGCTGCGCCCGAAGGCGCGCTGCAGCGCATCGACAGCCTTCACCATCTGCGGGATGGCCGCGCCCGTGTCGGCGTCGGTGAGCGCCTTCTCGGCGAGCGCCATGTGCGTCGTCGCGCGCACGAGATCGCGCCGGCCCTGGTTCTCGAGCCGGCCTTCCTGGATCTCGTGCGAGTGCGCGGCCTCCTCGACCTCGTCGTGCACGTCGCCGCCCATCATGAACACGAACTCGGCGCGCACCATGCGCTGTTCGGCCGAGAGCGCCTGGGCGCGCTCGCGCCGCGTGCCGGCGGCGAGACGTGTCCGCTCCGCGTGGAGCCGGCGGGTCTTCTCGAGGACCATCTGCTGGCTGATGGCGTAGCGCGCCTCGGGATCCGCGACCGCCATCTCGGCCGCCGCCAACGACGCGGGATCGCGCACCTCGACGAGGTAGCTGTCCGACCAGCCCGTGCCGCTGGCGTCCCGGCGCGCATCGCGCGCGACCGCGCGGTACACCACGGCGTCACCCGGCCGCAGCCCCAGGGCGTGCAGATCGAGCGTTGCCCGTCCGTGCCATTCCACCGGGCCGGTCCGCGTCGTGGCGAGCGGCACGCGCCCCTCCGTGAAGTCGAAGTTCTCTCCCGAGCCCTGGATGACGGTGTAGCGCAGATGGAGGTCTGAGAGTCCGTGGTCGTCACGGGCCACGATCTCGACAGGGACCGTGACAGCGGGCTTCGCGACAACGAGGTCTCCCTCCGGGCGCTCGATGGCGACGCTCGGCGCCCCATCGGGACGCACGGCGAGCACGACCACGTGTGACGCGTCCGTCCCGGCGCTGCTGGCCAGGAGAGTCCAGACGGCCGGCTCGACGAGCCGATCCTCGACCCGCCACCGGTCTGGACCGACCCGCTCGAGGCCGCGCACACGATCGTCCGGAGTGCCGGGGCCGCTCTCAAAGAGCGTCACCTCGCCTGTTGCCGTGACGTCGAGCGTCACGCGGCTGCCCTCGATGACGTCGACGCGGGCGGGACGGTCGTGCCGCTCGACCGCCGCCCGAAGATAGGGTGGCGGCTCGACCTGCATCGACACGGCGTGGATGCGGCCGGGAGCGCGGGCCGCCGACACCGGCGCCTCGGGAGCCGGCACCCGCGAGGACGTCCGGTCGTGCATGGACGCGGGTGCCCACACGAGCGCGAAGCCGCCAGCCGCAAGCGCTGCTGCTGCCAGCCACCACTGTCGGGCCCTGGGAGCCTCGCCCGGCACACGACGTACGGTAATGCGCTGTGACGCCGCCTGTTCGACGCGTTCCCGAACCCACGCCGGCGCGCGAAGCGCACCGGTCTCGAGTTCGTGGGCCGTCACGAGCAGGTTGTCGAACCCGGTACGGTCGTCGAGCCAGCGAACCAGCCGGGCACGATCGTGCAGGCGCGCGTCTCTCGCCCAGGTGATCCTCGCCGCGACGGCGGCCGCGGCCAGGGCGCCTGCCACCGCCGCCCATCGCGAAAGGAAGAACGCGGTCCCGCCCGCGACGGCGCCCAGCGCGACGAGGCCGATGACGAGCGCGCGAAGCGCGACGGCGCGGCGAAGGTGGCGGGCGATGTCGTCGACGAAGGCGGTGACGCTCATGCGGCCGCCTCGCGCGCGGGCTGTGTGGTCGTGTCACGACCCGTCTGCGAGTCGTGGCGGCGCCGAAGCCACTGCTCGAGGAGCAGGAGCCCGAGACAGGCCGCCCAGCACCAGCGGCCATCGTTCATCGCGGAGGTGGCCGTGATCGTCGCGCGCGAGACCGGGCCGGGTTCGCGCTCCCAGCTCCGGAGTGTCGTCTCCTCCCACCGGCGGCCCGCGGGCCGCGGGTCGGCGGCGTCGCTCGTGCGCGCCGCGGCGCGCAGCAACGTCGCCGCCAGCACGTCATCGCATCGGTCCAGCACCATCAGGCCGCTGGCCGGGGCCGCCGACGCACTGACGCACGGCGTGCCGGCATCATCGTGGAGGACCATCGTGCCGGCCCCGCCGGACTCCGCGTGGGCCGCCGATGTGATCTGCTGCAGCTCCGGATCCTTCACGAGCCGGCGGAGCCATCGCCACCACGCCGTGCTCGCTGTGGCG
>JAHDVQ010000003.1:43954-60917 GCA_023384595.1 Vicinamibacteraceae bacterium | reverse complement strand
CCAGGGGAGCACGGAACGCGATGTCGACGATGCGCTCGGCACGCTCACGCTGCGATGCCGACGCCACCACGAACGTCAGCGGGGCTCCGTCGGCACGCGGCGCCGCCGTCGCCACGGCGGTTGCGTCTTCGGCGACCACGACCCGTACGGGCGGGTGGTCGGCGGGGTGCCATCGCCCCGCTTCACGCCTGACCATGCGCCGGTCGTCCGATGGCGCGCGTTCCGCGAGAGCGACCGCCACGCCCAGGTTGGATGGCAGCGCGGCGAGATCTTCGGGCGCCACCCTTCCCTGGCGGCCGGAGGTCACCAGCACGACGCGCCGTCGCGCGGGCGGGCTGTCGTGCAGCGACGCCGCGGCGGCCGCAAGGCCGCCGGCAAGCGTCTCCTCGACGAAGACCTCCGTCGAGAGCGCGCCTTCGCGCGCACGTGCCAGCGCGGCATCGGCCCCGCGCGACGCGCGTTCGAGTCCCGGCTCGAGGACGACGGCGCGCACCTCGCGGGCATTCCACCGCGCGATCCTCCCGGGCGTGATGACGAGCGGGGCGGCCACGGCCAGGGCCGCCGCGGCGACGGCGCCCATCCGCGCCACGAGCAAGAGCGGATCACGCGGCCTCCAGACGCGTACGCTGGGCGTGGCGCGACGGCTGAGAAGCCGTAGGGACGGCAGGGCCACGATCCGCGCGGCGCGCCGGGACAGCAGGTGGACGATGACGGGCACGACGACGAGCCCGAGCGCCCACAGGGCGGACGGCAGACCCCAGGCGACGCTCATCGCACGGTCGTGGCGCGGGACCGGCCGCGTTCGACGAGCCAATGGCGCAGCGCGCGCGAGAGCGGCGTGGCCGTCGACACGCGCTGGTAGTGCACGCCGGCCCGCGTGAGCGCCGCACGCACCTCGCCCGTGAACGTCGCCAGGCGCTGCCGATACGAGGCCGCTTCGTCCGAGGCGTCCAGGTCGAGCCTGACCCCGGTTTCGAGGTCCTCCACACGGAGGCGCCCGCGGAACCGCCACTCCGTTTCGTCGGGCGACACGAGGTGGATGGCGGCCACGTCGTGGCCCGCCTGCACCGCGCGCCGCAATTCGCGGTACCACGCCTCCCCGGCATCGTACGCGTCGGTGAGGACCACGATGGCCGACCGTCGCCGCAGCGAGTCGACGGCCCGGCGCAGTCCTCCGGCGCCGTCGGTGGATCCGTGCGCTTCGAGTTCCGACAGCATGCGGACGACGCGCGCCAGCTGATGGCGTCCCCGACGCGCCGGCACGGCCGTCGTCACGCGGTCGGCGTAGCCGACGAGCCCCACTGCGTCCCCCTGACCGGCGGCCAGCCAGGCCAGCGCCGCCGCGAAGCCCGCGGCGTAGCGCAGCTTCACGACGCCGTCCGAGGCAAAACCCATCGACCCGCTGCAGTCCACCACGAGGTGGAGCGCGACATCGGTGGTCTCGCGGAAGCGCTTGGTGAACAGCCGGTCGGTCCGCGCGAAGAGCTTCCAGTCCACGTACCGCAGGTCGTCGCCCGGACGATAGACGCGATACTCGCTGAACTCCGCGCTGTACCCATGAAAAGGACTGCGGTGCAGGCCGAGGAGCGTTCCCTCGACCGTGACGCGCGCCACGAGTGCGAGGTCTCTGATGGCCAGCAGCGCGGCGGGCGGCACGTCGAGCCGCGCGAGGCCCTGGTTCATCGTCCTGGAGCGGGCACGGTCGCCACGAGCTCGGTCACGATCCGATCCGTGTCGATCCCGTCCGCCTCCGCCTCGAAATTCACCAGGATGCGATGCCGCAGCACCGGCAGGGCCACCGCCCTGATGTCGTCGAGCGACACGGCGGGCCGGCCCTCGAGCAGGGCCCTGGCCTTGCCACCGAGCACCAGCGCCTGGCCCGCGCGCGGTCCAGCGCCCCATCGCACCCAGCGCCGGACGCACTCCGGAACGGCGGTGTCGATCCCACCCGGCCGCGTGGCGCGCACCAGGGACGCGGCGTACTCGACGATGTTCGACGCGGCCGCGACGTCACGGACCAGCCTGTGCGCGGCCTCGATTTCCGACCCCGTCGCCACCGGTGTCACGTGAGCCTCGGCGTTGCCCGTCGTCGAGGCGAGGATGGTGCGTTCCTCCTCGGCCGTCGGATAGCCGATCACGACGTTGAACATGAAGCGGTCGAGTTGCGCCTCGGGCAGCGGATAGGTGCCCTCCTGCTCGATCGGGTTCTGCGTGGCGAGCACGAAGAGCGGCCGCGGCAGCTCGTGCCGCACTCCGCCCACGGTGACCTGCGTCTCCTGCATCGCTTCGAGCAGCGCCGCCTGGGTCTTCGGCGGCGTCCGGTTGATCTCGTCGGCGAGGATGATGTTCGCGAACACCGGGCCCGGGAGGAACCGGATCACGCGGCGCCCGGTGGCTCGCTCCTCTTCGACGACTTCAGTCCCGACGATGTCGGAGGGCATCAGGTCGGGCGTGAACTGGATGCGGCTGAACCTGACGTCGATGGCCTGCGCGAGCGTCTTGATCAGGAGCGTCTTCGCCAGACCGGGCACGCCGCGGACCAGACAGTGTCCGCCGGCGAGCAGCGCCATGAGCACTTCGCGAACGACGCCGCGCTGACCGACGATGACGCGGGCGAGCGCGTCCTCGAGACGGCCGGCGAGCGCCGCCGCATCCTCGAACGTCGAGACGGGCAGCGGCTGTGGGACCACGGTCCCGCGATTGTAGCCGGGGTTGGTGCGCATTGACACCCCGCCCCCCCGGCGCTAGCATCCTGCGGGTTTGGACGAGAGAGAAAGGCCCCCCATGCAACGCACGCCATCGAAGTGGCAGTCGCTTCCGACCGAGCAGATCAACCCCGTCAGCCTGCACCTCGACAAAGCTCCCATCGGCGAGATCATCGACATCATGGTCGCGGAGGACAAGAAGGTCGTCGCCGCGGTCCAGAAGGAGAAGGAACGTATCGCCCACGGCGTCGAGATCATCACGCAGGCCGTCCGGCGCGGCGGCCGCATGATCTTCGTGGGGGCGGGCACGAGCGGGCGGCTCGGCGTGCTCGAGGCCGCCGAGATGCCGCCCACCTTCGGCGTCCCGCGCCGCATGGTGCAGGCCATCATGGCCGGCGGCAAGGACGCCGTCTTCGCCGCGCGCGAGGGCGTCGAGGACGACTACGAGGAGGGCGCGCGCGCCTTCGCCCGTCTGCGACCCACGAAGAAGGACGTCGCCATCGGGGTCTCGGCGAGCGGCATCACGCCCTTCGTACGGGGCGCCCTCACCCGCGCCCGCAAGGCCGGCCTCCGCATCATCTTCGTCACCTGCTGGCCGGGCACGGAGCTGCAGAACTTCGTCGATCTGATCATCGCGCCCGCCGTCGGCCCGGAGGTCCTCACCGGCTCGACGCGCCTCAAGGCGGGCACGGCGTGCAAGATGGTGCTGAACATGCTCAGCACCATCGCCATGGTGCGCGTCGGCAAGACCTACGGCAACCTGATGGTCGACGTGCAGTCGACGTCCGAGAAGCTGAAGGACCGGGCCCGCCGCATCGTGGGCATCACGACGGGCGTCGACTACGACCAGGCCGAGGCCCTGCTCCAGAAGGCCCACTACAACGTGAAGGCCGCCATCGTCATGCAGAAGACGGGGGCCACCTACAAGCAGGCCCTCGCGCGCCTCAAGAAGGCCGACGACTCCACGCGTGAGGCCGTCGGCGAAGACATCGAGCCTCGCCTGCGCGCCCTGCTCGCCCCCGGCAAGCGATAAGGGCGCTCCGCCCTCGACGCGCCGGACCGTGGCCCTGCCACTAGGGGTTCGCGGCGGTGACGCTCAGCGCCGAGAGCGTGACCGACTCGGCGGCCGCCTCGTCGAGCAACACCTCGACCTGCGGGTGCAGCTGCAGGAACGACGCCGGCACGCGCGTCGTGAGCGGCCCGTGGACCATGCGCTCGACGGCCCGGCGCTTGCCGCGCCCCATGGCGACGAGCACGACGGTCCGCGACTGCAGGATGGTGGCCATCCCCATCGAGAGCGCGTCGGCGGGCACGCGGCTCGCGTCGTTGCCGAAGAACGACGCGTTCGCCCGGCGGGTCTGCGGCTTGAGCACCGCGAGGTGCGTGCGGGCGTTGAGGGCGCCGGCCGGCTCGTTGAAGCCGATGTGGCCATTGCCTCCGATGCCGAGCACCTGCAGGTCGATCCCGCCCGCCTCGGCGATGGCACGCTCGTAGCGCGCGCACTCGCGTTCGGCGTCCGGCGCGAGGCCGTTCAGGAAGTGCACGCGCGCCGGATCGATGTTGACGTGCGCGAACAGGTGGCGCTGCATGTAGGCCCGGTACGATCCGGGATGATCCGGTCCGAGTCCCCAGAACTCGTCGAGGTTGAACGTCGTGACGCGCGAGAAGTCGATGCCGCGCCGGCGGTACAGGTCCACGAGCCGCTGGTAGAGCGGGACGGGTGTGCGGCCCGTCGCCAGGCCGAGCACCAGCGCTGGATTGGCGGCGACTTCTGCGGCAATGCGATCGGCGAGGACGGCGGCAGCCTCGCGTTCGTGACGGAAGACGGTGAGTTTCACGATGGCGTGTATCTGGTCAGGCCTGCGGCTTGTAGCGGGGCACGCGCGACTCGCCGGCGGCCGCGGCGAGCGCGAGGCGCACCGCGCCGTACGCGGGCTCGACCTCGAGCACGCACACGGTGGATCGGGGGGCGATCTCGGGCAGCATGTCGCACATCGCGCGCGCCAGCCAGGGAATGGCGTGGAACATCCCTCCCGCCAGCACGAACGTGAAGGGCTCGTCGCGCATCTCGAGCCGCGCGGCGACGGAGGCGGCCGACGCCACGAGCTCGCGCGCCGCCGTGCGGAGGATCTCGGCGGCGACGGCGTCGCCCTCCTCGTGCGCGCTCTGGACGTGTCGCGCCACGTTGGCAATCGCCGACGGCCTGGCGCCCTTGTAGTAGATCTCGTGCACCAGATCCTGCGGACGATGCACCGTGAAGTGCTCCAGGATCTTCGGCGTGAGGCTCGTCGGCCGCCCGCGCCCGTCGGCTTCGCGCACGACGGCCCGCAGCGCCACGCGGCCGATCCAGTAGCCGCTGCCCTCGTCGCCGAGCACGTAGCCCCAGCCGCCCGCACGCGCCGCCTCGCCGCGCGCGTTCCGGCCGTAGGCGATCGACCCCGTGCCCGAGATGATCACGATGCCGGGATCGTGACCGGCTCCGGCGACCAGCGCCACGAGGGCGTCGTTGGTGACCGTGATGCTCGCCTGGTAGCCGATGCGGCGCATGATGGCCCGCACGACGGCGGCATCGTCTTCGCGGTCCACGCCCGCCATGCCCAGGCAGATCGCCGCCGGCCGGATGCCACGCGGCTGGATGACTTCTTCCATCACCTGGTGCAGGACCTTCTCGACTTCGAGTTCGCCCGCGGCCTGCAGGTTGGCGCCCCCGCCCCGCGCCTCGGCGAGTACCGTGCCCCCGGCATCGGCGAGCAGGCACACCGTCTTCGTTCCGCCGGCGTCGATGCCGAGCACGTGAATGCTGGAAGGATTGGTGGACGAGGTCACGGCGGGCGCGGCGGCTCCTGTCGGTCGTCCGTCACAGTACCGAAGCCCGGAAGCGATGTCAAAGCCGCGCCGGCGGCGCCTATCCGATTGACACGCGGGGAGTTGGGTTGGTACCCTCCGCTGTTCGACGTGGCCAGGAAAGGCGATTGCGTGAGACCGATGCTCCCCCGGCGGACCGTCCGCCTCCTGCTCTCCTTGCTGGCCGGCGGCCTCGCGTGTCTGGCCCCTGCCGTGCCAGCGGCCGGCGCGGCCCCCGACGAGGTGCGTGGCCTCTGGGTCGTCCGCTCGTCGCTCCGCTCCCCGGTCACGGTCGAGCGCGTCGTGGAGGATGCGGCGCGGCACGGGTTCAACACGCTGCTCGTGCAGGTCCGCGGGCGCGGCGACGCGTATTACGACTCCCCTCTCGAACCCCGTGCGGCCGGCCTGGCCCAGCAGCCCTCCGCGTTCGATCCCCTCGCCCTGCTCATCGAGCGCGCGCACGCGGCGGGGCTCGCCGTGCACGGGTGGGTGAACGTGAACCTGGTGGCTTCGGCCGTCGACCTTCCCGCATCGAGCCGCCACGTCGTCAACCGGCATCCCGAGTGGGTCATGGTGCCGAGGGTCCTCGTGCAGGAGCTGGCCGCGACGCCGGTGGACAGCCCCGCCTACATCGGGCGGATCGCCCGCTGGACGCGTGCGCAGCCGAACGTCGAGGGACTGTACACGACGCCGCTCGTGCCCGCCGCAGCCGACCACGTGGTGACGGTCGTATCGGACCTGATGCGCCGGTACCCGCTCGACGGCGTGCACCTCGATTACGTGAGGTTCCCTTCCCCCGACTTCGACTACAGCCGCGCGGCGCTCGCGGAGTTCCGCGCGTCGGTGCTGCCCGACCTGGCGCCGGCCGAGCGCGAACGGCTCGAGCGAACGCTCGCCGTCGATCCCTTTGCCTACGTGGACTTCTTTCCCACCCGCTGGGGCGCGTTCAGACGCTCCCGTCTGACGGCGCTCGTGATGCGGCTCCGGACGGCCGCCCAGACCATCCGGCCCGGCGCCTTCGTGAGCGCGGCGGTCTATCCCGACGCGACGGAAGCCGCGACGCTCAAGCTCCAGGACTGGCGGCTGTGGGCCGAGGGGGGGCTCCTCGACGCCGTCTGCCCCATGGCGTATACGACCGATCGCGCGCAGTTCCTGCGCCAGATTACCGATGCGGCGCGCGTCGTGGCCCCGGGTGTCGCCGTGTGGGCGGGCATCGGCGCGTATCGCCTGCCGCCGGCCGACACGATTGCCAACATCGGTGCGGCGCGGTCGGCGGGTGCCGCCGGCTTCCTGCTGTTCTCGTACGACAGCCTGGTGGATCCGGCCGCGTCGGCGCCCGACTACCTCGGGCAGATCCGCCGGGCCGTCGCCGCCGAAGACGCCAGCACCGCCGGCATGCGCTAGGTCCAGCCCTCCCACGCGACGATCCCGCCCATGCAGACACTCGACCTGGTCATCATCGCCGCCTACCTCGCGGGGACGGTGGCGCTCGGCGCATGGTTCTCGCGCTCGCAGCGCAACGTCAAGGACTACTTCGTCTCTGGCCACCAGGCGCCCTGGTGGGCGGTGATGGGGTCGATTGTCGCGACCGAGACGAGCACCGTCACCTTCATCTCGGTGCCGGGCTACGCGTTTGCCAACGACTTCACCTTCATGCAGCTCGTCATGGGTTACATGGTCGGCCGCGTCGTCGTGGCGGTCGTGTTCATCCCGGCCTACTTCCGCGGCGAGCTCCTCACGGTCTACCAGTTGCTCGGGGAGCGGTTCGGCACCGCCCTGAAGCGGTTCGCCTCGGGCCTCTTCCTTGCGACGCGGACGCTCGCCGACGGGTTCAGGCTCTTTGCCACGGGTCTGGTGCTCGCGGCGCTGCTCGTCGCGGCGCCGGGCGCGGCCGAGTGGGTCGACCGGCTCTTCCCGTGGTTCGATCCCACCACGAGCCTGCTGGTCTTCTCGGTCCTCGTCATGGGCGCCGCGACGATCACGTACACCTACCTCGGGGGCATCGCCGCCGTCATCTGGACCGATCTGCTGCAGCTCGTCATCTACGTGGCGGGCGCCCTGATTGCCGCGGGCATCCTGATCGATCGCATCCCCGGCGGCGTCGGCGAGGCGACGCGGCTCGCCGGCGAAGCCGGCCGCCTCGGGTGGTTCGACTTCACCGTTTCGCTCTCGCAGGGCTACACCTTCTGGTCCGGCGTGCTCGGCGGCGCGTTCCTCACCACCGCCACGCACGGCACCGACCAGTTGATGGTGCAGCGGTATCTGTGCAGCAAGAACACGCACGAGGCGCGGAAGGCCCTGCTCTGGAGCGGGGCCGCGGTCTTCGTGCAGTTCATGCTGTTTCTCGCCATCGGCGCGCTGCTCTACGTGTTCTACACACACCAGGCGAGCGGCGAGATCGCCGCCTTCACGGCCAACGGGCGGCTGCAGACCGACCGCATCTTCCCGCACTTCATCGTGACGCACCTGCCGACGGGGATCATCGGCCTCATCTGCGCCGCCATCTTCGCGGCGGCGATGTCGACGCTGTCCGGCTCGCTCAACTCGTCGGCCGCGGCCGCGATGGCCGATTTCTACATGCCGATTACGCACGGCCGGCGGAGCGACGCGCACTACCTGAGGATGTCGCGCGTGCTCACGGCCGTGTGGGGCGCGCTCCAGATCCTCGTGGCGCTCGCGGCCATCAACCTGTCGACGCGCGTGGTCGACGAGGTGCTCGGCATTGCCTCGTTCACCAACGGGCTCATCCTGGGCGTCTTCCTGCTCGGCACCTTCACGGCCGTGCGGCAGCGCGCCGCCTTCCTCGGCGTGGCCGTCGGGGCCGCCGTCATGCTGGCCGTCAAGTTCGCGACGCCCGTCAACTGGCAGTGGTACGTCCTCATCGGTTCGATCGTCACATTCGCGGTGGGCTGGACCGCCGCCCGGATGGGCCTCGATGACGCGGCTGCCGACTGACGGAATCCGCGACCTCCTCACGCGGGCCATCGACAACCGCGCCTTCCCTGCCGCCGTCGTCGAGGTGGGCACCCACGACGGCGCCATCTGGCAGGACGCCTTCGGACGCCTCACCTACGACGACGGTGTGCCGGCCGCGTCGATTGGCACGGTCTTCGATCTCGCCTCGCTCACCAAGGTCATCGCGCTCGCGAGCGTCGTCATGCGGCTCTGTGGCCTCGGGCGCCTCGAACTCGACACGTCCCTGTCGGATCTCGTGCCCGCCTGGCACGGGCGCGACCGTGCGGACGTCACGGTGGCCGATATCCTCGAGCACGCCAGCGGGCTCACGGCCTACCTCCCCCTGTACGAGGAGTCACGGAGCGACGACGAGTTCGAGCAGACGATCACGGGCCTGCCGCTCGACTATCCGCCCCGCACGCAGGCGGTCTACAGCGACATGGGGTTCATCCTGCTCGCCATTGCGCTGGCCCGGGCCGAGAGGAAGCCCTGGGCGACGCTCGTGGCCGACGCCCTCGCCCCGACGGGCCTCGCCGACGCGCTGGTCTACCGGCCTCCCGCCGAGTGGCGTCCGATCATCGCGCCCACACGCGTCTCCCCCTGGCGCGGCCGGCTCCTCCAGGGGGAGGTCGACGACGAGAACGCGTGGGCGCTCGGCGGCATCGCGGGCCACGCCGGGCTGTTTGGCTCGGCGCCCTCGGTGGGCGCCTTCGCGCGAGCCGTCCTCGTGCACGTGCGGGCGGCGCACGGGCTCGCGCCCGAACCACCGGGGTGGTGGCTGGGTGACGCCGCGCTCTGGCGGCGGATGGTGGCGGGGTCCGCGGTTCCAGGCAGTTCCCGGGCGCTCGGCTGGGATAGGATGCTGCCGACCTCGTCCTGCGGAACGCTGATGAGCCCGACTGCCATCGGCCACACCGGCTTCACCGGCACGTCGCTCTGGATCGACTGGGAGCGCGACGTGTACATCGTCTTCCTCACCAACCGCGTGCATCCCGACGCCACCGCGCAGCAGATTCTCCAGGTGCGCCCCGCACTGCACGATGCCGTGATGCGGGACCTCTTCCCCAGGAACTCCCGATGATCCTGACGACGCTCGACTGGACCCTGATTGCCGCCTACTTCGTCATCTCGCTCCTCATCGGGCTCTACTACACGAAACGCGCCGGGAAGAGCACGCACGAGTTCTTCCTCTCGGGCCGCGACCTGCCGTGGTGGCTCGCCGGCACCTCGATGGTGGCGACCACCTTCGCGGCCGACACGCCGCTGGCCGTCTCGGGCCTCGTCGCACGCGACGGGATCGCCGGGAATTGGATCTGGTGGAACGCCGCGCTCGGCGGAATGCTGACTGTGTTCTTCTTCGCCCGGCTCTGGCGCCGTGCGGGCATCGTCACCGACGTCGAGTTCGCCGAACTGCGGTACAGCGGCCGGCCTGCGGCGCTCTTGCGCGGCTTCCGTGCGCTCTACCTGGGACTCCCCATCAACTGCGTCATCATGGCGTGGGTCAATCTGGCGATGGCCAAGATCCTCCACGTCACGATGGGGTGGGAACGGCTCACGGCCGTGCTCGTCAGTCTGGCGATCACGGGCCTGTACTCGGCCCTGTCGGGGCTGTGGGGCGTCGTGGTGACGGACTTCTTCCAGTTCGTCTTCGCGATGGCAGGCACCATCGCTCTCGCCTACTTCGCTGTCAACCTGCCGGAAATCGGCGGCCTCGAGGGCTTGCGCGAGAAGCTGCCCGACTCGACGTTCAGCTTTCTCCCGCGCATCGGCGCCGACACCACGGCCGCCGACGGCACGATGATGCTCGCGCTGCCCGTCGTCACCTTCATCGCCTACATCGGCGTCCAGTGGTGGGCCAGCTGGTATCCGGGCCAGGAGCCCGGCGGCGGCGGCTACATCGCGCAGCGCATGATGTCGGCCAGAGACGAGCGGCACTCGTTCTTCGCCACGCTCTGGTTCACCATCGCGCACTTCTGCCTCCGGCCGTGGCCATGGATCATCGTGGGGCTCGTCTCGGTCGTGCTCTACCCGACCATTGCGGACAAGGAGGTGGGCTACGTGATGGTGATGCGCGATCACCTGCCCGTGGGCTGGCGAGGCCTGCTGCTCGGCGCCTTCTTCGCGGCGTACATGTCCACGATCGCGACCCAGCTCAATTGGGGCACGTCGTACGTGGTCAACGACTTCTACCTTCGCTTCATCAAGCCCGGCGCGACGCCGCGTCACGCCGTGTGGGTCTCGCGCATCACGACGCTGGTCATCGTCGGCATCAGCGCGGTCGTGACCTTCTACATCGACAGCATCCGGCAGGCCTGGGAGTTCGTGCTGGAGTCGGGCGCCGGCATCGGCCTCGTCCTCATCCTCCGGTGGTACTGGTGGCGGGTCAACGCCTGGTCGGAGATCACCGCCATGGTCGCCCCCGCCGTGGGCTTTGCGTACCTGAAGCTCTTTACGACCGTGCAGTTTCCGTACACGCTGCTGTACCTGGTCGGATGGACGACGATCTGGTGGCTGCTCGTGACGCTGCTCACGCCGCCCGAGTCGGACGCCCACCTGCTGAAGTTCTATCGCCGCGTCCGCCCGGGCGGGCCCGGCTGGCGGCGTATCGCGCGCCTCGGCAACGAGCCCGAGCCCGAGCCCATCGCCGGCCTGCTCGTGGACTGGGTGGCTGGCTGGGTCCTCATCTACGCCACGCTGTTCGGCATCGGCACGTGGCTGCTCGACTCGTTCGCGAAGTCGCTCGTCTTCTTCGCCGTCGGGGCGATCGCCATCGTCGTCATCTACCGCGACCTGTCGCGGCGGGGGTGGAAGACGATTACGGGATAGGCTCCAGGCCCGAGGCGACGGGCTCCAGGCTCCCGGCCGCGATGAGCGCCAGCGCGTCTGAAGGACGTGCAGCGATTAGCGTCGGATGTCGGTGGGACGCGTCGTTCCGACGGGGCCCGGGCGCGGGCTCCTGGCGCCGCCCGGACCGCCCATGCCCGGACGGGGCATGCCTACCGGGGCGCCCGGCACCGGCGAGCCGCCAGGCCGGCCGAGCGTCGGGGCCGCGTAGACGAAGAGCCACTGGTCGTAGCGGTCCCGGCCGTTGTAGAGGCGAAACGACCTGGCGGTGCTCGTGCTGCTCACCCCGACCACGCCGCCGCGGGCGCCAACACTTCCGGTCATGCCCTGCGCGCCGAAGCCGGACGGCGACGGCGTGCTCATCCGCGACGCCAGTTCGCCACGCCGGGGCTGACCCGGCTGACCCGCGACGGTGGCCGGACCTCCGGGCCCGACGACCTCGCCTGGCCGCGCCGCTCCCGGCACCTGGCCCTGCAGCGCGGCGACATCGGCCTGATAGATGACCCGGAACTCGGCCCCGTCGGCGACCGGGTCGACGTACTTCCTTCTCAGGAACTTCTGCTCGACGAGCACGTCGATGTTCGGCGGGAACCCCCCGGCGTACTTGCGCTGGAACAAGCCGATGGCCCTCGCATACTGCTCGCCCCTGAATACCAGTTCGGCCTCGCGCTCGCGCTGAACCGCCGTCGTCCAGACCGGAATGAGCGCGCTCATGAGGATGCCCATCACGGCGATGCTGACGAGCAGGGCGGCCATGGCGTAGCCGCCCTCGGAGGTGGCCCGTGTGGCTTGATTCTTCATGGGGCCGTCGATATCATCGCGTTCGGCCAATGATACCATCCGACGCTCGCCGGTCCGGTTCGCTGCTGCTCCTCGTTCTCGCGTGCGTGACCCTCGCGATCGTCGCCGGCCAGGGCTGCGACAAGGCCGCGCTCACGGCGCCCACCGACTCCTCCATCCTGTTGTTCGCCAACGCCTCGTCGGTGCCGCTGAACGGCACCGCGGAAATCACGGCGCAGGTCATCGAGTCGGCCGGCACGCAGGTCCAGAACGGGACGCTCGTCACCTTCACGACGACGCTCGGGACGATCGAGCCGGCGGAGGCGCGGACGCGCGACGGCAAGGCGACCGTGCGGCTGCACGCGGGCTCGCGGTCCGGCACGGCGAGCATCACGGCCTTCTCGGGCTCGGCGCGCGCCGACGCGCTCGACATCCTCGTGGGCGGCGCCGCGGTCGATCGCGTCATCCTCAGCGCGTCGCCGAGCGCGCTGCCGTCCGGCGGCGGCACCGTGCAGCTTCTAGCGGTGGTCATCGACGAGAGCGGCAACCGGGTGGGCGGCGTGCCCGTCAGCTTCACGACGACGGCGGGCGCGCTCGGAGCCAGCACGGTGACCTCGGACGGCAACGGCGAGGCGCGGACGACGCTCACCACGAGCCGACAGGCCGAGGTCACGGCGACGGCGGGCGCGATCGACTCGACGTCGGTCACGGTGCAGATTGCCGCCGTGCCCACCGTCACGATCACGACGCTCACCGCCTCGCCGACACCCGGTCAGCCGGTGAGCTTCCAGGTGTCGGTCAACCCGCCGCAGAACGGGGCGCCCATCCGCGACGTGACGATCGACTTCGGCGACGGCGATCGGCGCTCGCTCGGGGCCCTGACGGGCAGCCAGACCATTCAGCACATCTACGCCGCCGGCGGGACGTACCAGGTGACCGTCACCGCCACCGACGCCGACGGCCAGCGGGTCTCGGTGGCCACCGTGGTGTCGCTCGTCAGAACGGCGGTCAGCGTCACGCTGACGGCCTCGCCCAACAACACCACCGTGAACCAGCCGGTCACCTTCACGACGACGGTGTCGCCCTCGACCACGGCGGTCACCGGCTACGAGTTCTACTTCGGCGACGGCGATCGCCGCTCGACCAACAGCGGCACCACGACGCATGCCTACGCAACCACGGGCACCAAGGTGGTGCGCGTCATCGTCTACACGGTGGACGGGTCGAGTTACGTCGCCGAGACGGAAGTGGTGATCCGGCCCTAGTCCCGGCGCGGGCCCGGAAGGTCTGGCGGCGGCGGCCCTACCACTCGGCGTAGGGCTGCCCGCTCATCGACATGCGATCGGACCCGCTCCTGACGTCCCTGACACCGGGCTCCAGGCTGGGATCGGTCGGGTCGGGCTCCGACATCACGAGCTGCCACGTCTCGCGCGACTGCGTGAAGGGGTCCTCGGGGATCGCGCGCAGGTACTCTCCCTCGACCAGTTCCTCGAGCGAGGTCGGGTACTTCGCCTTGTCGGCGTAGTACTGGTCGATGGCGTCGCGCATGCGGAAGAGATCCTCCTTGAGCACCGCCTCCTGCGCGCGCGTCACGGCGTTGGCGTAGTTGGTCATCGCGATGCTCGCCAGCACCACGATGATCGCGATGACGATGACGAGCTCGATGATGGTCCAGCCGCCGGCGCCGCCGGGCCGACGTCGGGCGCGGGCGCGCCAGTCACCAGTCGCGATAGCGCGTCCCATCGAGGGCTTCTCCTTCACTCCTGGAGTACACATCGTAGACGTTCTGCCCGCCCCACGACCGGGTGTCAGGGGCATCCTCGTAGGCCCTGAGCCCCCACTCGGTGGAGTTGGTCATGGGGTCGATCGGAATGCGCCGCAGGAACTTCAGCTTCCGGCCCGACGCGTCGTTGGCGACCGAGACGCCCTCGACGAGAATCTCGAGCGAGGGCGGATAGCCTTCGCTGCCCGGACGGACATCGGTGGCGGCGATCATGCCCAGGTCCACTGCGTCCTTGTAGCGATCGATCGCGGTGCGCATCTCGCGCAGCGCGCGCCTCAACTCCACTTCCTTCTGGCGCTGGATGCCCACGCGCGCGAGCGGCATCGCCGCCGACGCCAGGATCAGCAGGATCACCGCGACGACGAGCACCTCGACGAACGTGTAGCCGGCGGCCCCCGAGGTCCGGTGGCGGACGACGCGATCGAGGAGCCGTCGCCTCATCTCACCTCACCGTGATCGACACCGGCGAGGCGGCCACGGGCAGGACGATGCCCTGGGCGTTGGTCACCACGGCCGATGGCGCGAGCGTCACCTCGCCGGCCGCGACCGGCTCGAAGAGCACCGCCGCGAGCAGCCCCGCGCCCGAGGCGCCGGTCGTGTCTCCCGTGCGCGTCGCCGAGATGTCGACGCGCCCCGCGGCCGCATCCACGTTCTGCGTGAAGGTGACCTGCACGCCTCCCTGCCGCAGGAAGCTGCCCTCCTGCACCGCCCGCACACGCAGGCGCGCGGGATCGTAGAGCAGGGTCACGGTCACGACCGACACGCGCGAGGCGTTGGCGAGCGAAATCGGGACGGTATAGGGCCCGCCGGTGAGGCTGAACTCGGTCCCCGGAGGAGACAGGATCAACTGCGCGGCCCGCGTCGCCTCGGACGGCGCCGACGGCTCGACCGGGGCGGCGGGCGGCGCCGTGGTCGTGCCGGGCACGGGCGAGCTGCCCGGAGGCACGGTCGGACGCGGGGTGGCGCCCTCCGGCACGCGGACCTCGCCCGCGCCCGGGGGACGCGTCGACTGCGCACCGGTGGGCGCGGCCGTCCCCGGGGCCGGGGCACCCGCCGGCGCCGCGGCCGGCGGCGGCTGGGCGCCCGCGGGCGCCGCGCCCGTCGGCGAGGCCGGGGGGGCCAGCGGCGTGACAGGCGCGGGCCCGACGCCCGGCGGCACGGCCGGCGCCGGCGCGCCTTCGGCCGGCGGCATCTCGGGCGGCGCAAAGAGCTGCGGCGTGCCCGTCAGCCCGATGTTCTGCTGCGATCCGATGTGGATGGGCGCCAGATCCGCCTCGGTCAGCTCGTGGGTCCGCACGATCCGGGGCGTGAGGAGCATCACGATGTCCGTCTGGCTGATGCTCTGTTCGTTGGCCGAGAGCAGCTGCCGCAGGATGGGCATGTTCATGATGCCGGGGATGCCCCTGAGCGAGCGCCGATCGTCCTCGCGCATGAGGCCCGCGAGCAGGTTCGACTCGCCTTCCCGCAGCCGCAGCCGCGTGCTCACCTTGCGCGAGCCGAACGACGGCAGCGACTGGCCGGCAATCGTCACCGAGTCGCCGAGGTTGCTGCTCTCGACGAAGATGTCGAGCACGATCTCGTCTTCGTAGGTCACCCGCGGCGTCATCTCGACGTTGACACCCACCGAGCGATACGTGAACGAGGTGAGCGGGTTGCTGGCGGCGCCCCCCGTCGCGAACGGCAGGAACGTGGTCGACGGCACGGGGATCTCGTCGCCGAGGTTCAACGTGAGCTTCGTGCCTTCGGTGCCCCGCAGCTGCGGCTTGGCGATCTGACGCGTCATCGAATCCGACGCGAGGAACTTCACCACCGCGCTCGGGACCGTCATGTAGAAGTCGGCCGCGCTGATGCCGCGCGTGATGGTGTTCAGGTTGAACGGCGCCGAGCCGCCGTCGGAGTCGGGTGCGCTCTCGGGCGAGAAAATCGTCCCGATCTGATACTGCGACAGGTTCAGCCCGTAGTCCTTCGCCCGCGTCCGGTTCACCTCGAGAATCTCGACGTCGATGACGATCTCCGCCCGCGGCTTGTCGTTGGCGCGGATGATGCTGTCGATGATCTCCACCATGCCGCGCGTGCCGCGCACGGTGATGGTGTTGGCCGTCTTGCTCACCGACACGACGGGCGGCACGGCCACGCCGGCAATGCGCGTGAGCAGGCTGACCGATTGCGACAGCTCCTGCGGGTCGGCGTGCGAGATGTAGAAGGTCCGCACGACCTGATCTTCGTACTGCGCGCGCTTCTGCTGCGTGTCGGGAATGATCAGGATCGTCTTCGAGTTGATCACCTTGTACCAGAGCTGGTTGAGCGTGAGCACCTGGTTCAGGGCGTCTTCAAGGGTGACGTCGTCGAGCCGGATGCTGGTGGTCTGGGGACGGAAATCGCGCTCGAATGCGATGTTGATCCCCGTCGCCTCGCCTATCGCCTTCAGGATGTCCTGCGTGGTCGCCTGCTCGAAGGTCATCGAGATGGGCGCGCGCGAAGCCGGGTTGATGAGCGGCGGCTGGCTCTGTTGCCTGGCGCGCTCGCGCAGCGTCTCGATCGCCGGCTTGGGGCGCGCCGCCTCGGCCCGATCGCGCAACGTCCGATCCAGTTCGGCGGCCTTGAGCATCGCCTGGCGGTTGCTCGGGTCGTACTCGATCGTCTTGCGGTACTCGAGGACGGCGGCTTCGAGGTTGTCGGCCGCCTCGAAGGCGCGGGCGCGATCGAAGTGGACGCGCGAGGCCTCGATCATGGCCCGTTCGAGCTGGATGCGGTAGTCGGCGCGATCCGGCGACTCCTGCACCGCCTTGGTCAGGTGCGCCACCGCCGCGTCCCAGTCCATCGCGCGAGCCGCTTCGAGCCCCCGCTTGTAGGCGCGGTTCGCGCACCCTGACAGGAGCAGTGCGCTCACCAGGATCACGACCCAGGTTGTGGTCACTCGTCGCACGTCGACTCCTTCACGTCTGACGGGCCGCGGCGCGCCGGCCGGCCTGCGGGCCGCGCGCCACCGCACGCCGCCTCACGCGCCCGACAACCGGATGGTACGCCGGCCGCGGCCGTCCAGGTATTCCAT
>JAHDVQ010000003.1:17986-43854 GCA_023384595.1 Vicinamibacteraceae bacterium | reverse complement strand
CTCACGCGCCCGACAACCGGATGGTACGCCGGCCGCGGCCGTCCAGGTATTCCATCTGTATCGCCTCATCGGCCACCGACAGCAGACGGTAGCGTCCTTCGATGACATCGCCCGCGCGCCCGTGGACCACGGTCCGGCCGTCGCTGAGCACCGCGACCTTGTCGCCGGGCGCCGGCGTCAGCAGCCCGATGAACTTGAACGGAATGGGCGGCGGAGGCGGCGGCGGAAGCGGGCCCGTGGGCATCGCGACGACGGGGCCCATCCCGCTGGGCGCGGGCGCGGGCGACGATGGGCCCGCCGCGGGCGGCGGCGCCGGCGCCGTGCCGAAGCGGAAGGGGTTCCGCCCGGCGTTGGCGGGTGCTGGCCGCTCCGCCTTCAGGCGGTCCAGCCCGACCTGGACCGGTTGTGTGGCCCCCGTGGCGGCTGGGCGGGCCGGAGCGCCGCCACGCGCCGCCGCGGCCGGGTCCGCGGGAGAGGCGTCGCGGAACTGGTACCAGAGCGTCGCGACGAGCACGAGCCCCAGCAGGCCGAGCAGCAGCTTCTGGCGGGTGACCTTGTCGCTCATGGCGTCGGCGGGCTCCGGTCGATGTAGGTCGCCAGCTCCACGCTCATCTCGACAGGGCCGGATTCGAACTCGGGCTGCTCGACGGTCAGTCCGCGGATGACCAGAAACGCCGGGGTCGTTTCGATCTCGTGAAGGAAGCCGCGGATGTTCCGGTAGCTTCCGCTCACCGTCATGGCCAGCGTCAGGCGATCGAGCCGGCTCTCGGGCTCGGGCTCGAGCGAGAAGGTGCGGCGGTCGAACTCGAGTCCGTGGGACCGCGCCATCACGGCCAGCCGCCGGTAGGTGAGCTGTCGCGCGTCGGCCTCGGAGGCCGGCAGCACCTTCGAGTAGAACTCCGCGAGATCCCGATCGGCCTGTTGCTTGGCGGCCACGGCCGCGGTGGCCTGGCGCTCGTCGGCCAGCGATCCGGCCAACGCCAGACGCGCGCGTTCGACCCGCTGCAACGTCTGCGCGTAGCGCGACTCCAGCGGGTAGACCACGAGGAGGTAGCCCACCAGGTTGGCGGCCGCCAGCCCCCCGATGACGAGGATGGCGCGGCGGTGCTCCGCGAAGATCCGCTTCCAGCCTGCTCCGAACATCATCGTGTCTCTCCGGCGCCCTGGCTGGCCGGCCTCACCGCGGCCCCGGCGGCGCCGGGGCTGTAGTCGCTGGCAATCGTGGCCTCGTACGTTCCATCGTCCAGCTGCGCCTCGGCCTGCGAGAACACGCGCCGGAATCGGCCCGTGGCTTCGAGCCGCTGCATGAAGGCGTCGAGGCTCTCGACGGACCGTCCCACCACCTGGAGCGACACCGTCATCCGTCCCCGCTCGCTGCGGGGCTGCACGGCGACGAGCATGACGTCGGCCGGGAGCGTGCGCTCGAGGTCGTTGAACAGCTCCGTCCACGAGAACGTCCGGAGGTCGACGAGCGCGCTCACCTGGCGCGCCGCCTTCATGACGCCCTCGACGTCCTGGCGGGCCAGGGCGGCGCGCGCCCGCGCGGCGCGTTGACTGGCGGCGGCCCGCTCGCGGTCGGCCTGCGCGGCCTCGGCGCCGAGCTGCGAGGTGCGGCGCAGCAACTGCACGCCGGTCACCACGTTGTAGACGGTGGCCAGCGCCACGACCACGGCCAGCAGGCCCAGCACGGCACCGACCGCGCGCTCGTTGTAGAAGGGTCGGGTCGAGAGATTGGTGCCGAGCATCAGGCCTCCCGCACGAGCGCGCCCAAGGGGGCGCCGAGCCGTGCGACGCCCGCCGCCGGTGTCCCCGTGGCGAACCGGATCCACGCCGGACACGCGAACGGCTCGGGCGTCAATCCGAGGCGCGCCTCGACTTCCTCGGCGACTCGCGCCCGTCCGGCTGCCGCCGTGTCGTCGGCCACCACGACCCGCGCGAGTCCGCGCCCCGCGAGACGGTCCTCGTAGTACATCGCCGTCTGATGCACCAGGTCTCCCAGCGAGGTCTGTTCGTCCACCGGGCGATGGCGGTAGAAGACGAGCGCGTCGGCCCGCCACAGCAGCAGCGTCGCGCCCTCGTCGGTGAGGTGCACGAGCAGCCAATCGCCCGAGTCGGGCCCGGCCCGCCGGGCCATGAGCAGGTTGGCGACGTGGAACGACGCCAGATCCACCAGCCCCGGCTCCGCCCCCGCACTGCGGCAGGCGTGCTCGAGCGCTTCGATGGTCTCGCGACGCGCGAGGGCGACGACCAGTTCGCGGCCGCCGTCGACGGGGGCGCCGTCGGTCCAGGACACCTGCGCCTGATCCACCGGGAAGGGCGCCGTCTTCCTGACCTGCCAGCGAATGAGCTGTTCGAGGTCGGCGCGATCGGACGGCAGCGACTCGAATCGGACGAGCGAGACCTTCGCGATCCCGTCGGGCACCGCGAGGGCGATGCGCCCGTTCCCCCCGACCGACTCGAGGACGCGAGCGACGGCGGCACCGAGCGCGTCGGCCTGGAGCACGACGGGGCCCGCGAGCGAAGGCGCGACGACGCCGTCCGGAAGCGGCACGGACGCCGTCGCCCGCACGACCACGGCCTCGCCCTCGCGCGAGGCGGCGACCGCCGTCACGCGGCCCGACGCGACTTCCACCGCCGCGGCCGGCGGCGCCGATTGCAGAAACGAGGGCAGCTTCATTCGACGAACGTCACCTTGTTGATCTCGCGCAGCGTCGTCAGTCCGAGCATGACGCGCTCGACCGCCGACTCGCGCAGGAACCGCATGCCTTCCTCGCGGGCGGCCCGCTTGATCTCCGAGTTCGGCCGCCGGGCGAGAATCATCTCGCGAATCCGGTCCGACAGGTCGAGCAGCTCACAGATGGCCGACCGCCCCTTGTAGCCGGTGCCGCCGCATTCGATGCAGCCGGCCCCCTCGTAGAAAGTGTGCGCCTCGGCGAGCGCCGGGTCGAGCCCCGACTCGACGAGCAGCTCCGGCGCGGGACGCGCGGGCCGCCTGCAGTGCGGGCAGATGAGCCGGACCAGCCGCTGCGCCAGCACGCAGTTGAGCGCCGAGACGAACTGGTAGGGCTCGACGCCCATGTTCAGGAACCGCCCCAGCACGTCGACGACGTTGTTGGCGTGCACCGTCGTGAAGACCAGGTGGCCCGTCAGCGCGGAGTTGATGGCAATCTGCGCCGTCTCCGAGTCGCGGATCTCGCCCACCATGATCTTGTCCGGATCGTGCCGGAGGATCGAGCGCAGCCCGCGCGCGAAGGTCAGGCCCTTCTTCTCGTTGATCGGAATCTGCGTGATGCCGCGCAGCTGGTACTCGACCGGATCCTCGATCGTGACGATCTTGTCCTCGACCGTCTTGATCTCGGAGAGCGCCGCGTACAGGGTCGTCGTCTTGCCGCTCCCGGTGGGTCCGGTCACGAGCACCATGCCATACGGCTCCCGGATGTACTTCCGGAACCGCCGCAGCTCGTCGTCGGGGAAGCCCAGGATGTCGAGACGCAGCTCGGTGAACTGCTCGCTGATCGACTCCTTGTCGAGAATGCGGATGACGGCGTCCTCGCCGTGCACGCTGGGCATGATCGACACGCGGAAGTCGATGGTCTTCCCGCGCATCCGCAGCTTGAAGCGGCCGTCCTGGGGCACGCGCTTCTCGGCGATGTCGAGTTCCGCCATCACCTTGACGCGCGAGATGATCGGGCTGTGGAAGCGCTTGTCGATCGGCCGCATGGCCGGCTGGAGCACGCCGTCGATGCGGTACTTCACGTGCACCGAGTCGTCCTGCGTCTCGATGTGGATATCGCTCGCCCGCCGCTGGATGGCCGTGTAGATGGTGGAGTCCACGAGGCGGATGATCGGGCTGATGTCGCTCGTCAGCCGCTCGACCGACAGGTTCTCGTCGCCAGCGTCGTCTTCCTTGAGGAGCTGCAGCTGGAAGCTCTCGGTCGCCTCTTCCAGGACGCGCTGCGAGCTCTCGCTCTTCTTGAGCATCGCCTGGATGGCCGACGGCGCCCCGACGGCGACACGCAGGGGCGTGTTGAGCAGCACCGACAGCTCGTCGAGCATCGGCAGGTCGGTCGGGTCCGACACGACGATGGCGAGCGTCGACCCCTCGCGGCGGTAGGGCACGAAGCCGTAGCGCAGCATCAGGTCGGCGGGCAGCGACCGGAACAGCTCGGCGTCGATCTGGAACGTCGTCATGTCGACGTAGTCCAGGCGGTAGCGAGCGGCCAGACGCCTGGCTTCGGTCACCTCGGCGCCGACGTCGATGACCGGCCCCTCGCCCTCGACGTAGAGGTCCTTCATCGCCGCGACCGCGGCGTGCGGATCGGCGGCGAGCGGTGAGGCGGCGTCGGGCGGCGTGGGCTTTCCTTCGGTCATGCGCAATCCGGGTGCGGCCGCCGGCGGCAGTGCCTACTGCGCCACCGACGACAGCTGGAACACGGGCAGGTAGAGCGCCAGCAGCAGCGAGGCGATCACCAGCCCCATGATGACGAGCAGCGCCGGCTCGATGAGCGTCACGAAGCGCCCGAGCGTCGTCTCGATCTCCTCGTCGTAGAAATCAGCGAGGCTGTTGAGCATGTCCTGCAGCGCGCCGGTCTGTTCGCCCACCTCCACCATCTTGACGGCCACGTCCGGGAAGACCGCCCCCCGCGCGAGCATGGCGCCGGCCATCGACTCGCCCTCGCGCACGCGCTCGCCGACGACGGCCATCTCGCCAGCCACGTGACGGTTGCCGATGGCCCGCGACGCGACGTCGATCGCGTTCACGAGCGGGATGCCGCCGCCGAGCAGCGTCGAGAGCGTTCGCGCGAGCTGCGACACGGCGAACTTCCCCGCGACCGGCCCCAGGAACGGGAGCCGCAACATCGCCCGGTGCAGCCTCGCGCGGTTGGCCGGCTGACGCGCCCAGGCGACGATGGCCGCGACGGCCGCCGCCGCGCCGAGGAGCATGAGCGGCCACAGGGCCGCCACCGACTGCGAGAACGCCACGATGATTCGCGTCGCGAGCGGCAGTTCCCGGTCGAAGGTCCCGTAGAAGTCCGAGAACGCCGGGACCACCTTGATGACGATGATCCCCACGACGATGAGCGAGAGCGACAGCAGGATGCCGGGATAGACCAGCGCCGAGATGGTGCGCCGCCGCACCTCGCCGACCACCTTCATGTAGGCGACGAACCGGCGCAGGACCTGCTCGAGCGAGCCGCTGCGCTCGCCGGCCATCAACGAGGCCGTGTAGATGCCGGGGAACAGCCCGGCGTGTTCCTCGAAGGCCTCCGACAGCGCGGCGCCGCCCCGCACGCGCGCATGCACATCGTCGAGCACCCCTTTGAAGACCGGGTTCTCGACCCGCTGCCGCAGGATGTCGAGCGATTGCACGAGCGGCATGCCGGCCTTGAGCAAGGTCGCCAGCTCCTGGTTGAAGACCAGGAACTCGCGCGTCTTCACGCTGCGCCGCCAGCCGAGGCCGACCCGCGGCAGCACGCTCAGGCCGCGCGGTCGAATGGCGAGGACGTACAAGCCCTGCTCTTCGAGGTCGCGACGCAGCCGATCCTCGCTCTCGGCGACGTGCGTCTGCTCGATGACCTGGCCGCTCGGGGTTCCGAGCCTGCAGCGAAACTCCATGACCTCGGCCGTGCACCCTCCGTCCCGTCGCCAGCCTGTCCGGACCGATCGCGCAACACCTTGAAGGAGTTGTAATTAGCGCAACCCGTGCGCGGATTATAGCATCGCGGGCCGAACCTCGGCCGGACGTCTTCGTCCCACCCGCTGCCGGTTTCGACGCCCGCCACGGCCGGGCGGCCGGACCTTACCGCGGCTCGACGAAGGCGTGAAAGACGCGGAGGCCCAACTCCCGCGTGTCGCGGCCGTCGTAGCCCGGCGTCGAGCTCGGCACGAAGGTGTGCGACACGGCGATCCGCAGGTCGACCATGTCGCCCTCGCCGAACTGGGCGGCCGTGATGGGGATCCGGCGCAGGACGCGGTCACGCGACGTGAGCTCGAACTGGTCGATGGTCTGGCCGCCGATGCTCACGGTGACCTGCTGGGCCTCCGAGAAGTGGTCGGGCCGGGCGTCGGCATCGAGATAGAACGTGGCGTCCTTACGCGGGTTGCGGAACGACAGCACGGCGTCCTTCTTCGTCCACTGCCATTCGACCGCAGGGTTGTCCTGCGCGACTTCGGCCGGGTGCCAGCCCTCCTTGAAGATGAGGAAGACGTTCTCGGACTGGGGCAGCAATTCCACCGTCCCGACCTGGTAGGCACGCTGTCCGACATCCTGGCCCTCGAGCACCAGGCGATGGCTCGTCGCGGGGTCGTAGAGGCCGACGAGCACGCGGGCCTCGCCGAGATACGGGTAGATCGGGATGAAGACCGAGCGCGTGTATTCGACCGTCTGTCCCTCGCGCCACTGCGACGTGGGCACGCTCGGATCGTGGTCGTCGGTCCACATCAGCTCGCCGTTGGCGTCGACGAAGTGGACGAAGACGCGACGATCGGGTGCCGGCGCCAGCGAGCCCGGTACCCGCGTGAAGCGATACGTCAGCTCGACGGGGCTGCCCAGCGCCACGCGCGGCTTGTTGATGCGGAACTCGGCCCGCGCAAACGCCGGCTCGCTCTCGGTCTTCTTCCCGCAACCCGAGGCGGCCGCCACGACTGCCGCCAGCACCGCCACCCTCATCACCTGTTTCAACAAGGGACCACTCCTCGTTCGGCGCCCGAGCCTCGCCATGGGCCTCCTTCGGACGTTCTGAATCGGTCATGGTACGTCCGTTGTCGCTGCCCGCGCAATATGCTAGAGTCCGCGCCTGACGCCATGGCCGACACTGCCCCTCGCCCGGCGCCCTCCGACCGCGACCTCGCCTCACAGCTCGAAGCCCGGACGCTCGCCCGCCGCGCGCGCGCGGCGCAGCTCGTGCTCGGCGAGTTCGGTCAGGAGCAGATCGACGCGATCGTCGACGCCATGGTGGCCGCCATCGTGCCCGAGGCCGAGCGGCTCGCGCGGCTCGCCGTCGACGAGACGGGGTATGGCGTGGTGGCCGACAAGATTCAGAAGAACCGGTTCGCCTCGGCGCGCGTCCACGAGTTCATCAGACCGCTCCGCACGGTGGGCGTCATCGCCCGCCACGACGATCGCAAGGTCGTCGAGATCGCGGAACCGTTCGGCGTGGTGGCCGCGATCATTCCGTCCACCAACCCGACGTCCACGGCGATCTACAAGGTGCTCATCGCGATCAAGGCGCGCTGCGCCATCGTGCTGAGCCCGCACCCGGCCGCCGTCCGGTGCATCACCGAAACGGCGCGCATCCTCGACGAGGCGGCGCGCCGCGCCGGCGCGCCGGAGGGCGCCATCTCCTGGATGACGACGGTGACCCTCGAAGGCACGCAGGAGCTGATGAGGCAGCGCGAGGTGGCCGTCATTCTCGCCACGGGCGGCATGGGGCTGGTGCGCGCGGCCTACAGCGCGGGCAAGCCCGCCTACGGCGTCGGACCCGGCAACGCGCCCGCCTTCATCGAACGCACCGCCGACCTGCCGAAGGCGGTCGCCGACATCGTGACCGGAAAGACCTTCGACAACGGGCTGCTGTGCTCGTCGGAGAACTCCGTGGTCGTCGACCGGCCCCTCGCCGACGCCGCACGGCGCCAGTTCGTCGCCGAAGGAGGGTACTTCCTGTCGAAGCCCGAGGCCGAGGCGCTGGCGCGGCTCCTCGTGACGCCCCAACGGCTCCCCAATCCGGCGCTCGTGGGCAAGTCGGCGCGCGTCATCGCCGAGGCGGCCGGCATTCGCGTGCCCGATGGCACCATCGTCCTCCTCGCGGAGCTCGAAGGCGTCGGACGCGACTTCCCCCTGTCGATCGAGAAGCTCTGCCCGGTGCTGTCGTTCTACGTGGTGGACGGGTGGCAGGAGGGCTGCGAGCGCTGCAAGCAGATCCTGAAGTACGGCGGGATGGGCCACACGATGTCGATTCACTCCAGGGACGAGCACGTCATCCTGGAGTTCGGTCTGCACAAGCCGGCGTACCGAGTCATCGTGAACTCCCCGACCAGCCACGGGTCCATC
Organism: Vicinamibacteraceae bacterium; assembly: GCA_023384595.1. Lineage (GTDB taxonomy): Bacteria > Acidobacteriota > Vicinamibacteria > Vicinamibacterales > JAFNAJ01 > JAHDVQ01. The sequence continues at coordinate 35,804 of JAHDVQ010000003.1, read as the reverse complement.
GGACTCACGACCGGACTCGACCCGGCCCTCACGCTCGGCTGCGGCGGCTTCGGCGGGAACATCACCTCGGACAACATCTCGCCGCGCCATCTGCTCAACATCAAGCGGCTGGCGTACGAGGTGCGCCCCGCCGTCCGGCGGCCGACCGAGCGGCCGGCCCGGCCGATGGAGGCGGCGCCCCCGGCAGTTCTGCCCGCTGCCGGCGGGCACGCTCACGACATCAGCCGCGGCGAATTGTCCGCCCGCGTGGCCTCGTTCCTGGCGTCCAAAGGGTTCGCGGGCGCCGGCTCGGCCTCTGGCGCACCTCGGCCGGCCGCCCCGGCCCAGCCCGACACCAGCCCCGCTGCGGGCACTCCCCCGCCGCCGGCTCCAGGCGACGGAACCCCACCGCCCGGCGGTCGAGGTGCCGACATCACGACCGTGGACTTCGTGGCTGAAGAGGACGTGAGAGCAGCCCTCAAGGCCGGCCGGAAGATCCGATTGGCCCCCCGGGCCATCGTGACCCCCGCCGCGCGCGACCTTGCGGAGACCCACGGCGTGTTCGAGCGCGCGGACGAGCGACGCTGACGAAAGCGTCAGCCCACGTGCGGTTCCTGCGGTTGGAGACGTTCCGGATGAGGTCGATTTACGCTAGTCACTGAATACATTGCACTTACGCATTGACCAGCACAGGGATGGCGTGTAAGCTGACCGGTTAGCTGCCGAGGATGGGCTGGCCACCCGACGAGTGGGAGAGGCTGGCCCTGTTCCGCGTGCTCCAGGGCGCGCGGAGCCGAGACGATTCGAGACTCGACGGTCCCCCTGGGGGCCGACCCTCTGGAGGGCGGCACGCGGCCCGGATCCTGCATCCGCGTAGCACGCGTCGTCTTCCGGGAGTGCCCAATGCATCAGTTTCCGTGGCTGCGCACGGTAGCCCTCCTCAGCCTGACCGCCACCATCGGATGCGGTGGCAACCCCCGGCCCCAGATGCCGGCGGCCCAGCCCGCGACGGTTCAGGCTTCCCCGTCGACCACGCTGCAGACCGCTCCCCCGCACGATCCCATCGCACAGCTCATCACCGACGCCGAGCGCCACTTCGCCCGCGGTGAGGCCGAGCTGGCGGCGGGGCATCTCGACAAGGCCCGGACCGAGTTCGATCGCGCGCTGGACGTGCTCATCGACTCGCCATATGGAGCGCGGAGCGAACCGCGCCTGCGCGATCACTTCGACCGCCTCGTCGACAGGATTGCCGCGCACGAAGTCGCCGCCCTGGCCGCCGGGGATGGGTTCACCGAGACGGGGCACGTGCCCGCGTCAATCGACCAGTTGCTCGCCGTCTCGACCTTCGCGACCGCCGAGAAGCCCACGGCTGAAGTCACCGAGGCCGTGCGGGCCGACCTGGCGGCCACGGTGCACGACATTCCGATTCCGCTCAACGACAGGGTGCTTCGATACGTGGAGCTCTTCCAGGGGCGGCTGCGAGGCTGGATCGAGAGCGGTCTCGCGCGGGGCGCGCAATATCTGCCCATGATCCAGGACGTCTTCCGGGCCGAAGGCCTGCCGCTCGATCTCGCCTACGTGCCGCTCATCGAGAGCTCGTTCAAGCCGAAGGCGCTGTCGAGAGCGAGCGCGAAGGGCGTCTGGCAGTTCATGCGCGGCACGGCCGTCGAGAACGGCCTGCGGCACGACTGGTACATCGACGAGCGGGCCGACCCCGAGAAGGCCACGCGCGCCGCGGCGAAGTACCTGAAGACGCTGCACCGCATGTTCGACGGCGACTGGCACCTGGCGCTCGCGTCGTACAACGGCGGTCCCGGCCGCGTGCAGCGCGCCATCAAGCGCTCGCACAAGGACGACTTCTGGTCGCTCACCAGGACCTCGGCCTACCTGCCGCGCGAGACGCGCGAGTACGTGCCGATGATCCTCGCGGCCATCATCATCGCGCGCAATCCGGTGCAGTATGGCTTCACCATCGAGCCCGGTCCCGCCATCGCCTACGACCGGGTGCAGGTGCCGCGGGCCGTCGACCTGCGTCGTGTCGCCGAATGGGCCGGCACCTCGGTGGACGTGATCCAGAACCTGAACCCGGAGCTGCGGCGCTGGACCACCCCGGTGGCGTACCCGGAGTACGAGGTCAAGGTGCCGCAGGGGTCGGGCGAGGCCGTACGGGCCGCGCTGGCCAGCGCGCCGGCCGAGGAGTTCACGGCCTTCAAGTGGCACACCGTCCGTCGCGGCGAGACCCTGGTCACGGTGGCCCGGCGCCACGGCGTCAGCCGTACCGACCTCGCGCAGGCCAACGCGCTCTCGACGCGGTCGCGGCTTCGCGCCGGCCAGCGGCTCATGATTCCGCGCGCCCCGGCCCCGGTCATGGCGGCTCGCCTCGATCGCCCCGCCCCTGCCACGCCGGTCGTGGCCGCCTCGCGTAACGTGTCGGGCGCTTCGGCCTCGGTCTCGCCGGCCAACGCCAGCGGCCGCGATGTGTCGCGTCTCGTGTATCGGGTGCGCCGCGGCGACACGCTCATCCGCATCGCGCGGCTCTACTCGACGACCGTGGCTCAACTCAAGCGGTGGAACTCGCTGCGCAGCAACAACATCAAGCCGGGCGATCGCCTCACCGTCTATCGCACCCGCTAGTCCGGTGCCGGGGGGCGGCCGCGCTACCGCATCCCCGACTCACGAAACTGCAGCGCCTCGGCAAGGTGTGCCTCCTCGACGGCGTCACTCCCGCCGAGGTCTGCGATCGTGCGTGCCAGCTTGAGCACGCGATCGTGCGCGCGCACCGAAAGCGAGAGCCGCGCCGTCGCCCGGTCGAGCAGCCGCCGCGCCGCGGGGGCAGACGCCAACATGGTGCGCAAGGCCGTCCCTTCGAGCTGCGCGTTCAGGCGGCCCTTGTTCCGGGCGAGTTGGTGCGCTCGTGCCGCGAGCACCCGCTCGCGGACGAGCGCGGACGTCTCGCCGGAGGTTTCTCCCAGCAGCGCGCCCGAGGGCACCGGAGGGAGTTCGAGCGCGAGGTCGATGCGATCGCGCAGCGGGCCGGACACACGACCCTGGTAGCGCTCGACCTGCTGGGGGGTGCAGCGACAGGGGCGCGTCGGGTGCCCTCGATAGCCGCACGGACACGGATTCAGCGCCGCCACGAGCTGGAACCGGGCTGGGAAGCGCACCACCGCGGCCACGCGCGCGACGACGACTTCCCCGCTCTCGAGGGGCTGCCGGAGCACCTCGAGAACACGGCGGGGGAACTCCGCCAGTTCATCGAGGAACAACACGCCATGGTGCGCAAGGCTGACCTCCCCCGGCCGCGGCGAGCTCCCTCCGCCGACGAGGGCTGCCTCTGACGCCGTGTGGTGGGGCGCCCGGAAGGGCCGCGTCCACACAAAGGGCACCTCGGGCCGCAGGAGACCGGCCACCGAGTGCACCGCGGTGACCTCGAGCGCCTCATCGAAGCCGAGCGGCGGCAGAATCCCCGGCAGGCGACGCGCCAGCATCGTCTTGCCGGCCCCCGGCGGACCGGACATGAGGAGGTGGTGGGAACCGGCCGCGGCAATTTCGAGGGCGCGGCGGGCCAGTTGCTGCCCGCGCACGTCGGCGAGGTCGGGCAGAACCGCGTCCGCAGGCGGACTCGCGTCGAGGACGCCGTCAACCCGGTGGAACTCGCCCGGCGCTTCGATCCGCTCCACCGCCTGGTGAAGCGACGTAGCGCTCACCAGTCGCACGCCGCCCACGATGGCCGCCTCGGGCACGTTGTCCGAGGGGAGTAACAGCCGGGGAGGCGCCGACGCCCTTCTCGCCATGATGGCCACCGGGAGGACCCCGCGCGTCGGAAGCAGGCGTCCGTCGAGCGAGAGCTCACCAAGCACGAGGAGCGTCGAGAGCGCGCCCGAGGGCAGCTGCCCGGAGGCGGCCAGCACCCCGAGGGCAATCGGCAGGTCGAAGGCCGCACCGGCCTTTCGCACGTCGGCCGGCGAGAGGTTCACCGTGACCCGATGCCCCGGGAAGCGGAAACCCGAGTTACGGATGGCGGTCCGGACCCGGTCGCGGCTCTCGCGGACCGACGCGTCTGGCAGCCCCACCAAGGCAAAGGTCGGCATGCCAAAGGACACGTCCACCTCGACCGTGACCTCGGCCGCGTCGATGCCCCGGAGTACCGCGGTTCGCAGGCGCGCGAGCACGCACGTCCGGTTCGCAAGGATTGAACCAGTGGCCGCCCGCGGGCTGGCTGCGGGCCGGTGGGGGTTTCTGCCCGAGATCCGGAGTAATTGCCGGCTCGCCGCGAGCCCCGGTGACGCAGGGAGGAGGGATGCTGCCGTGGGTGCGTACTGATAGAGGGCCAGGCGTCGCGCAAATCTCACCGCCACCCACCGCGACGTGCCTCCGGCCGACCAGATGCCGACCGACGACCGGCCTGCTTGGCAGCCCCCGTGACGCTGTGGTAACGTCTCCCGTCCGGCTTCGCCAGTCGGGCAGCACCTCCCCCGGCGGCCGCGCGATTCCCCAACGCACGGCCGGGATTGAGACGAGATCATCCACGGTGCGCCGATCGCGCTCTTCACTCGTGCTGATGTTTCATTTCGCCGGCGCACGCCGGCGGATCGCGCTACCGCTGCGGCCTACCGTCGCGGTGATCGGCGCCGCCGCGTCACTGCCCCTGCTGGCGGGGCTCGGCGCCCGCATTTCGGCCGACACCGAGCTTCGCCGGCTCGAGGCCGCCAACCAGGCCCTCGTGCTCGAGAACCTGAGCTATCGCGAGGCGACCGGAGCCCTCGCCAGCCAGATTTCGTCGCTGCAAACCGCCGTGGCCACGCTGGGCTCGAGCGAAGCGCTCAGCCCTGAGGCCGCGCGCGCGATGTCCCGGCTGCCGGCGGCGGTCCGCCATCGCGCCATGGGCGGCACCCCGCAGGCCCCGAAGGCGGCCGAGGCCCTGATTGCCGCGGCCACCGTGTCGCCGGCGAATACGTTCGGCGTCCTCCGGGAACTGCTGGGATCGCTCGAGACGAAGATTGCGGGCGTGCAGAACGACGTGGCGCGGCTCGAGGCGCTCGCGGCAGCCACGCCCTCCATCTGGCCCGCCGTGGGGTGGCTCACGGGCACCTTCGGATCGCGCAGCGATCCCTTCACGCGCGAGGCCGACTACCACACGGGGCTCGACATCTCGGGCAACAAGGGCGAGAAGGTCGTCGTGACCGCCAACGGGACCGTCCGGTCAGCCGGCTGGGCCGGCGACTACGGCAACATGGTGGTGGTCGACCACGAGTTCGGCCTCGTGACGCGCTACGCACACCTCTCGAAGGTGCTGGTCAAGCAGGGCGCCGCGGTCCGCCGGGGCGACGTGCTCGGCGAGGTGGGCTCCACGGGCCGCGCCACCGGACCGCACCTGCACTACGAGGTGTGGGCACACGGGCGGCCGCTCAATCCTCTGAGCCTGCTGACCAACGTCCAGCGCCGTTAGCGCCGGACTGCCCGCCTCCCGGCGCGGGGCGCCCCGCGTCGTCTTGACGCTCCTCCCGAGCGACCCATAGAATCGACAGATACCCACGGCCTCCGGGCCGCGACAAGCAGATCCCCTTGCTGATCAACAAGATCCTCTCCTCGGTCCTGGGCACGCAGAACGAGCGCGAACTGAAGCGCGTGCGACCCCTCGTGGCCGCCATCAACGAGCGCGAGGACGCCCTCCGCCGCCTCTCGGACGACGACCTTCGCGGCCAGACGGCCGGTCTCCGCCAGCGGCTCGCGCAGGGCGCCCCGGTGGACGATCTGCTGGTCGACGCCTTCGCGGTCGTCCGCGAAGCCGGGCGGCGCGTGCTCAACATGCGCCACTTCGACGTGCAGTTGATTGGCGGCATGTTCCTCCACCGCGGGCGCATCGCCGAGATGAAGACCGGCGAGGGCAAGACGCTCGTCGCCACGTTGCCGGCCTACCTGAACGCCCTCGAGGGCAAGGGCGTCCACGTCGTGACCGTCAACGACTACCTGGCCCGCCGCGACTCGGAGTGGATGGGCCGCATCTACCGCTTCCTGGGACTGTCGGTGGGCGTCGTGCAGCACGAGTTGAGCGACGCCGAGCGGCGCGTGGCCTACGCGGCCGACATCACCTACGGCACCAACAACGAGTTCGGCTTCGACTACCTGCGCGACAACATGAAGTTCGAGTTGTCGCAGTACGTGCAGCGCGGCCACCACTTCGCGATCGTGGACGAGGTCGACAGCATCCTCATCGACGAGGCGCGCACGCCGCTCATCATCTCGGGCCCGGCCGAGGAATCGACCGAACTCTATTACGAGGTCGATCGCATCATTCCGAGGCTCAAGCCCGGCGCGGTCACCCAGGGCAACGTGAAGCAGGAAGAGCGCGAGGCGCTCGAGGCCTCGGGCGACTTCATCGTCGACGAGAAGCACAAGACGGTGGCGCTCACCGAGAGCGGCATGGCCGTGGTCGAGAAGCTCCTCGGCCACAGGCTCGTGCCGGGCAGCGGCGGCATCTACGATCCGGCCAACATGCCGCTGCTCCACCACACGCAGCAGGCGCTGCGCGCGCACGCCCTCTTCAAGCGCGACGTGGACTACGTCATCAAGGACGGTCAGATCGTCATCGTCGACGAGTTCACGGGCCGCCTGATGCCCGGACGGCGCTGGAGCGACGGATTGCACCAGGCGGTCGAGGCCAAGGAGAAGGTGAAGATCGAGCGCGAGAACCAGACGCTCGCGACCATCACCTTCCAGAACTACTTCCGCAAGTACGCGAAGCTCTCGGGCATGACCGGGACGGCCGAGACCGAGGCCGAGGAGTTCGCGAAGATCTACAAGCTGGACGTGACGGTCGTCCCGACCAACCGCACGCTGGTGCGCATCGAGGAGCCCGACACGATCTTCCGCACGGAACGCGAGAAGTTCGACGCCATCGTCGGCGACATCATCGAGCAGCAGAAGCGGGGCCGCCCGGTGCTCGTGGGCACCGTCTCGGTCGAGAAGTCGGAGCGGCTGTCGGGCATGCTCAAGCGGCGCGGCGTGAAGCACGTCGTCCTGAACGCGAAGTATCACGCGCAGGAAGCCGAGATTGTCGCCCAGGCCGGACGGCTGGGCGCGGTGACCGTCGCCACCAACATGGCCGGCCGCGGCACCGACATCCTGCTCGGCGGCAACCCCGAGTTCATGGCGCGCCAGCAGTGCCTGGCCGACGAGATCGCCGAGCGGCTGCCCAAGGGCCAGGAGAAGTTCCTCGACGACGAGGAGTCCATCTACTTCTACCACCTCGAGAGCTTCTACCGGGTGCCCCGGCCGCACTACGAGCGGGTCTATGCGGAGCTGAAGCGCCAGTGCGACGAGGAGCACGCGCGCGTCGTCGAACTCGGCGGCCTGCACATCGTGGGCACCGAACGCCACGAGGCGCGCCGCATCGACAACCAGCTGCGCGGCCGCGCGGGCCGCCAGGGCGATCCGGGATCCTCGCGCTTCTACCTGTCGCTCGAGGACGACCTGATGCGGATCTTCGGGTCCGATCGCATCTCGGGCCTCATGCAGCGGCTCGGCATGGAAGAAGGCGTGCCCATCGAGCACAAGATGGTCACGCGCGCCATCGAGCGGGCCCAGCGCCAGGTCGAGGCGCAGAACTTCGGCATCCGCAAGCACCTCCTCGAGTACGACGACGTCATGAACAAGCAGCGCGAGAACATCTACGCGCTGCGGCGCCAGCTGCTCGAGGGCCGCATCGCCTTCGAGGACAGCGAAACCGTCTCGCCGCACGGCTACGTCACGACGATCGCGGGCGACATCGTCGATACGCTCGTCGATCAGTACTGCGGCAAGGACGTGGACCCCGACGAGTGGGACATCGAAGCCCTGAAGCAGGCCGTGGGCGACGTCTTCGGCATCGAGCCGGCGGATCTCGACGGCATCCCCGACGAGGGCTCGCGCGACGAGATCTTCGAGGCCGTCAAGGCGCACGTCGAGGACCAGTACCGCGGGAAGCTCGAGACGGTCGGACGCGACGTGCTGGCCCTTCCCGAGGACGTGCGGGTTCAGCTCATCGGCGCCGACCGGATCGGCGAGGTCCTGTCCGCGTCCGACGGCGATCGCCACGAACTGGCGGGGCGCGCCGTGGTCGAGCCCATCGAGCGCAACATCATGCTGCAGGTGGTCGACACGCAGTGGAAGGACCACCTCTACTCGCTCGACCACCTCAAGGAAGGCATCGGCCTGCGCGGCTACGGGCAGCGCGACCCGCTCGTCGAGTACAAGAAGGAGAGCTTCGCGCTGTTCCAGGCGATGCGCGAGCGGGTCGACGAGGAGATCGTCCGCTACCTGTGGCGGCTGAGGCCAGTCGTGACCGATGGGTCGGCCGAGCGGCTCCAGCAGCCACGGCGTCCGGCGCCGCGCGCGGCGGCGCCGCCGCGGACCACCGAGTCGAAGGCCGACCTGCCCGCCTTTGCCGGTGCCTTCGGCGGCGGACGTGCCGCCGGGGGGGCCGCGGCTCCGGGGCAGGGCGCGCCGAGGCCCGCACGCGTCGGCGGCGACGATGCCGCCATCAAGACCGTGCGGCGCGAGGAGCCGAAGGTCGGCCGGAACGATCCGTGCCCCTGCGGCAGCGGCAAGAAGTACAAGAAGTGTCACGGAGCGCATGTGTAGCCGTGGCGTGACCTGGGCCGACCTTCTCCCGAAGCGTCGGCCCTTCGTGCATCGAGGCACATGGAACTGACCACCGCCCTCACCGCTCAGGAACAGGTCGCCGCCGGACTGGCGACGGCGCTCACCTTCGACGACGTGCTGCTCGTCCCGCGGCACTCCACCGTGCTCCCGAGCCAGGTCGACGTGTCCACGCGCGTGACCCGCGGCGTCGCCTTGAGCGTTCCCGTGCTGAGCGCCGCGATGGACACCGTGACCGAGGCCAACATGGCCATCGCGCTCGCGCAGCTCGGCGGACTGGGCGTCATCCACAAGAACCTGAGCATCCAGGAGCAGGCCAACGAGGTCGATCGCGTCAAGCGCTCCGAGAGCGGCATGATCGTGAACCCGATCACGCTGTCGCCCCGGCACCGCATCATCGAGGCCCTGGAGCTGATGCGCAAGTACCGGATTTCGGGCGTGCCCATCACCGAGGACGGCTCGAAAGAGGGCCGGCTGGTCGGCATCCTCACCAACCGCGACCTGCGGTTCGAGACCAACGTCGAGCGCCCGATCGACGAGGTGATGACCAAGGATCCGCTCTTCACCGTGCCCGTGGGCACCACGCTCGATCAGGCGCGCGAGATCCTGCACGCGCACAAGGTCGAGAAGCTGCTCGTCGTGGACGCGGAATTCAGGCTGCGCGGCCTCATCACGGTGAAGGACATCCAGAAGGCCATCAAGTATCCGAGCGCGAGCAAGGACGCGCTCGGCCGGCTGCGCTGCGCCGCGGCCGTGGGCATCGCGCGCGACACGCTGGAGCGTGCGACGGCGCTGGTGGCCGCACACGTCGACATCCTCGTCGTCGATACGGCGCACGGGCACTCCCAGGGCGTCCTCGACATGGTGGCGCGCCTGCGCCGGTCGTTCACCGACGTCGACATCGTCGCCGGCAACGTGGCCACCGCCGAGGCGACGGAAGCACTCATCCGGGCCGGCGCCGACGGGGTCAAGGTGGGCATCGGCGCCGGGTCCATCTGCACGACGCGCGTGGTCGCCGGCATCGGCGTCCCCATGATCTCGGCCATCGCCGACTGCGCGCGCGCGGCCGCGCGCCACGGCGTGCCCGTGATCGCCGACGGCGGCATCCGCTACTCGGGCGACATCACGAAGGCCCTTGCCGTGGGCGCGAACGCCTGCATGATGGGGAGCCTCTTCGCCGGTACCGACGAGAGCCCGGGCGAGGTCATCCTCTACCAGGGACGCAGCTTCAAGGAGTACCGCGGCATGGGCTCGCTCGGCGCGATGCGCCGCGGCAGCCGCGACCGCTACTTCCAGGACGAGTTCGACCTGCCGACGGCCGGCGACGGCAGCGACAAGCTCGTGCCCGAGGGCATCGAGGCCCGCGTACCCTACAAGGGCGGCGTGGGCACGCTGCTCCACCAGCTCGTGGGGGGCCTGCGCGCGGGGATGGGTTACTGCGGCTGCGCCTCGATTGCCGAACTCCAGCGCGACGCGCGGCTGGTCCGCATCACCCAGGCGGGCGTGCACGAGAGCCATGTGCACGACGTGGTGATCACGAAGGAAGCGCCGAACTACCGCAGGGATTGAGCCCGGCCAATCGTGATCTCGCGCGTGTCGTCGTCGAGCGCGACGATGTGGACCGCAATCGCGCCGGGGGGCGCGGCGTCCCATCGCTCCGCCCACTCGACGGCGAGCACGGCCCCGGCGGCCATCTCCGCGAGGCCCAACTCCTCGACATCGAAGCCCCGCTCGAGCCGATACAGGTCGGCGTGGTGCAGGAGGCGCGTCCCCGCATAGGTCTGCACGAGGGTGAACGTCGGGCTGCTCACGTCATCGGGCGGGATTCCCAGGCCGGCGGCGAGCCCGCGCACGAACGCGGTCTTGCCCGCGCCCAGGTCCCCATAGAGCAGCACGATGGCGCCGGGCGGAAGCGAGGCGGCCAGATCGGCCGCCACATGTTCCGTCTCCTCGGGGCTTCGGGTGACTCGCGGCGGCCACCCGGGTTCGGCCGTCACCTTACGTCGCCCGGGGCGCGCGACGGGCCGAGACCTCGGCGACGGCGTCGCCGAGATGCTCGATGATGTCGGACGCGATGAGCGCCTGCTCGCCCATGTCGGCCTCGGCCAGGTCGCCCGCGACGCCGTGCAGGTAGACCGCGAGCTGACAGCCCGCCTGCGGGTCGAGCAATTGGGCGCACCAGGCGGCAATCATACCGGTGAGCACGTCGCCGCTCCCCCCGGTGGCCATGCCCGGGTTGCCCGTGAGGTTGATGGAGACCTGCCCCTCTGGCGTGGCCACGAGCGTCCGGTGTCCCTTGAGCACGACGTACACGCCATGACTGGTGGCGAACTCGCGCGCCACGTCGAGCCGGTTGTCCTGCACCTCCTCGGGCGTACGATTCGTGAGCCGCGCCATCTCGCCCGGATGCGGCGTGATGACGACGTCGAGGCCGTCACGGCCCCGCAGGGCTGACGGCTCGTCGGCGAACACATTGAGGGCGTCGGCGTCGAGGACGAGCGGGACGCCCGCCTCTTCAAGCAGGCCGCGAACGAGCGCCCGGGCGCCCGGTCCGGTGCCCAGGCCTGGTCCCACCGCGATGAGGTCGGCGGGCACCGCGAGCACCTGTTCGAGCGCCGACTCGCCCACCTGCCCTTCCGCGGTGTCGTGAAGCGGGATGGTCATGAACTCCGGCGCCAGGCTCGCGACGACCGGGAGGACGCGGGCCGGGCAGGCCACCGTGAGGAGTCCCGCCCCCGACCGGAGCGCGGCCAGCGCGGTCAGCGCCGCGGCGCCGGTCTTCCCGAGCGATCCGGCGACGACGAGCACGCGCCCGAAATCGCCCTTGTGCGCATCCTGGGCGCGCGGCGTGATGAGCTCGCGCATCCGCTCGCGCGTCAGCAGGTCCACGACGGGGCCGGCCACCTGCTCGATCACCTCGCCAGGGATCCCGATATCGGCAATCACCAGGTCGCCGCAGAGCCGTTCCGCGGGCGGGAGCACATGGGGAATCTTCGGGGCGGCAAACGTGACGGTGAGCGTGGCCTCGACCGCGTCCCCGGGCACGCGGTGCGTATCGGAGGAGAGCCCGCTCGGCACGTCGACGGCGACCACGGGCACGCCGGATCCGTTCAGGTCGGCGACGACGGTCTGCATCAGGCCGCTCAGCGCCTCGCGCAGGCCGGTGCCGAACATGGCGTCGACGATGAGTCCGCACTGGGCGATCTCCGAGAAGTGGAGCTCCCAGTCCTGCGCGTCGGCGATCTCCACGACCGTGACGCCGAGCCGGCCAAGGATCTGGAGGTTCGCCCGCGCATCGCCGCCCACGTCGGCAATCGAGCCCAGGAGGAAGACGGCGACGTCGACGCCGCGCTGCAGCAGCGTGCGGGCCACGACGAACCCGTCGCCGCCGTTGTTGCCGCGCCCGGCCAGCACGGCGACCCGCCGCGCGCCGAGGTCCTCGAAGGTGGCCTCCATGGCGGCCACCACCTGGCGGCCGGCATTCTCCATCAGCACCATCGACGGAATGCCGATCTCGTTGATGGTGTACCCGTCGGCTTCCCGCATCTGGCGGGCGTTGAGGACGCGCATCAGGCGTGAGTCTAGCATGCGCCCGCGCGTCCGCCGTGTGGTACGATTCGCCGCGCGGGACGGCGCCGCGCCCTTCCGGGCGGCCGCCATCCCGTGCCGGCCGGGGGCCGGCCCGTCGCCTTCAGGAAAGGGCTTCCATGTCAGCGGTGGCTTACGTCAACGGCACGATCCTCGGCGAGCGCGAGGCGATGGTGTCGGTCTTCGATCACGGGTTCGTCTTCGGCGAGGGCGTCTACGAGGTGCTGCGCACCTACGGCCGCCAGCCGTTCCTCTTCGAGCCGCACGTCCGGCGTCTGCGCGAATCGGCGGCCCGGATCGCGCTCGACGTGCCGTTCACCGACGAGGCGCTGCTCGACCGCGTGCGGGCGACGCTCGCGGCGGCTCCCGACCTCGAGGAGGCCTACATCCGGATCGTGCTGACGCGCGGCGTCGGCGAGTTCTCCTACGACCCGCACTCGTGCGCGTCGCCGACGCTGGTCATCATCGTGAAAGCGCTGGGGGTGACGGCGCCGAGTGCCTACGAGCAGGGGGTCGAGATCCGCCTGGTCGGCGTCACGCGCAACCACCCGCAATCGCTCAATCCGCGCATCAAGTCGAACAACCTCCTGAACAACGCCCTGGCCATGCAGGAGGCCATCCGCCACGGGGCGTTCGAAGCGCTCATGAAGAACTATCGCGGCGAGATCTGCGAGTGCTCGCAGTCGAACTTCTTCATTGTCAAGGATGGCGTCGCGACGACGCCGCCGATCGAGGCGGGGCTGCTCGCCGGCATCACGCGCGCCTTCGTGTTCGATCTCGGACTGGAGACCGACATCCCCGTGCGCGAAGGCCTGCTTCGTGAAGACGACGTGTGGCAGGCCGATGAAGCGTTCATCACCAGCACCACCCGCGAGATCGTGCCCGTCGTGAGGGTGAGCGGGCGCGTGATCGGCCCGGGCAGCCCCGGCCCGATCACGCGGCGTCTGATGGAGGTCTACCGCGCCTGCGCGGCGCGCCTCGTGTCAGCGGGCGCCGCTGCCCACTGACGCTTCGGCCGGCGTCGCTTCCTCGCTGTAGGCCTCGAGGGGCGGGCAGGCGCAGACGAGGTGCCGATCGCCGTACGGATTGTCGATCCGCGAGACCGGCGGCCAGAACTTGCCGGCCCGCACGAACGGCAGCGGGTACGCGGCCTGTTCCCTGGTGTAGGGCCTGTCCCACGTGTCGGCGCTCACCGCGGCCGCCGTGTGCGGCGCGTGCTTGAGCGGGTTGTTCGCGCGATCGGCCGCCCCGTCGATGACGGCCTGGATCTCGCCGCGAATCGCGATGAGCGCGTCGCAGAACCGGTCCAGCTCGCGTTGATCCTCGCTCTCGGTCGGCTCCACCATGAGCGTGCCCGGGACGGGGAACGACACGGTCGGCGCGTGGAACCCGTAGTCCATCAGCCGCTTGGCCACGTCGATCTCGTCGATGCCGCTCGCCTGCTTGAAGGGACGCAGATCGAAGATCAGCTCGTGCGCGACGCGCCCCCGCGCGTTGGTGTAGAGCACGGGATAGTGCGGCGACAGGCGCGCCTTCAGGTAGTTGGCGTTCAGGATGGCGTACCGGGTCGCCTCGGTGAGCCCCGCGGCGCCCAGCATCCGGATGTAGGCGTACGAGATGAGCAGGATGCTCGCGCTCCCGAACGGCGCGCCGGCCACGGCACTGATCCCCTTCCCGCCGCCCGTCTCCACCAACGGGTGCCCCGGGAGGTAGGGCGCCAGGTGCGGGGCCACGCCGATCGGCCCCATGCCCGGTCCTCCCCCGCCATGCGGGATGGCGAAGGTCTTGTGCAGGTTCAGGTGACACACGTCGGCGCCGATCGACGCCGGGCTCGTGAGCCCGACCTGCGCGTTCATGTTGGCGCCGTCCATGTACACCTGGCCGCCGTGCTGGTGCACGATGTCGCAAATCTCACGAATGGCGTCCTCGAAGACGCCGTGCGTCGAGGGATAGGTGACCATCAGCGCGGCGAGCGCGCCGGCATGCTCCCCGGCCTTGCGGCGCAGGTCGGCCACGTCCACGTTCCCTGCCTCGTCGCACGCGACGACCACCACCCGCATCCCGGCCATGACGCCGCTCGCCGGGTTGGTGCCGTGCGCCGACGAGGGAATGAGGACCACGTTCCTGTGTCCCTCGCCCCGGTCGGCGTGCCAGGCCCGGATGACGAGCAGCCCCGTCAGCTCGCCCTGCGCGCCTGAATTGGGTTGCAGCGAGATCGCGGCAAACCCGGTGATCTCGCGCAGCGCCGCCTCGAGTTCCTCGATGATCTGCGCGTAGCCCGCGGCCTGGTCGGCCGGCGCGAACGGGTGCAGCTTGCCGAACTCGGGCCACGTCACCGGCAGCATCTCGGCCGCCGCGTTCAGCTTCATCGTGCACGAGCCGAGCGCGATCATCGACGTGTCGAGCCCGACGTCCTTGCGCTCGAGCGCCTTCACGTAGCGCATCATCGCCGTCTCGGAGTGGTGCGCCGAGAAGACCGGGTGCGTCATGAACGTCGACGTGCGCGCCAGAACGGGGGGAATCCGATCGCGCTCGACGGCCACGACCTCGGGCGGCTTGCGTCCGAGGGCGCGCGCGAACACGGCCACGATGTCGTCGAGGTCGCGCTCGGTCGTCGTTTCGTCGAGGGCGATGCCCACGTGCGGCGTGTCGAAGTCGCGGAAGTTGATCCCGGAGGCCAGGGCCTCGTCGCGCACGCGGTCGCGCCGATCCTCGGTGCCGACGTCGATCTTCAGCGTGTCGAAGTATGCCGGGTTCACCTGTCCGAGACCGAGCGTGCCGAGCGCCTGCTCGAGGGCGGCCGCCCGGCGGTGCACCGTGCGCGCGATGCGCGTGAGCCCCTCCGGGCCGTGATAGACGCCGTAGAAGCCGGCCATGTTGGCCAGGAGGGCCTGAGCCGTGCAGATGTTCGAGGTCGCCTTCTCGCGCCGGATGTGCTGCTCGCGCGTCTGGAGCGCCATCCGGTAAGCGGGCTGGCCCGTGGCGTCCACCGACAGGCCGATGACGCGGCCCGGCATCTGCCGCACGAACCCCCCGCGCGTCGCGAAGAACCCGGCGTGCGGCCCGCCGTACCCCATGGGCACGCCAAACCGCTGCGCCGACCCGAGCACCACATCGGCACCCATCTCGCCCGCAGGTGTGAGCAGGGCGAGGCTGAGCAGGTCGGTCGCCACCGCGACGAGGACTCCCGCCTCGTGCGCGCGTGCAATCAACGGCGACAGATCGTCCACGGCGCCGTTGGCGTCGGGCGACTGCAGCAGCACGCCGAACACGTCGTCGGCCCACACCATGTCGGCCGGCGCCGCCACGCGCAGGACGATGCCGAGCGGCGTCGCGCGCGACTGCAAAACGGCGAGCGTCTGCGGGAACACGCGCTCCGACACGAGGAAGACCATGGCGCCCGCGGGCTTCTTCGACACCCGACGCAGCAGCGTCATGGCCTCGCCGGCCGCCGTCGGCTCGTCGAGCAGCGACGCGTTCGCGATGTCCATCCCCGTCAGGTCGCGCACCATCGTCTGGTAGTTGAGGAGCGCCTCGAGCCGTCCCTGGGCCACCTCGGCCTGATACGGCGTGTAGGGGGTGTACCAGGAGGGATTCTCGAAGACGGTCCGCTGGATGACCGGCGGCGTCACGGTGTCGTGGTAGCCGAGGCCGATGTACGAGCGGAAGATCCTGTTCCTCGCCGCGATGGTGCGCAGGCGTGTCAGGTAGGCATGCTCCGTCTCGGCGGGCGGAAGCGAGAGCGGCGTCGCCAGGCGGATGGAGGCCGGGATGGCCTCGTCGATGAGCGCATCGAGCGTGGGCGTGCCAATGGCCGCCAGCATGGCGTCGCGCTCGCTGGCCCTGGGACCGATGTGCCGGTAGGCGAACTCGTCGGACATTGAGAGAACCCGAGATGGGGGGCGCGAGAACCGAGGCTACTTCACGAGATCGGAGTACTGCTCCGCCGACAACAGGCCCTCCGCGTCGGCGGCGCTGGACGGACGGAGCTTGATCATCCAGGCCCCGTGCGGGTCGCCGTTGACCTGTTCGGGCGACTGCGTGAGCGCCGTGTTGACCTCGACGACTTCGCCGCCTACCGGCGCGAACAGCTCCGAGACGGCCTTGACCGACTCGATGGTGCCGAAGACCTCACCCTTGGTGACGGTCTTCCCGACGTCGGGCAGCTCCACGTAGACGACGTCGCCGAGTTGCTGTTGGGCGTAATCGGTGATGCCCACCACGCCGGTCTCGCCCTCGAAGCGCACCCACTCGTGGTCGTTCGTGTACTTGCGGTCGGATGGATACATGACTCAACTCCTGGAGCGCTTGTAGAAGGGCAACGGCACGACCGTCGCGCGGAGCGGACGTCCGCGCACGTCGATCGAGATCGTCTGGCCGGGCTCGGCGGCGCCGGTGGGCACGTACGCCATGCCGATGGCCTTCTTCAGGTAGGGCGTCTGGGTACCGCTCGTGACGATCCCCACGGGGGCAGCGTCGACGAGGACCGGATAGCCGTGGCGCGCGATGCCCCGATCGACCATCTCGAACCCGACGAGCCGGCGGGCGGTGCCTTCCTCGCGCTGCCGCAGCACCACCTCGCGACCAAGGAAGGCGTCCTTGTGCCAGCCGACGATCCACGAGAGGTCGGCCTCGACCGGCGTCGTGCCGCGATCGATGTCGTTCCCGTGCAGACGCATGCCCGCCTCGAGGCGCAGCGTGTCGCGGGCACCGAGTCCGGCGGGCACGATGCCTTCGCCGGCGCCCGCCTCGAGCAGCGCCAGCCAGAGCCGATCGGCGTCGGCCGGCGGCACGAATATCTCAAATCCGTCTTCGCCGGTGTAGCCGGTGCGGGAGATCATGCCCCTGATGCCAGCCACCTCGCCGTGGGTGAACCAGTAGTACTTCAGCCCGGAGAGGTCCGCGCCGGTGAGGGGCTGCAGCACCCGCGCCGCGGCCGGCCCCTGGAGCGCGACCAGCGCGTAGCGGGCGCTCGAATCGACGAGGTCGACGTCGGCGAAGCCGGCGACCTGGGACCTGATGTAGTCGAAGTCGGCGGGGATGTTCCCGGCGTTCACCACGAGCAGGAAGTGCTCGTCGGCCATCCGGTACACGAGCAGATCGTCGACGAAGGTCCCCTCGGGCGACATGAGGGCCGAGTAGTGAATCTGGCCGACCTTGAGCCGGCTGGCATCGTTGCTCGAGACGTGCTGAACGGCCGCCAGGGCGTCGGGCCCGGCCAGCTCGAGCTGGCCCATGTGGCTCACGTCGAACAGTCCGACGCGTGTCCGCACGGCCATGTGCTCGTCGGTGATGCCCGAGTACTCGACGGGCATGTCCCATCCGCCGAATGGCACCATCCTGGCGCCGTGCGCCAGGTGCCGGGCGTGCAGGGGCGTGGTCTTCAACGGGTCGGAAGGTGTGTCGGTCATAGAGGTGGAGGACGCACGTGTCCGGGGAGGCCTTGACACGGCCGGCAGGCGCGCCGACTGCGGCCTCAAAGTACTATGCGCCCTCCACACGGTCAAGCCAGCCCCGCCACCGTGTCAGCCCCGCCAGCGCGGGATCGCAGGCGAAGGCCGCCGGCAGCGCCTCGACTGGCCCCATCCCCCGCCAGCCGGCGTCAGCCGCC
>JAHDVQ010000003.1:0-17886 GCA_023384595.1 Vicinamibacteraceae bacterium | reverse complement strand
GGCCGCCGGCAGCGCCTCGACTGGCCCCATCCCCCGCCAGCCGGCGTCAGCCGCCCTGCTGGGCGTCGCCGCGCCCGCGTAGCCACCGCCCGACGGTGATCACGAGCACCAGCGCGACCAGCACCACGACGGTCAGGGCGCCCAGCCCCTGCCAGCGCTCGGGGAGCCAGAGCGTGAGGGGCGCCAGCACGCCGGAGACAAGGACAGTGATGAGCGCGACGCGTACTGGATACGGCACATCCATGACGGGTTCCCTCTGAGGGGTCAGGCCCCAGGTAACCGGGGCGCCAGCGCCAGACACCTGAGGAATTCGAACCATGCGGCCTCGACGCGCAGCGTCCACTCGACAAAGCACAGGTCCCTCATGACCACGTTCCACCACTCGAAGTCGTTGTAGCATTGCTCCACCCAGTTCATCGCCGCGACCGCCTCCTGCTTCCACGCGTCGTAGCAGGTCTGCAAGACGAGGCGCGCTTCCACCGTCGGTGCGGCCAGCCACTCGCCCAGGCGGCGGCCGACACGAGCGAGCGCGCCGAGATCGCCGTCGAGCGAGGCCAGCAGCGCGTTCGACACGAGCAGGTCTGCGCCCTCCACCGAGGCGGCCACGTCCGACGACAGGCGGGCGACGGTCGCCCGCACGGTCTGCACGGCGGGTGACGAGGCCAGCGCCTGACGCATCGCGAGGAGATCGGTGTCGGACGTCGACGCCGTGATGCTGAAGGCGCGAGACCCGACCGCGACGTCGACGCGGCCCCGCATCATCACGACCGACGCCGGTTCGTCCCCACCGTCGATGGTCAGGTGCACCAGACGGTTCGGGTCGACCGTCTTGACGAGCCGCACCTTTCCGATGCGCGCTTCGCTCCGCTTGAGTCCCGCCGCGTCCAGTCCAACGGCGAGGTCGATGCCCGACACCACGTCGTGACGCTCCCGCACCTGCTCCCACGTCCACTCGGCCGGAGGCGGCGCCAGCACATGGCCTGGACGCGAAGCGTCGGCTGCCCCCATCCGGCACGTCGCCGCCGGCAACGACGCCGATGCCAGGGCGACCGATTCGATGGCGCACGCCCACGCCATCACGACGACGGTTCGATACCACGTTCGCCTCATCTCTCCTCCCCTCCCCTGTCGTGGGGCCGCAGCCCTGACGGGCTGCACGGGGAGCGACGCGCGACCTCCGGTTGCCCTCCCTGCTCTCGTCACTCCGGTGCCTGCCGGGAGCCCCCGGCTCGAGGCGCGGCAGCACCACGCTGCCACGCCGGGTCCCGGCCTCTTACGTATCCGGGCCGCGTGCCGCCGGCAGCCGTGCGACAAGCGCTGGCGGTGCGAGCGGTTCGCTTCTGTCCGGCAGCGCCCGAACGGCCGGCGGTAGCGCGGGCTGGCGGCGGCGCCGCCGCCGCTCGGGATACGCGACGTACGCTTGCAGGGTGTGATAGCTGATACGCAGGACGCGGCAGGCCAGCCGCTTGTTGTTCCCGCATCGCCGCAGCACGAGGCGCGTGTACCGGCTCGCCCACGCTCGAAGCGTCTGGTCGCCTTCCGGGGGTGGTTGCAGGACCTCGAGAAACGGGGTCGCGACGGCCTCCGGGAGATCGGCCAGGCCAATGTGATCGCTCTCGCACAAGGTGACCGCACGCTGGATGACACGCTCGAGCTCCCGAACGTTGCCCGGCCACTTGTATTCGCGCAGGGCGTCGAGCGCGTCGGCCGTGACGTCGATGGGCCCCAGGCTGCGATAGCGCGCGAGGAGCGCCTCGACGAGCTCGGGAATGTCGCCAGGCCGCGCCCGCAACGAGGGCACCTGGATCTCGACCCCGTTGAGCCTGTAGAACAGGTCGGCCCTGAACTGCCCCGTCTTCGACAGTCCGGCGAGACTCCGGTTGGTCGCCGCGATGATGCGGACGTCCACCTTCTGAGGCGCGTGGCCGCCCACGCGCTCGATGGTCGCCTCCTGCAGGACTCGCAGTAGCTTGGCCTGGGCGGGCGGCGAGAGGTCGGCGATCTCGTCGAGGAAGAGCGTGCCGCCGTCGGCCGCCTCGAACTTGCCGGGACGGCCTCGGACCCCCGTGGCGGTGCGTTCTTCGATGCCGAACAGGTCCGCTTCGAGCAGGGTCTCGACGATGGCGGCACAGTTGACCGCGACGAAGGGGCCGTCCGCCCGCCTGGAGAACGCGTGAATCTGCCTGGCGACCAGTTCCTTGCCGGCTCCGCTCTCACCCTCGATCAGGACCGCGAAATCGGTCCTCGCGACGCGCTCGATCCGTGCCCGGAGCTCGCGCATGACGGCGCTGCTCCCAAGCAGCACCGGCGCCTCGGTGCGCCGCGGCAGCATTCGACGCTGCATGGGCCGATTCCGTTCGAGCTGGAGAATGAGGCTGAGCAACGCCGCGCTCACGTCCAGCAGCTCGGCGAACCCCTGGGTGTAAGGAGGGAGCGCCTCGGTAATGATGCGCAGCACGAAGTTGCCGTGGAGGTCGAGCTCGATCGCGCCCTCGCGTACGCCCCCGCTCTCACCGAGCGTGGCGACACGGGACATGACCGAGACGCTCCGGCAGCCTGCCTGCTCACACAGAATCTGCTCCACGAGCTTCCGCGCCCGCTGCGTGTCGGCCCGGACGAGAGCATGGCTCACGCCGGCCACCAGCGTGCCCGCTATCGAGCGTGGGCCAAGTGCTCCGGACTCGAGCGCACCGGCCAGCGGCGAAGCGAACCCCAACGCGGGCACAATCGTGCCTTCTGGGTTCCTCAGCGCTCCAGTCGCCTGGGGGGAGGCCCTGCCCGGTGGGCGGGAGCGCCGCGCATCCTGGCAATAGGCGGTGTCGGCGGAGGATCCCCGTGGGTTGCTGGTGCTGGCCGGGTGCGCATTTGTTGCCATGGGCATCCTCCGAACGGGACTCACTGGGTAGTTGCTACCCATCCAGAAGTCCGACCGTCGAGAAACTCCAGCCCGCTTCGAAATACGGGTGCACTTTCTGCGTCGACGCCGACCAGGGCCGCCCACCGCACGCGCGCGGCGGCCCGCCGGATGCCGAAACTACCCGACCAGTGCACCACGCAGGCGCTATTGGGGAGCATGCGATGGCCCGTTTCAATCTGCACGCCAGCCGGTGAGGCATCGACGACCAGGCACGGTCCGCCAGGGTGCAGCCGCACAATGCGGACAGGGTGATCCACGGAACGACGCTCGCGCCGCCGGTTCTGGAGCTGGACCGACATCAGCGGAGCTCCCACGTGCGAGGACGTGACCTGAACCCCAGCAGACGCGTGCGTCCTGTCGAGCCGAACACGCGGACCGCCCAGAGTCCTGAGTCGCTGCCGATGTACACGGTGCCGGACGTCCCCGTGCCCTCAGGCGAGAAGTGCAGGATGCGTGACGGACCGACCTGGACCGGATCGCTCCCGGCCGGGAGCGGATCGAACGACTCGGGCTTGACGGCGTCGAAGCGGACCGCCAGGTCGAGACCGTCGTGATCGGTGCCGACCACCTGCCTTGGCCTCACCACGACGTCGGTCCCCGAGGCGATGTCCGCCTGCGTCACGCCATCGTCATCGCCGTCTTCGACGAGCGCCCATCCCGTGAGCGGGGGTGGGTCGAAGACCACCGCGGTCCGTCGTCCGCTCGATTCGGCGTGTCGGCGGGCGGCCTCGAATTCAGCGGCCACCCGCCGGGCGGCCAGCTCGCCCCCGAGCGTCGACGCGGCCTCGTCGGCACGGGGCATCGCCATGGCCAGTAGCGTCGCGGCAAGGGCCGACACCACGAGAAGTTCAGCGCTCGTCATCGGATCGCTCCCTGAAGGTGACGCCAGGGGCCGCGCCTGACGGCACTCCCCTGGCGGTTGCTGGAGGGGTCGCGTCAGGGTGTGGCGGCCTTCTCGGCGGCCTTGTCGGCACGCGCGGGGCCAACCACCACGAGCGGCTTCAGCTTGAGGAAGCTCTTCTCGCCGATGCCCCGGATGTTCATGAGGTCTTCCACCTTCTTGAACGGTCCGTTCTTCTCGCGGTACTCCACGATGCGCTGGGCGGTGCTGGGGCCGATGCCCGGCAGTTTCTCGAGGTCGGCCACCGTGGCGGCGTTGATGTTGACGGCCTTGCCGCCGGGCTCCTGGGCCCACGCAGCCGGTCCGCCGCCGCTCCACAGCAGCAGACACAACAGAGCAGTGCAGATGAACCTCATCGTTGTCCTCCTGGGCGCGTCGCACGCCCGTACGACCTCTCGAGAGCTGGCCCCGGCGTGTCGTCGCCTGCGGCGAGAGGTCGGGGCGCCGGGTGAACGGGATCGGCCGGGGCCGTCTCCGCACGGAGCAAGGCCGTGGCCACGGCGGACCGCGGTACGCGTGCGTCGGGAAGTGCTGGAGGAGAAGAAGTTCGATGGGTGGAGAGAGAATCGTGCCAGCGCGAGGCCGGATGGGACCGCCGATTTCGGTGAACTCCAGGGGCGGGCCACGACGGCGCCGTCGGTCGGGTCGCGTCCCGGGCTACGCGCTTTCGAGCGTCCGCACGCCATCCTCGAGGAAGTCTCGAGGCCGCGCACCCGCTGGAACTGCGGTTGCGGCCGGGTGACCGGCGGTTACCGGCCGTTCTCGAACCAGAGGACCGTCCGGCGAAGTCCCTCTTCCAACCCGACGAGCGTCTCGTAGCCCAGGACCTCGCGCGCGCGAGTGATGTCGGCCTGCGAGTCGCGGACGTCACCCGCCCGCGAGGGGCCGTAAGTGGCCTCGACCTTCGCGCCCGTGAGTCGCTTCAGCGTGTCGAGCAGCTCGTTGAGCGAGATGCGGCCGCCGGTCGCGACGTTGAACACCTTGCCCGCCGCCTCGGGCACCACCAGCGCACGAAAGGCCCCGTCGACGACGTTCGTGACGTACGTGAAGTCGCGAGTCTGCTCGCCGTCGCCATGGATGGTGGGCGCACGGCCTTCGAGCAGCGCGCGGATGAACAGGGAGATGACCCCGGAA
Organism: Vicinamibacteraceae bacterium; assembly: GCA_023384595.1. Lineage (GTDB taxonomy): Bacteria > Acidobacteriota > Vicinamibacteria > Vicinamibacterales > JAFNAJ01 > JAHDVQ01. The sequence continues at coordinate 12,934 of JAHDVQ010000003.1, read as the reverse complement.
TACGGAGACGAGGGATCCTGCCGGGGTCCGAAGACGTTGAAGTAGCGAATGGTCGCGGTCTCGAGACCATAGAGCCGCGTGAACAACTGGCAATACTGCTCGCCGACGAGCTTCTGCAGCGCGTAGGGCGAGAGGGGTCCAGTGGGCATGTCCTCGTGCTTGGGCAGCGTCGGCGTGTCGCCGTAGGCCGACGAGGACCCCGCGTACACGACGCGCTTCACGCCCGCGTCGCGCGCGGCGACCAGTACGTTGAGCGTGGCGTCGATATTCGAGCGGTTCGAGGTGATCGGGTCACTGACCGAGCGCGGCACCGACGGGATGGCGGCCTGGTGGAGGACGTAGTCCACGCCGTCGCAGACCTCGCGTGCGAACTCGAGTTCGGCCAGGTCGCCGACCCGGAGATCGACGCCCGGCAGGTGCGCGAGGTTCTCACGCTTGCCGGTCGAGAGGTTGTCGGCCACCCGCACCGCGTCGCCGCGGCCCACGAGCGCCTCGACCATGTGGGACCCGATGAAGCCGGCCCCCCCCGTCACCAGATACAAGGCCATTCCTGTCGTACTCCTCTCTGCGTCATCGGCACGTGCGGCCGCGAGGTGAGCCGGCGGGTGCGATCGAGGGGAAGGGGAAGCGCCGGACAGCAGCGGATCATAAGCCGAATTCTGTGAACCGCGGCGACCGGCTGACGCCGCGATCCGACGATCATTCCTCTAGGGCCTCGCATTGCTGCGGGCCTCAAGCAACCTACCCGGAGGCTTCGGACGGGCCGCCCTCGAGCGCCTCCCTATTTGGTCTTGCTCCGTGTGGGGTTTTGCCTGCCACCCCCGTTACCGGGAGCGCGGTGCGCTCTTACCGCACCTTTTCACCCTTACCGGTTGACTCGCCCTCCGGGTGTCGGGACGCCGATACGGGGTCGGGAGTATTTTCGCGTTCTGCGTACGGCTGCTGCAAAGAACGAAAATACTCCCGACCCCATGTCGGCAGCCCGACGTCCGGAGGGCGAGTCCACCGGCGGTATGTTTTCTGTGCCACTGTCCGTCGGGTTGCCCCGCCCGGGTGTTACCCGGCACACTGCCCTACGGAGTTCGGACTTTCCTCCCGCCCGGCGGGTTTCGCCCGGCCGGTGTTGCCACCTGCCCGGCGACCCGGCCGAACCGGCGATCGTCTGACCCGCTGCCACTCTCGATCTTAGCAGGCTTCCGGCGTCCGGCATCCGGCGCCGTCCATCTTGCCGAGCGCCCAGTGCCGAGTGCCCAGTGCCCAGTGCCGAGTGCCGGCAGCGTCAGTCGGTATCTTCGCTACCCATCGCTCTCCTGAGCGATCCCGTACTGCTCGAGCTTCTTGTACAGATTGCTGCGTGGGGTGCCGATGACCTCCGCCGTCCTCGAGATGTTCCAGGCGTTCTCGCGCAGTTTCTCGACAAGGAACTGCCGCTCGGCCACCTCCTTGAACTCGCGCAGCGTGCCGGGCTTCTCGCGCCCGCCGTCCTCGTCGTTGGTCCGCGACTCGACGCGCAGCACGCCGCGCAGATCCCCCACGTCGATGGTCTCGCCCGGAGCCATGATGAGCAGCCGCTCGACGGTGTTCTTCAGCTCGCGGATGTTGCCCTTCCAGCGGTGCTGCTGCATCAGCTCGATGGCGGCCGGCGTGAACCGCTTCGGCCGGAAGTTGTTGTCGCGCGCCATCAACTCGGCGAAATGACGGACGAGCAGCGGGACGTCCTCGCGCCGATCGCGTAGCGGCGGCACGTGGATCGGCACGACGCTCAGGCGGAAGTACAGGTCCTCGCGGAACGTCCCCTTGGCAATCTCGTCCTCGAGCTGCTTGTTGGTCGCCGCGATGACGCGCACGTCCACCTTGAGCGTGCGCGCCGATCCCAGTCGCTCGACCTCGCCCTCCTGCAGCACCCGCAGGACCTTGGCCTGCGTCTTCTGGCTCATGTCCCCGACCTCGTCGAGGAAGATGGTGCCGCGGTCGGCCTGCTCGAACTTGCCAATCTGCTTCTCGGTCGCGCCCGTGAACGATCCCTTCTCGTGCCCGAACAGCTCCGACTCGATCAGCTCCTCGGGGATGGCCGCGCAGTTGACCTGGACGAATCGCTCGCGGCTGCGCTGGCTGTTGCGGTGGATCGCGCGCGCCACGAGCTCCTTCCCGACCCCGCTCTCGCCGAGGATGAGGACCGTCGCGTTGGTCGGCGCCGCGCGGCCGATGGCATCCATCACCCCGCGCAGGGCGGCGCTCTCGCCCACCATCTCGTGGCGCACTTCGGCCGCCCGCCGCAGCGCGCGGTTCTCGGTCACGAGCCGGCTTTGATCGAGCGCGTTCCGCACGGTGACGAGCACGCGCTCGCTCTCGAGCGGCTTCTCGATGAAGTCGAAGGCGCCGCGCTTGGTAGCGTCGACGGCCGTGCTCACCGTGGCGTGGCCCGAGATCATCACCACGGGAAGCCCGTCAGCCATGACCCGGATGCGATCGAGCACCTCGAGACCGTCCATGCCGGGCATCTTGATGTCGAGGAAGACGAGGTCGGGCGCCTCGCGCTCCACCATCGTGATGCCGTCCTGGCCGGTGGGAGCCAGCAGGCACTCATACCCCTCGTACTCCAGGATCATCCGCATCGCGTCGCGGATGGCCGCTTCATCGTCTATGACCAGGATGCGAGGTTTCATTCGGACCACGATTCGACGCGCAGCGTCTTCAGCGCACGCTGCCCCAGACCGGGCACGTAACAATACAGCACGAGGACGTCGCCCTCGCGAGCCTCGCCGACCACGCGGAGGAAGTCGGCCAGCGTCGGCGTCTGCAGGCGGTTGACCTCGAGCACGATGTCGCCGCGCTCGACACCGCCCTCCTCGGCGGCGCTGAGCGGTTCGACGGCGACGATCAGCACGCCACGCACGCCGGGCTCGACGCCGAAGCGGCGCACGGTGGCCCGATCGAGGTCCTTCACCTGGAGGCCGAGCGCCGCGGTCGGCACGCGCGGCACGGCGCGCGACCGCCCGTCACCCCGGCCCGGACGGACTCCGCGCGTCGGCGCGGCGCCCTCGGCACCCGGGCGCTCGGTGAGGCGTACGGTGACCTCGGACCGCGTCTGCTTCCGCATGAGCCCCAGCTTCACGAGCGTGCCCGGCGCCAGGCCCGAGACCGTGCGGATCAGCGCGTCGTTGTCGCGCACCTCGCGCCCGTCGATCGACACGATGACGTCGTACACCTGGACGCCGGCCCTCGCGGCCGGCGACTCGTCCGCCACGTCCTGCACGAGGGCGCCCGTCCGCGTGCCAAGCCCCAGCGTCTCGCCCACCCCCGGCTCGAGCTCCTTCAGCGTCACCCCGAGGTAGCCTCGCGCGACGCGTCCCGACGCCTTCAGCTGCCCGACGATGGCGGCGGCCTGATTGATCGGAATCGCGAAGCCGATGTTGCTCGCGCGCCAGCTGACGGCCGCGTTGATGCCGATCACCTCGCCGCGCGCGTTGATGAGGGGGCCGCCGCTGTTGCCGAAGTTGATCGCGGCATCGGTCTGGATGAAGTCGTCGAGGCTCGCGTCGAAGAGCTTCCGGCCGAGATAGCTCACGACGCCGACCGTGACCGTGTGTTCGTACGCCAGCGGATTGCCGATGGCGCACACCCACTCGCCCACCCGGAGCCGCGACGAGTCGCCGAGCGGCGCGACGGGCAGGGGCGACGGCGACGAGACCCTGATGAGCGCCACGTCGATGGCCGGGTCGGACCCGACGACGGTCGCCCGGAGGCTGCGCCCGTCGGCCAGCTTCACGACGATGCGATCGGCGCCCTCGATGACGTGATGATTGGTCAGGATGTGGCCGTCGGGCTCGATGATGAACCCGCTGCCCGTGCCCTCCTGCGGCGCGTCGCCGATGCCGCCGTGCGGGTCCCCGCCTTCCAGGTCCTCTTCGGGAATCGGGGGATGGTTGGGCGGCAGGGGCCGCCGTTCGCCGAAGGCCCCGCCGCGCGCGCGGGTGCCCGCCTCGATGTTGACGACCGCCGGATTCAGTCGTGCCGCCACATCCGCGAAATCCACGACCAGGGGGCTGCCCGACCGCGAGATGGCCGCCGGCGCGCGCACGGGTGACGTGTCCCGCGCGACGACCGCAGACCGGCGTGCAGGTCCGCCCGCGAGCATGAGCCCGAGCAGGAACGCCACGACGGCGACCAGCGCGACGGTAATGAACGTGAATCGGCGCGTCATGACGAGCCCACGGCAATGCGTCCCAATCGTCCGATTATACGGGGAGACGGCCAGAGGGCGAGCCGGAGCGACAGACGGGTGCCGGACAGGGCGATGACGTCAGTCGCCGATGAGCGCCCGGAATGCGTGCTCGTCGAGAACGGGGACGTCCAGGCTGCGGGCCTTCTCGAGCTTCGAGCCCGCGTCGGCGCCCACCACGACGTAGCTGGTCTTGCGGCTCACCGACGAGGTGACCCGGCCGCCGAGCCGCTCGATCGCGGCCTGAGCCTCGTCGCGCGTCATCGACTCGAGCGTGCCCGTGAGCACGAAGATCTGCCCATCCAGCGGTCCCGGTCCGCTTGCGACGTCCGATCCGGCGACGGGGACGCCGAAGTGCAGCCCCGCGGCGCGGAGCCGTTCGACCAGCCGCCGGTTGGCCGCCTCGTCGAACCAGTTGCGCACCGAGGCGGCGACCACCGGACCGATGTCGGACACGGCCTGCAACTCGTCGACCGAGGCCGCCATCAATCGATCGAGCTCGCCGAACCGGGCGGCCAGCGCCTGCGCGCCGCGCTCGCCCACGTGCCGGATGCCCAGCGCGAAGACGAGCCGCCACAGCTCTGCCTGGCGGCTTCGATCGATCTGCTCCGCAAGGTTCAGCCCCACCTTCCCCAGCTTGCGGGGTCGTGCCCGCTCCGACCGTGGCTCCTCCGGGGTGACGACGAGCTCCGACAGCGCGTCGGCCTCGAGCGCGTACAGGTCGGCGAAATCCTTCACGAGCCCGCGGTCGATGAGCACCTTCACCAGCGATTCGCCGAGACCGTCGATGTTCATGGCCCGGCGCGAGGCGAAGTGCTCGAGGCTGCGGCGCAGCCGTGCCGGGCACGACGCGTTCTCGCAGCGCCACACGACCTCGTCGGCTTCCTTCACCAGCGCACTGCCGCACACCGGGCACGCCGACGGCATCGCGAACGGCTTCGGCGCGTCGTCTCCGGCCGGACGCGCGGACTCGATCGGCTTGACGACCTTCGGAATGACGTCGCCACCCTTCTCGATGAGCACCATGTCGCCCGGGCGGATGTCGCGGCGGGCGATCTCCTGCTCGTTGTGCAGCGTGGCCAGCGAGATGGTCGACCCGGCGAGGAACACGGGTTCGAGTACCGCGACGGGCGTGACCGCGCCCGTCCGGCCGACCTGCAGATCGATGCGCAGGAGCCGGGTCGTCGCCTGCTGCGCGGGGAACTTGAAGGCGAGCGACCAGCGCGGAAACTTGGCGGTGGCGCCCAGGGCGCGCCGCTCCTCGAGGCGGTCGACCTTGATGACGACGCCGTCGGTCTCGAAGCCGAGCCCGTGCCGCCGCTCGGCCCACTCCCGTGTGAAGGCGAGCACCTCCTCGATGCCGGCGCAGCGTTCCACGTGGGGCTCGACCGGGCAGCCCCAGCGGCGCAGCAGATCCAGCACCTCCCCGTGCGAGTGCGCGAGCGGCTCCTCGCTGGTGCCCGTCGCGGCCTCGTCGCGCGCCGGCAGCACGAGCTGGTAGACGAACGCCCGGAGGCCGCGCGACGCGACCAGCCGTGGATCGAGGTTGCGCATCGTGCCCGCCGCGGCGTTGCGCGGATTGGCGAAGAGCGGCTCCCCGGCCTCCTCGCGTTCCTCGTTCAGTCGTTCGAAGGCGGCCCTCGGGAAGTAGATTTCGCCGCGAATCTCGACGCGGCCGGGCGGGGCCTCCCTGAGGCGCAGCGGAATCGACCGGATCGTGCGCACGTTGGCCGAGACGTCCTCGCCCGTCACCCCGTCGCCCCGCGTCACACCGCGCACCAGCCGGCCATCCTCGTACGTCAGGGCGATGCTGAGGCCGTCGATCTTCAGCTCGGCGACGTAGTCGACGGCGTCGCTGCCGCGCCCGAGTCCCTTGCGCACGCGTTCGTCGAAGGCGCGCACCTCGTCCTCGCTGTAGGCGTTGTCGAGGCTGAGCATGGGCTCGAGGTGGCGCGTCGTCGCGAAGCCTTCGACCGGGCGGCCGCCCACGCGCTGGGTCGGCGAGTCAGGGGTGACGAGTTCGGGATGCTCGGCCTCGAGCGTCGCCAGCTCTCGCACCAGCGCGTCGAACTCGGCGTCGGCGATCTCCGGATCGTCGAGCACGAAGTACCGCTCTTCGTGATGGCGGATGAGGCGCCGCAGCTCCTCGATGCGGGTCGCGGCCGTCATGAGGGTCAGGACCGTGTGGTCAGCGATCGCGCAGCAGGACGTACTCGGCCAGCGCGTGCAGCGACTCGCGCTCGCGGCCCGGCGGGAATTGCGCGAGCTCGGCCTGGGCCTTGCGCACGTAGGCGACGGCCTGGTCGTAGGCCAGCTCGCAGGCGCGCGTCTCGTCGAGCAGCGCCTTGATCTCGCGCCAGTCTTCCTGACTCACCGTTCGCTCGCTCACCACGCGGCGAATCACCTGATCGGCGCGGGGTCCGCCCTGCTGCATCAGCGTGATGATGGGGAGCGTCACCTTGCCCTCGCGCAGATCGGAGCCGACGGGCTTGCCGAGCACGTTCTCGTCGGCGGTGTAGTCGAGCAGGTCGTCGACGAGCTGGAACGCGATTCCCAGGTTGTAGCCGTACTCCCACAACGCGTCGAGCTGCGCGGGCGCCGCGTTGCCGAGCAGGCCGCCGATCTTCGCGCAGCCCGCAAAGAGGAACGCGGTCTTCCGCCTGATGATCTCGAGGTGCTCCTCCTCGCTGATCTCGACATCGCCGTTCTTGGTGAGCTGATAGAGCTCGCCCTCGATCATCCGCAGCGTGACGTCGCACAGGAGCCGGATGATGTCCAGCGAATCCTGCGTGAGGGCCATCGCCATCGACTTGATGTACAGATAGTCGCCCAGCAGGACGGTGATGTCGTTGCCCCACCGCGAGTGGACGGCCATGCGGCCGCGGCGCAGCTCCGCCTCGTCGATGATGTCGTCGTGCACCAGCGTCGCCGTGTGGATGAACTCCACGACCGACGCGTAGAGCACCGCGCGATCGCCGGTATAGCCCGTGAGACGGGCGGCCATCAGGAGCAGCGCCGGGCGGACGCGCTTGCCTCCGCTCCCCGAGATGTAGCGGCCGATCTGCGGGATCAGCTGCACGCGCGACTCGACCTGCCGCACGTATTCCTGTTCGACGCGTTCGAGGTCGGTGCGAACGGGTTCGAAGATCTGGGCCAGATCGGTGGGGGACGCCTTGTGCACGGTCTCGCTCACGCGACTCGATCTCAACATAGGAGCGTCGCGAGTGTCAACGCGACAAGCCGTTATCTACCAATGGATTCCGGGCGATCGCCGCACGGGTGATGCGCGCGAAGTTCGCGGTGGTGGCTTCGACGACCTCGCCCAGCGCCCGTCCCAGGACGTCGGCGACGGCCCTGGCGACCTCGGCGACCAGCGCCGGTTCGTTGCGCCGGCCGCGATGCGGGATCGGCGCCAGATACGGGCTGTCGGTCTCGACCAGGACGCGATCGAGCGGGGTGCGCGCGAGCACGTCGCGCACGTTCTGCCCCCTGGGAAACGTCACGATTCCCGTGAATCCCAGCGAGTACCCCGCCGCGAGGATGCGCTCGGCGGCCTCGACCGTGCCCGTGTAGCAGTGGAAGATGCCGTCCACCTCGCCCCCGCCTTCCTCGAGCAGCAGATCGAGCGCCGCGTCGTCGGCGTCGCGCGCGTGGATGACGACCGGCAGCCTCCGGGCCCGCGCCAGGCGAACCTGCGCCCGGAACACGTCCTGCTGTGCAGCCACGGGCGAGAAGTCGTAGTAGTAATCGAGTCCGATCTCGCCGATGGCCACGGCCGCCGGAAGCGTCTCGAGCGCGCGTTCGACCGCGGCCACCGCCTCGCCGGGCCGGTCCGCGTACCGCCCGGCCTGGTGGGGATGCACGCCCACGCTCACCCGGAGTCCCGGCCAGCGCGCCGCGAGCGCGCCGGCCCGCGTCAGCTCCGCCTCGCTGCCCGCATCGACGATGCACAGGGCACCCGTCACGCCGGCGTCACGCGCACGCGCGAGCACCTGGTCGATGTCGGCGGCGAAGACCTCGTCGGCGAGGTGGCAGTGCGAGTCGATCATCAGCGGATGCGCGTGCCCGGCGCCGGCGGATCGACAAACGACAGCAGTTCCGGCTTGCCGCCCTCGGGGCTGGCCGCGAGGACCATCCCGTTCGACTCGATGCCCATCAGTTTGGCGGGCTTCAGGTTGGCCACAATCGCGATCGTGCGGCCGACGAGCGCCTCGGGCTCGTAGGCTTCGGCAATACCCGCGACGATGGTCCGCTCCTCGCTCCCGACGTCGATCCGCATCTTGACGAGCTTCTTCGACTTCGGCACACGTTCGGCTTCGAGGACACGGGCCACGCGCAGGTCGAGCCGCATGAACTCGTCGATGCCGAGCCGGTCGTCGGCCGGGACTGACGTGGGGGCCTGAGGCTCGGCGGCCGCCGGCGCCGGCGCCGGGGTGGCGGGTGCGGCCGCGGCGTCGGCCGCGGGGATGGCTGGTGGTGTCGCCTGCTCGGCGCTCGCGGGCGTCGGGGCAGGACCGGGAACGAACTCGGGAACAGGCGTTGATGGGTCGGTCACGGAAGTCCTCACGGGAACGGGCGTCGCGCCGGTCGTGTCGAGTCGCGGCCAGAGCGCCTCGGCCTTGATGACGTGGCGTTCGCCACTGGCAATCCACTGCGTGTCGTCGAAGCGCGGCGCACGCGGGTCGAACGGGTGCCCGAGCCGGCGCAGGATCTCGGCGACCGAGTCGGGCATCACGGGCCACAGCAGCGCCGACGCGATGCGCGTCGCCTCGGCCGCCTCGTAGAGCACCTCGTCGAGGTGCGAGGCCTTGTCCGGCGACTTGGCGAGCACCCACGGCTCGGCCTGGGCGATGAACTCGTTGGTCGCGCCAATGACCGCGTAAGCGGCCGCCACGGCCTCGTGCAGCGCGAAGCGGGTCATCGCGTCGAGCGCCTGCGCGCGCGCGGAGGCCGCCAGGCCGGCCAGCGCCCCGCCGCCGCGCGCCTGGAGGCGTCCGCCGCGGTAGCGATCCACCATGGCGGCCACCCGGCTCACGAGGTTGCCGAGGTTGTTGGCGAGGTCGGCGTTGTAGCGTTCCTCGAAGCGCTCCCACGAGAAGTCGCCGTCGCCGCCGTAGGGGATCTCCTTCACGAGGAACAGCCTGAGCGGGTCGGGTCCGAACTTCCCCACCGCGTCGAGCGGTTCGACGGCGGTGCCGAGCGACTTGCTCATCTTCTCGCCGCGGAAGTGCACCCAGCCATGGCCGTAGACCTGGCGGGGCAACGCCTCGCCGGCGCTCATCAGCATCGCCGGCCAGATGACGCAGTGGAAGCGCGTGATGTCCTTGCCGATGACGTGTAGGTCGGCCGGCCACCAGGTGCGGAATCGCTCCTCATCCTGTCCGTACCCCACCGCGGTGATGTAGTTGATGAGCGCGTCCACCCAGACGTACACGACGCTCTGCGGGTCGAAGGGCAACGCGATGCCCCACGCCTGCCCGGCGCGGCTGATGGAGATGTCCTCGAGGCCCCCCTCGAGCAGGCGCAGGATCTCGTTGCGCCGCACGTCGGGCTGCAGGAACTCGGGGTGCGCGGCGAAGTGGTCGCGCAGCGGCTGCGTGTACTTCGACAGGCGGAAGAAGTAGTTCTTCTCGCGGATCCACTCGGGCCGAGTCCGGTGCACCGGGCACAGCCCCTCGACAAGATCCTTCTCCTGCTTGAAGGCCTCGCACGAGACGCAGTACCAGCCCTCGTAGGCGCCTTCGTACACGTCGCCCGCCTCGTACATCCGCTGCACGATGCGCTCGACCGCAACGCGGTGCCGCGCCTCGGTCGTCCGGACGAAGTCGTCGAACGAGATGTCGAGCGCCCGCCAGACCCCCCGGAACTCGTCCTCCATGCGGTCGCAGTAGGCCACCGGGTCGAGCCCCATCTCGCGCGCCTTGCGGAAGACGTTCTGCGAGTGCTCGTCGTTGCCCATCACGAAGAGGGTGTCGAGCCCGCGCATGCGGGCGAACCTCGCGATGACGTCGGCGGTGATCTTCTCGTAGGCCGTGCCGAGGTGCGGCCTCGAGTTGACGTAGTCGATGGCGGTCGTGAGGAAGAAGCGGGGCATGTCGGTGCGGGGTCGTCAGCCTAGCGGGCGGTCTCGTCGTTGAGGGCGCGGAGGATGAGCGCGTGGACCTGCTTGACGGGCAGCGCGTGGGCCGCCGCCAGCCGGACGACATCGTCGTACTCCGGCATGGCGTTGACCACCTCGCCGCCGGCAAGGCCCACCTTGACGCGGGCCGGGCCGAGCGGGGTCGCCACCGTGCGCACCTCGCGCGGCAGGCAGGCGCGGAACATCTCATGGTAGCGCACCCCCAGCGTCGTCGTCTCGCGGAAGATGAGGGAGGTCAGCGCCTCGCGCCGCTCCGGGGCGGCGATGACGGTGGCGAGCGTACCGGGCCGGTTCTTCTTCATCTGGGCCGGGGTGAAGAAGACGTCGAGGGCGCCGGCCTCGAGCAGCCGGTCCATGAGGGCGCCGAAGAACTGCGCGGGCATGTCGTCGATCTCGGCCTGGAGCACCAGCACCCGCTCGTGCTGGGCCTGGTCGCGGTGTCCGGTGGGGACGGCGCCGGCGCCGGTCGGGACGGACTCCCCCACGAGCACGCGGAGCACGTTGGCGCGCCCCGGCAGGTCGCGCTGGCCGGCACCGTAGCCGATGCGCTCGATGGTCATCGGCGGCATCGGCCCGAAACGCGTCGCGTAGGCGGTGAGCACCAGCGCCCCGGTCGGCGTCGTCATCTCGACCGGAGGGCCGTCGCTGTACACGGGGACGCCCGAGAGGAGCGCGGCCGTAGCCGGTGCGGGCACCGGCAGGGTGCCGTGGGCGCAGGTCACCGTCCCGCTCCCGACGTTCACCGGGGACACGACCACCTCGTCGGCGCCGAACCAGTCGAAGGCGAACGCGGCGCCGACGATGTCGGCAATCGAATCGAGGGCGCCGACCTCGTGGAGGTGCACGCGCTCGACGGGCATCTGGTGAATCGCGGCCTCGACCTCGGCGAGGCGGCGAATCATCTGGGCGGCGCGCGCCTTCGCCGTGACGGAGAGGCGCGAGGCCTCGATGTGCTTCAGGATCTGTGGCACGTGCCGATGCTGGTGGCTCCGCGACTCCGGCCCCCCGGCCGCCGCGACCTCCTGCACCGTGAACCCGGTGGCGGCGATGCCGTGCTTCACGACGCGGCTGGCCGAAATCGCGAGGTGTTCGACGGCCAGCGAGCCCAGCGCGTCGCGAAGGGCGTCGAGGGGCAGGCCGGCGTCGAGGAGGGACCCGAGCAACATGTCGCCCGAGGCGCCCGAGAAGCAGTCGAAGTAGAGGATGCGAGCCATGCCATCTCACAGTGTAGCGGCTCGGAGGCGTCCGGCTTCGCGGAAGCTGAAATACGCGCGCTCGGCGATCACCACGTGATCGAGCATCTCGACCCCCAGCAGTTCGCCCGCCGCGACCAGCCGCCAGGTGAGCTGCAGGTCGTCCTGGCTCGGAGTCGGATCGCCTGACGGGTGATTGTGAAAGACGATGATCGAGGCCGCGCCGGCGGCAATCGCCACGCGGTACACGTCGCGGGGGTGGACGACCGAGGAATCGATGGTGCCGGTGGTCAGCAACGCCGTGCGGACGAGGCGCTGACGAGCGTCGAGCAGCACGACGCCCACCCGTTCGACAGGATGGGCGCCGAACTGCGGGACGAGGAACGCCGCGGCATCGGCCGCGCTGTGGACGGGGCGCCGCGCCGCGCCGGGTCCGGCGAGCGTTCGGCGGCCGAGTTCGACCGACGCCAGCACGCGGGTAGCGCGCGCGACACCGATGCCCGGGACGCGCTGCAGGTCGTCGCCGGCCACCCGCACGAGGCCGGCAAGGCCATCGGTCTCCGCGAGGAGCCGGTTGGCCAGCGCGAGCGCGTTGTCGGGGCCCTGGCCGTGTCCCAGCACGAGCGCCAGCACCTCGTTGTCGCCGAGCGCGGAGGGGCCGAGGCGTTCGAGCTTCTCGCGCGGCCGATCCTGCGGCGCGATGCCTTTCATGAGTGCCGCCTGTCTGTCAATCTCCGGATGAGCACCGTATACTGCTGGCCGATGCGCCGCCTTGCTCCCCTCCTCGCCTTGCTCCTCACGGTGCTCGTCACGTCGGGCTGCGAAGAGCCGCCCAACCGGGAGATGCACCAGGCGCAGGGCGCCATCGACGCCGCCCGTGCGGCTGGCGCCGAGACGTTCGCCCCCACCGAACTCGAGGCCGCCACCACGGCGCTCAACCGCGCCCGGGCGGCCGTCGAGCAGTCGGACTACCGCCAGGCGCTGAGCCAGGCGCTCGAAGCGCGCGACCAGGCTCGCACCGCGGCGCGACGCGCCGCGGAGGAGCAGGCCCGGGTGCGAAGCGAGGTCGATGCCAGGGTCCGCGACGTCGACGCCACGATCGACACGCTGGCGCGCCGTCTCCAGGCGCCCGACGCGGCACGACTGCCCCGTACGGCCCTTGCGGGAGCCGAGCAGAAGCTCGAGCGCGCGCGTCGACAGCTCACTGAGGTCCGCGCGGCCGTGGCCGAGGGACGCCTCGTGGAGGCCCGCGACGCCGTGCTCGCCATCGGTCCCCTGCTCGAATCCACTCTTAGCGAAATCGATGCCGCCGTCGCGGCGCAGCCCCCACGGCGTCCTGGCCGCCGCACGCCGCCGCGCGGCCGCCGCTGAGGCGATCGC
>JAHDVQ010000446.1 GCA_023384595.1 Vicinamibacteraceae bacterium | reverse complement strand
ACCGGCGCGGGCGTCGCCCGCCAGCCCGCCTCGATCTCGTCGCGGGTGACCTCGAGCGATGCGGCGAGCCCGTCGAGCGCGCGTGCGTGGGCGACGACCGCCCTGTCGCCGCGGCGCTGCACGTCGGCCACGATGCGGGCGACCCGCGCGGCGACGGCGCGGCTCGACGCCCGGCGAGGCGCGAGCACGCGGTCCACCGCCTTGCGGTCGTCGGCGGTGAGAAGACGCAGTATCACGACGGTATCCTTTCCGATCCCACCCGGCGCCTGCAGGCCCCCGGGGCGCGGATCAGCCTCAAAGCACGATCTTGTTCAGCGGGTACTCGACGATGCCCTCGGCGCCGGCCCGCTTGAGTTGCGGGATGAGCGTGCGAACGGTGCGTTCCTCGATGATGGTGTTCACCGCCACCCACTCCGCGTCGCTGAGCGGCGAGATCGTCGGGCGCCGGAGCGCCGTGAGCAAATCGAGTACGACGTCGAGGTCGCTGCGGCGTACGTTCAGCATGAGGCCCACGCGGCCCTGCGCCTCGATGGCCGCCCGCAGCAGCAACGCGATGTGCTCGATCTTCGTCCGCTTCCAGGAGTCGCTCCACGCGGGTTGATTGGCGATCAGCTGCGTGTTCGACTCGAGCACGGTGTCGATGATGCGAAGGCGGTTGGCGCGGAGGGTGGAGCCCGTTTCCGTGGCCTCGACGATCGCGTCGGCGAGCACCGGGGGCTTCACCTCGGTCGCCCCCCACGAGAACTCGACGTGCACGCCAATGCCCTGACGCGCGAAGTAGTCGTCGGTCACCCGCACGAGTTCGGTGGCAATGGTCGCGCCTTCGAGGTCGCGCGCCGTCTGGAACCTCGACTCCTCGGGGACCGCCAAAACCCACCGCACCTTGCCGAACGACTGCTTGGCGTACACCAGGTCGGCCACGGGCTGCAGCGCGTGGCCGCCGTTGCCCGCCAGCCGCTGCTCGGCAATCCAGTCGAGCCCCGTCAGCCCGGCATCGAGCACGCCGTCGGCGACATAGCGCGCCATCTCCTGGGCGCGTATGAGCATGCACTCGATCTCGGGATCGTCGATCGACGGAAAGTACGAGCGCGTGCTCACGTAGATGTTGAAGCCCGCACGGGCAAACAGCTGGACGGTGGCGTCCTGGAGCGAACCCTTGGGAATGCCGAGTTTGAGGCGCATTTCGTCAGTTCTCAGTTCTCGTTCTCAGTATTCAGTCCTCAGTGCGGGGCCCGGGGCGAGGTCGCGATGGAAGCACGACCGCTGTCCCGTGTGACACACCAGGCCATCGCCCTCGCACCGCGCG
>JAHDVQ010000445.1 GCA_023384595.1 Vicinamibacteraceae bacterium | reverse complement strand
CCCCGTTCGTTCGACGTGACCGCGCAGGTCAACGCCGCCCTCGCGAGCGGCCGCTTCTTCGCGGCCCGGCTCGAGGCGACCGCGGCGCCGGGCACCCTTCAGAGCTACTACGGCGGTCAGTTCGACGTGCCGTCGTTGGACGCTGTCACGGGCACCGTGCCCGAACCCGCGGTGCTCGTGCTCTTCGCGGGCGGCCTGGCGGGTCTGGCGCGGCGCCTTCGCGGCAAGCGCGCCGCGTAGCGAGACGCGGCCTCCTCGCGAATGCCGTGGCGGCACACCGTCCCGCGAAGTCGTCCCTGCAGCCTTTCGGAGTCCAGGAACCAGGCGCGGCATGCGGCGCCTCCGCGACCGGCGGCCGTCTTGACGTATAACGCGTCGCGTTATATCTTGTGACGCTACGTGATTCGGTCGTTCAAGGACTCCGACACCGAAGCGTTGTTCGCCGGACGATTCAGCCGGCGCACCAACAGATCGCCCGCGTCGCGCAGCGAAAGCTCCAGCAATTGCACGCCGCCCAGGAGCTTGGCGACCTGTCGGCGTTCCCGGGAAACAGGCTGGAGGCGCTGGCCGGCGACCGACGCGGTCAGCACAGCATTCGCGTCAACGATCAGTACCGCATCTGCTTTGCCTGGACGAATGGCGGCGCTGAGGACGTTGAGATCGTCGACTACCACTGACGGCGAGGAGAGACCATGGCGAAGATCCGCCGCTTGCCGCCCGTTCACCCTGGGGAGGTCCTGCGTGAGGACCTCATGGCACCGCTCGGGCTGAGCATCAACCGGCTGGCCAGGGATCTGCGCGTGCCGGTGACTCGGGTGAGCGAGATCGTCAACGGACGTCGCAGCATCACCGCAGACACGGCGCTGCGCCTGGCACGGTACTTCGGGATGACGCCTGAGTTCTGGATCAATCTCCAGGGCGCCTACGACCTCGACGTCGCGACACGTGCGTCCGCCGAACAGATCGAACGGGACGTGCATCCGCGAGAAGCGGCGTAAGCCTGCGGGCAACGTCCTGCCCCGGAAGCCCGCGGGCTGCGCCGTGACCTTGCCGCTCGCCTGTCTGGCCGCTCCCGTCGCGTCACGCCGTTTGATCTGCTACGCTCCGCCCCAATCACCAACTTCGCCCGGTTCCGGCACGCCCTGCGTCTTGGATCGCCGCGCCATACACGTGTGCGGGACGTGATTGAGGACGTGGCTCTGCCGCCCGTGGAAGACGGCAATGATCTCGAGCCGGTCGCTGCGCAGCCTGTAGGGGATGACGTACGGGGTGCCTGGCACGACCACTTCGCGCGTGCCGGCCACACG
>JAHDVQ010000444.1 GCA_023384595.1 Vicinamibacteraceae bacterium | reverse complement strand
CCGCACGCCGCCGCCCGGATACTACCCGCCGGAGAAGCTGCTGAAGACGCTCGAGACCGTGCGCGCGCAGGGCGTGGAGGGCATCGTCGTGTTCTCGACCTCGGGGCTGACGTCGGCCGGGCTCTGGCCGGCACTCGCGCAGTTCTTCGCGAAGTAGGAGCGGCCGCTGCCGGGCCACGGGCACCTCACGCCCGTGGACGAACTGCCGGCGATCCTGCCGTCGCTGCGGCGGTCGGACCGGATACCATAGAGGCACCGCATCCCATCGTCTCGGCTGGACGCGCGCGCGAACGGCGCGCGCGAACGGCGCGCGACCGATCCGACACACGCTCGCGGCACCACATGGCCGCCGGGAGGACGACATGAAGTGGCTCACGATCTCGATCCCTACCGCTGTCTCCGTCGCGGTTGTCTCGGTCGTGTTGTCGGGGCCGACAGGGGGTCGGCTGGCGTTGTCCTCGGAGGCCCCGAGCGCGCAGGATCGCCAGGCCGGAAGCGGCGCGGCCGCGAACCAGTCTCTGCGCTACGCGGGCGACGTCGAGCACGGGCGGTACCTCGTCGAGCAGGTGGCGATGTGCGTGGAATGCCATTCGCCGCGCGACAGCCAGGGGCGCATCATCGACGAGCAGCGCTTCCTCGGCGCCCCGATTCCCGTGCGTGCGCCCTCGTGGTCGAGCGACTGGGCGGCGGCGGCCCCGCGCAATCGCGGGCTGCCAGGTTACGACGATGAACAGGCGATGCGCCTGCTCACCGAGGGCGCCATCAAGCGCGACGGCACGCAGTTGCGTCCGCCGATGCCGCGATTTCGCATGTCGCACCAGGATGCGGCCGACGTGATCGCGTACCTGCGATCTCTCGAGTAGCGCCGTACCCGCCCTCTGCCCGCGACTGTCGCGAGTTGGCGGGCGTGAGCCCGGGGACGCTGGCGACGGAGACGTCCGCGACCGCGGCCGCGGTCGACGATGTGCTATCGCAGACCTGACCCCCCGCGATGTGCTATCGCAGACCTGACCCCAAGGCCCCAA
This sequence comes from Vicinamibacteraceae bacterium, assembly GCA_023384595.1. Lineage (GTDB taxonomy): Bacteria > Acidobacteriota > Vicinamibacteria > Vicinamibacterales > JAFNAJ01 > JAHDVQ01. The sequence goes on along the minus strand of JAHDVQ010000444.1, from coordinate 283 downwards.
GGCCCCAAGGCCCGAGGCCCAAGGCCCGAGGCCCGAATGTCTCCCTGCTGAATGAATTGATGAGGCTGAATAGTGGGGCTTTGCGGTCTTTAGTCAGCCTCGTGAGGGTATTTGTTCAGTTCCAACCCGACGCGCCGAACCGTCATGACCGGCTAACTCCTTGTCCCGCATGAGTCACGGGGGAAGGCTCCGCGCCGCCACGAACTGGCAGCGGATTCGCACTCACTGACAGTGACCGCGCCGTGGCCCCCGGGCGCTGCGCCCCCCATCCTGGCTGGCACGC
>JAHDVQ010000443.1 GCA_023384595.1 Vicinamibacteraceae bacterium | reverse complement strand
ACCTCGAGCCCGCGCATGTAGGGCCGCAGCGCCTCGGGCACCACGACCGAGCCGTCCTTCCGCTGGTAGTTCTCGAGAATCGCCAGGAACGTACGGCCCACCGCGAGCCCCGACCCGTTCAGCGTGTGACAGAAGTCGGACTTCCCGGCCCCGTCGCGGCGGAACCGGATGCCGGCGCGCCGCGCCTGGAACGCCTCGGTGTTGCTCACCGACGAAATCTCGCGATAGGTCTTCTGGCTCGGCAGCCACACCTCGATGTCGTACGTCTTGGCCGCGGCAAACCCCATGTCGCCCGTGCAGAGGACGACGGTGCGATACGGAAGGCCGAGCAGTTCGAGCACGCGCTCGGCGTTGCGCGTCATGCTCTCGTGCTCCTCGTACGACTGCTCGGGCGTCGTGATCTTCACCAGCTCCACCTTGTCGAACTGGTGCTGGCGGATGAGCCCCCGTACGTCAGCCCCGTACGAGCCCGCCTCGCTGCGGAAGCACGGCGTGTAGGCCGTGTACCTGAGGGGCAGCTGGCGCGAGTCGAGCGTCTCCTCGCGATGGAGGTTCGTGAGCGGCACCTCGGCGGTGGGCACCAGGTACAGATCCCAGTCGCCACCGATCTTGAAGAGGTCCTCCTCGAACTTGGGGAGGTTGCCCGTCCCGCGCAGCGCGGCGCCGTTCACGAGGAAGGGCGGCGCAATCTCGGTGTAGCCGTGCTCGCGCGTGTGCAGGTCGAGCATGAAGTCGATGAGGGCCCGCTCCATGCGCGCACCGGCGCCGGCCAGCACCGCGAACCGCGCGCGGGCCATCCGCGCGGCCCGCTCGAAGTCCAGGATGCCCAGCCGCGCGCCGAGGTCCCAGTGCGGCTGCGGCTCGAAGTCGAACGCGCGGGGCTCGCCCACGCGTCGCACCTCGACGTTGTCGTCGGCGCTCCGGCCTTCGGGCACGCTCTCGTGCGGCAGGTTCGGCACGCGCAGCAGAAGGTCGTCGCGCCGCACGTCAATCTCCGCCAATTCGGCATCGAGCTGCCTGATCTCGTCGGCCCTCGCCTTGTTGGCCTGGAGGAGCGCCGAGGCGTCCTCGCCCTTCCTCTTGGCTTGCGCGATCTGTTCGCCGGCCTGGTTCCGCTCGTGTTTCAGCTTCTCGACGCGGGGAATGACGGCGCGCCGCTCGCGGTCGAGGACGGCCAACTGGTCGAGCAGGGGGTCGAGGCCGGGCCCCCTCGTCGCGAGGCGCCGCCGGACATCGTCGAAGTGATCGCGAACCAGCGCAGGGTCGAGCATGGGGCACATTGTACGGCTACCGGCATCCGGCGTCCGG
>JAHDVQ010000442.1 GCA_023384595.1 Vicinamibacteraceae bacterium | reverse complement strand
CCGCCCGATTTCCGCCCTCAATGTACGCAAAAACTGAAAATACTCCCGACCCCTAATTCGCGCACCGCCCCGACAGGTCCGGCATCAGGTTGATGAACCGGACCTGGCCCGACGCGGTGTCGAGGACGACATCGCCCCAGAGCTTTCCGCGCTCGCAGGTCAGCTCGAAGAGCGCGCGCGTGCCGTCCCCCACCATCGTCTCGCCCGGCTTGCACGCGCCCACCTGCAGCCGCGCGAGCGCGGCCTGGCGCTCGACCTTCTCGAGGTCCACCTGCGGCGAGACGATGGCGGCGAGCGCCTCGCGGCTCCACGTGCCGATCGAGGCCACCACCGTGTCGATGGCCGACTGGAGCGGCGGCTGCGGCGGCATCACCCCTCGCACCGACAGCATCTGCACGCGCGGCGGCATCGTCGGCGCCAGCGTGATGCCCACCTGCAGCCATCCCCGCTCGCAATCGATCCGCCACGATCCCCGCAGCGCGTTCTCGGCGTCGATCGGGCCCGCCTTGCGGCACGCGCCGTGCCGCTCGTTCAGCCGCGCGACCGCCTCGCGGCGCCGCTCGATCGGCTGATCGAGAAACAGGTTGTCGGCCGCCAGCTGCTTCGCCAGCGCATCGTCCCAGGCCGTGACGAGACGCGTGACCTGCGCCTGCGCGTCGAGGAGCGCCGGCGACGGCTGGACGCGGCGGCGTTCCAGACCGCCGGTCGCCTCGAGCGCCGTCAGCGCGTCGCGGAACACGCCGCCCCACCCCGTGTAGGTGGTGTTGGCCATCGCGATGAGACCGACGCCGTACTCCGGAAGCCACTGCATGAGCGACCCGTAGCCGGGCAGCCCGCCTCCGTGGCCGACGATGTGGTCGTAGCGGCAGTCCTGCGAGATGCGCAGGCCGTAGCCGTAGCCGCCCGCGTTGAGCGCCAGGTCGGCGTCCATCGACGAGCGCCGCGCCGAAGCCGGCGTGAACCGCCACACCTGCTGCATCTCGCGCGCCGACGCGCGCCGGATGGGTCCCGTGTCGGCCCTGTCGGACGGCGGGAACGCGCTCATGAGAAACGCGACGTAGCGGGCCAGGTCGTTGGCCGACGTCCACAGCCCGCCCATCGCGCCGAAGGCGCCGTGCGGCAGCAGGTCCTCCGCCTGGTGCTCGCCGTCGACGATGCGGTAGCCCTGCACCCGGCGATCCTCCGGCACGTCGCCCGCCTCGAACGTCGTCGCCGCGAGCCCGAGCGGCGCGAAGATGGCCTCGCGCATGTACCGGGCGTACGGCTTGCCGGCCACCTGCTGCACGATGCGTCCGAGCATCGCGAACCC
>JAHDVQ010000147.1:4404-9263 GCA_023384595.1 Vicinamibacteraceae bacterium | reverse complement strand
CCTGGCGCCGGTGGGGAGGATGCTATGGGCAGGAAGTTGTTGCTCATGGCCGCTCTCCTGGTCCTGGCGTTGCCACTTCAGGCAGCAGGCCAGGCCGAGAACGGCCGCGTCACCGGCGTCATCACCGACGAGAGCGGCGCGGTGCTGCCCGGTGTGACGGTCACCCTCAGGCGCGAGGGCACCGACGTCGTCCTCACGACGACGACCGACGCAGTCGGGCAGTACCTCATCAGCGACGTGCCCCCGGGCTCCTACGAACTGACGATCGAGCTGGCCGGCTTCACGAAGCGCGTGACGAAGGTCGTGGTCGGCGCCGGTCAGACCGTCAGCCAGGAGGTGCGGCTGCTGGTCGCGGGCCAGGCCGAGGAAGTGCAGGTGACCGGATCGTTGATTCCCCGGCCCACGCTCGAGGCGATGAGCCCCGTCACCACGCTGGATCCAGAGGAAATCTCCTACCGGGGCGTGTCCCGCATGGAGGACATTCTCATGGCCCTGCCGCAGGTCTTCGCGGCCCAGAACTCCACGATCGCCAACGGCGCGTCGGGCACGGCCACTGTAGACCTGCGGTACCTCGGCCCGGAGCGCACGCTGGTGCTCATCGACGGCCGGCGCATGTCGAGCGGCGATGCGTTCGAGACGGCGCCCGACCTGAACTTCATCCCGTCCGCGCTCGTGAAGCGCGTCGACATCCTGAGCGGCGGGGCCTCGTCCGTGTACGGCGCCGACGCCGTGGCCGGCGTGGTCAACTTCGTGCTCGATCGCGACTTCGAAGGGTTGCGGGGCGGCTTCCAGTTCGGGGGCTATCAGCACAACAACGACAACGACGTCGCGCAGGCCATGAACGCGGCCAAGGGGTTCAGCGCGCCCTCGGGCAGCACGTGGAACCAGGCGCCCACGGACTTCAACGTGGCGTTCGGCGGCCGGTTCGGCAACCGCCGCGGTCATGCGGCCGCCTACATCGACTACCGCACGATGGACGCGATCACCAAGGACGCGCGCGACTACACCAACTGCTCCGGATCGATGACCGGCTCGGGCCCGGTGTGCGGCGGGTCGGGCACGTGGCAGAACGGACGCTTCCTCGCGCTGGCCGCCGACGGAAGTCCCAGGCGAGGGGACTACGTCCTCGACGTCAACTCGCCGGGCGGCAACCAGTTCAGGCCGCGCAACTCGGCGACCGACGTCTACAACTACGCGCCCGCCAACTTCATGCAGCGTCCCGACACGCGGTGGGCCGGCGGCGGCTTCGTCACCTACGAGTGGAACCGGTACGCGACGGGATATGCCGAGATCATGGTGATGGACGACTACACCGACGCGCAGATTGCGCCGTCGGGGAACTTCGGCAACTCGGGCCTGCTCAATTGCGACAATCCGATGCTGAGCGACCAGCAGCGCCAGTTGCTGTGCACCGACATGGGGTATGGACCCACCGACATCGCCGACGTGATCATCTACCGGCGCAACATCGAAGGCGGCGGGCGCGTGAGCCAGCTTCGTCACACGGCGCTGCGCTTCTCCGGGGGAATCCGCGGCGACATCAACGACGCGTGGAGCTACGACGTCTACGGCCTGCACGCCCAGGTGAACTCGCCGCAGAAGTACGCCAACGACTTGAACGCGGTCAACATCCAGGATGCGCTGCTCGTCACGGGCGACCCGGCCGACCCGAGCACCTGGCAGTGCATGTCGGGCAACACCGGGTGCGTGCCCTGGAACATCTTCAAGGTGGGGGGCGTCACCGACGCGGCGCTCGACTATCTCAGGCTCCCGATGGTCCTCGACTCCGGGGTGAGAACCCGAGGCGTGGAGGGGCGGTTCACCGGTGACCTGAAGAAGTACGGCGCCGGGTTTGCCAGCGCGACCGAGGGTATCAGGGTCGCCCTCGGCGGCGCCTACCGCGAGGAGTACCTGTTTGTCGATCCCGACCTCGCGTTCATGAACATGATGGGGGCCGGCCAGGGCAGCCCGACCCTTCCGGTGGAAGGCGACTACACCGTCAAGGAGTTCTTCGCCGAGGGTCTGATTCCCCTGGTGCAGGACACGCGCGGATTCCAGGATTTGACCCTGGAGCTCGGTTACCGCTATTCGGACTACAGCAGCACCGGCGGCTGGCCCACCTACAAGGTGCAGGCGTCGTGGGCGCCCACCAACGACTTCAAGGTGCGGGCGGGCTTCAACCGCGCGACGCGTTCACCGAACGTGAGGGAGCTCTACCGAAGCCAGAGCATCGGCCTGAACGGCTCCGACGACATCTGTGCGGGCACCAATCCGGCGGCCACCCAGGAGCAGTGTGTCCGGGCCGGCGTCCCGGCGTCGTGGTACGGAAACGTGCTGGAGAACCCGGCCGAGCAGTACAACACGTTCGACGGCGGAAACCCCAACCTCGAGCCCGAGGTCGCCGACACCTGGACGGCCGGCCTGGTCGTCACGCCGGCCGCAGTGCCGGGCCTCACCTTCGCGCTCGATTACTACAACGTGAAGCTCGAGGACACCATCGGCAGCCTGGGGCCGGAAGACATCCAGACCCAGTGCGCAGCCACGGGCGACCCCTTCCTGTGCGGGCTGATTCACCGCGACAGGCTCTACACCCTGTGGGCGACGACCGACGGCTACACGATCACGACGGATCAGAACATCGGGAAGCGTGAAGCCCGGGGCCTCGACCTGGTGGGCAGCTTCGCGAGGCGCATCGGCGGCGCCGGCACGTTGTCGGTCAACTTCATCGGCAGCTACCTGATGAACGCCAAGACCGACACCGGCCTCTACGCCTACGACTGCGTCGGCTACTTCGGCGACCAGTGCGGGATTCCGAACGCCAAGTGGCGGCAGCTCGCGCGCTTCTCGTTCGACACCAATTTCAACACCACCTTCTCGCTCGGGTGGCGCATGATCAGCAGCGTCACCAACGACGACGGCAGCGACGAGGAAGCGCTGGCCTCGCCGGGGAACGTGGAGCTGCTGAAGACGAACGACATCTACGAGATCCCCACGTTCAACTACTTCGACCTCGCCGTCACCTACAGGCTGTCCAACAACTACCGCATCACGGGCGGCGTCAACAACCTGTTCGACAAGGAACCGCCGCTCGCGCCCGGGAACCAGGACAACGATTACGGCCCGGGGTTCTACGGCACGTACGATCCGCTCGGGCGCTACGTCTTCCTGGGGGTGCAGTTCACGTTCTGACGTGCGCCTCACCACGTGAACGCAAGAGGGGCGGCTCTGCGGGGAGCCGCCCCTCTGCTCGTTGGTCACCCCGCCACCGAGATCGCTCACACGGACCGCCGATTCGCCACGCGCCGGCATCCGCGCCGGCACCCGCGCCGGCATCCGCGCCGGCATCCGGCCGGCATCCGCCGGCACCCGCGCCGGCCGCGTGCCGGCAGCGGTAAACTCGTGGTGACGGCAGCGCTGGTGGCGACATGAGGATCCTGCTCTTCAGCGGCAAAGGCGGCGTGGGCAAGACCAGCCTCGCGGCCGCTACCGGTGTCCGGCTCGCCCGCCTGGGCCGCCGGACGCTCGTCATGAGCCTGGACCCCGCGCACAGCGTCTCCGACTCCTTCGATCTCGGCATCGAGCTCTTCAGCCAGGCCACGTCCCGGCCCTACCACGTGGCGCCCCGGCTCGACGTGCAGGAGGTGAACATCCAGGTCGAGCTGGCGCGCCACTGGCGCGAGATCTCGACGTGGGTCACCTCGCTGCTCCGCACGACCGGCCTCGACGACATCGAGGCCGAGGAGGTCGCGATTCTCCCGGGCATGGAGGAGCTGAGCGCCATGATGTACGTCAACCAGTACGCCCGCGAAGGGCGCTACGACGTCATGGTGCTCGACTGCGCGCCGACGGCCGAGAGCCTGCGGTTCGTGAGCATGCCGACCACGCTCGAGTGGTACATGCGGCACATCTTCCCCGTGCAGCGCAACGTGCTCAAGGCCGTGCGCCCCCTCGCGAACCGCGTGAGCCCCATCGAGCTGCCGTCGGACCGCTACTTCGCGAACGTGCTGGAGCTCGCCGGCCGGCTCGAGGGCGTGGACGCGCTCCTCGAGGATCCCGCGATCACGAGCGTGCGGCTGGTGACCAACGCCGAGCGGATGGTGCTGCGCGAAACCGAGCGCGCCTTCGTCTACTTCACCCTCTACGGTCTGACGGTGGACCGCGTCATCGTCAACCGCCTGCTGCCGGAGGATGCGAACGACGGGTTTTTCACCGAGTGGTATCGGGCGCAGCGGCAGATCCTCGCGGAGGTCGAGGAGTACTTCGCCCCGCTGCCGGTGGTGCGCGTGCCGATGCTCGCCTCGGAGGTGCTGGGCCGGCGCCGCCTCGAGGAACTGGCAGACCGCTTGTACCGGGACGGCGAGGATCCTGCAGCGGTCACGGTGGACGAGCGGCCCTTCGTGTTCGCGAAGGAGAACGGGCACCACGTGATTCGCGTGAAGTTCCCGTTCGCCGAGAAGAACGAGATCGGCCTGTTCAAGAAGGGCGATGCGCTGGTCGTGCAGGTCGGCACGTTCAGGCGGCACATCGGGCTGCCGGGCTCGATGGCGCACCTGCAGCCGGCGCGCGCGACGCTCGCCGACGACATCCTGACCGTGGTGATGAAGGAGGCTCCATGAAGGCGAAGAAGGCCGCGGCCCCGGACCCGCCCGGGCCGCCGCCCCCCGCGCGCGGGCCGTGCGAGGCCCTCGGCGCGGAGATCGACAGGCTGCTGGCGGCCGTGGCGCCGTCGGAGGATGTGCGCGCGCACCTGCGCAACGCGGCCGTGGAGCTGCTGAAGGCGATCCGCGCCCTGATCGACGAACGGATCGAGCGCTATTCCGCGGAGCCCAGGAAGGGCACCTCGATTCCCGTCGAGTGAG
>JAHDVQ010000147.1:0-4304 GCA_023384595.1 Vicinamibacteraceae bacterium | reverse complement strand
GCGCTCGAGGTGCTGCTGGTGCACCCCGGGGGGCCGTTCTGGGCGAAGAAGGACGAAGGAGCGTGGTCCATCCCCAAGGGCGAGATCGACGAGGGCGAAGATCCGCTGGCCGCGGCGCGCCGCGAGTTCGAGGAGGAACTCGGTCCGGTGCCCGGCGGCGAGGTGCTCGCGCTCGAGCCCGTACGGCAGGCGGGCGGGAAGGTGGTGCACGCGTGGGCCCTGGCCGCGGACTTCGATCCCGAGGCGCGGCGCGGCCATACCTTCGCGATGGAGTGGCCGCCACGCTCCGGCCGCACGCAGGAGTTCCCGGAAGTGGACCGGGCCGAGTGGATGCCGCTCGACGTGGCGCGCCGGAAGGTCCTCCAGGGCCAGACGCCGCTCCTCGACGAACTCGCGCGCCGGCTGGCGGCCCGCACGCCTCCGGGGCCCTGACGGCTACAACCCTCCCGCCTCGCCGGCCCCCAGCGCCTGGTGCAGATAGATGCGCGCCTTCTCCCAGTCGCGTTGCACTGTCCGCTCCGACACGCCGCGCATCGCGCCAATCTCGGCGAACGTGAAGCCGCAGAAGAACTTCAGATCGACCATCTCCGCGAGCCCGGCATCGACCTTCGCCAGCTCGTCGAGCGCGTCACTCAGGCGCTCCAGCTCGCGCGGGTCGTCGACGACGTGGTCGGCAATGGCGGTATCGGTCGTGATGACGAACTCGCCGCCGCGCTTGGCGGCGTGCCGCCGGCGTACGTGGTCGATGATGAGGCCGCGCATGACACGCGCCGAGTAGGCCATGAAGCGGGCACGATCGGGAAACGCCACGCCCTCGCGCCGCGACATGTTCAGGTAGGCCTCGTGGAGGAGCGTCGTGGCGCCGAGCGTCACGAGGCCGCCCTGCTTCGCCAGCTCGCGCCGCGCCACGCGATGCAGCTCGGCGTAGAGGGCGGCAAACAGCCGCTCCCCGGCCCCTGGATCGCCTCGTTCGGCCGAGGCCATCAACTCGCTGATTGCCGCATCTTCCATGGGTGGCTTTCGGGCCCGGTGTCCGATAATACGACGGCGCCCTCTCATTGTTCACGTCCAGACGGCTGCCTCCGCGGAAGGCCGGCTGCGACTGTCGTCTCACCCGGCCGGTTTGCGATCTCATCCGAGAGGACACGAGGGTTCGAGGAAGCCATGGACGACGCGCCACACCGACCGACGCCGCGGCTCAGCGCCGACCGCTGGCGCGCGCTCAGTCCGCTGCTCGACGAAGCGCTCGACCTCGCGAGCGACAGGCGGCCCGCCTGGCTCGCCTCGCTCTCGACGCGCGATGCGTCGCTCGCCGACGACCTGCGGCGGCTCCTCGCCGAGCACGACACGGTGCACCGGTCGCACTTCCTGGAGATGACGCTTCCGCTGGTACGCCCGGCCGCCCTGGCGCAGCCGCTCGAAGGGCAGGTGCTGGGCGCCTACCGCCTCGTCTCGTCGATCGGGCAAGGCGGGATGGGGAGCGTCTGGCTGGCCGAGCGGTGCGACGGGCGCTTCGAGGGCCGCGCCGCGGTCAAGCTGTTGAACGTCGCGCTCATGGGGCCGACGGGCGAAGAGCGGTTCCGCCGCGAGGGCACCTTCCTCGCCCGCCTCACCCATCCCAACATCGCCCGCCTCATCGACGCGGGCGTGTCGCCGGCCGGCCAGCCGTACCTGATCCTCGAGCACGTCGACGGGCGACACATCGACCGGTACTGCGACGAACAGGGACTCGGCACCGAGGCGCGCCTCAAGCTGTTCCTCGACGTGCTGGGAGCCGTGGCCCACGCGCACGCCAACCTGATCGTGCACCGCGACATCAAGCCGCCCAACGTCATCGTGAGCGTCGACGGCCACGTGAAGCTGCTCGACTTCGGCATCGCGAAGCTGCTCGAGGGCGCGGCTGGCGTCGGCGGCTCGCCGGAGGCCGACACGAGCGCCCTCACGCGCGAGGCCGGCGCCGTGCTCACGCCGGAGTACGCGGCCCCCGAGCAACTGTCGGGCGGGCCCGTCACCACGGCGACCGACGTGTACGCGCTCGGCGTGCTGCTGTACCTGCTGCTCACGGGTCAGCATCCGGCGGGACGCGATGCCCGGTCGCCCGCGCCCCTCATCCGCGCCATCGTCGACGTGGAGCCGCGCCGGGTGTCCGAGGTGGTGGCCGGTCCCCACGAGCCTCCCGACGTGCTGGCCGGTCACGCCGTGCGGCGCGGCACGACGCCAGGCCGCCTGCAGCGCCTCCTGCGCGGGGATCTCGACGTCATCGTCGCGAAGGCGCTGAAGAAAGATCCCGCGGAGCGGTACACCTCGGTCACCGCGCTGGCCGACGACGTGAGGCGCTACCTGCGGCGCGAACCGATCGGCGCGCGGCCCGACACCGTGCGCTACCGGGCCGCACGGTTCCTCAGGCGCCACGCGCGCGGCGTCGCGGCCTCGGCGGCCGTTGTCGTGCTGCTCGCGGCGTCGACCGCGTATCACACGGGCCGGCTCGCGCGCGCGCGCGATCGCGCGCAGCTCGAGGCGGCGAAGGCGGCCAAGGTGAGCGATCTGCTGACGGGGCTGCTGTCGGGAGCCGACCCGTATGCGTTCGGGCCGCGGCGGGAAGAGCCCACCGTGCGCGGGCTGCTCGACGCCGGCTCCGCGCAGGTGCAGCGCGAGCTGGCGGGACAGCCGGAACTGCAGGCCGAGATCCTCACCGTGATGGGGCGCATCTACCGGAGGCTCGGCGCCTTCGACAAGGCGCAGCCGCTGCTCGAGCAGGCGCTCGCCAGCGGCGCGGAGGCGTTCGGCGCCGAGCACGTCACGCTGGCGCAGACGCTTCACGACCTCGGGGTGCTGCAGGCCGATCGGGGCGACTACACCGGCGCGCAGGCGCGGCTGGAGCGGGCTTTGGAGATGCGCAGGAAGTTCCTCGGGGCCGAGCATCCCGAGGTGGCCGTGACGCTGTCCGAGCTCGGGCGCGTCTACCAGGATCAGGGCCGCAACGAGGCGGCCGAGCCGCTCCATCGTGAGGCGCTGCGCGTGCGGCGAAAGGTCCTCGGCGACGAGGACCCCGAGACGGCCGTGAGCCAGAGCGACCTCGCGTCGGTGCTGCGCCTCGGGGGCGATCTCGACGGGGCCGAGGCGCTGCTGCGGCAGTCGCTCGCGACGAACCAGCGGGCACGCGGCGAGGAGCACCCGAACACGGCGGTGACGCGCCACGACCTCGCGCTCATCGCGGCGGCGCGGGGCGACTACGCCTCCGCCGAGTCCGAACTTGGTGGCGTCCTGCTCCTGCAGCGGAGAGGCCTCGGAGCAGGACATCCCAACGTCGCGGCGACGCTGCACAATCTGGCGAGGGTGCTCGCGGCGGAAGGGCGTCACGACGAGGCGGTGGCGAGGCTGCGCGAGGCGCTCGAGATCTCACGGGCGGCGCTCGGCAGCGAGCACCAGCTCGTGGCCATCTACACCATCACGCTGGGATCGGTCGAACTGGCGAGGCGGCAGCCGGTGGAGGCGGAGATGCTGCTGCGCCAGGGGCTTCGCATCCGGCAGCGGTCGCCCCACATCGTGCCCAGCCGGCGGCGGACCTTCCCCGAGGACGACTGGAGTCTCGACGCGATCCGCCGCCTGCTCGGCGCAGCCCTCGTGGCGCAAGGACGGAACGACGAGGCCGAGGTCGTGCTGCTCGACTCGACCAGGGGTTCGGACTTCGCCCGGCTTCGCCCGGCACCGGCCTCCTGATCCGCGCGACCGTGTAGAATCCTCTCCCGCATGGCTCCCATCGTGCCCGACGCCCGGAAGATCAGGAGCTTCCGCAGCGAGCGCGCGTTCGAACGCTGGCTCGCGACGCACCACGGCAAGGACGATGAGCTGTGGCTGCGGATTTTCAAGAAGGGCTCGGGTGTGCCGACGGTGACCTTTGCCGAAGCGCTCGACGTGGCCCTCTGCTGGGGCTGGATCGACGGCATCCGCAAGGGCCACGACGAGCAGTCGTTCCTGCAACGCTTCACGCCGCGCAAGGCGAAGAGCACGTGGAGCCAGAACAACCGCGACCACGTCGCGCGCCTGACGAAGGCCGGCCGCATGACGCCGCACGGGCAGCGGCACGTCGACGCCGCGAAAGCGGACGGGCGCTGGGACGGCGCCTACGCGCCCATCCGCAGCGCCTCCACCGACAGCATCCCGGACGACCTGCGGGCGGCGATCGACGCAAGTCCGCGCGCCCGGAGGACGTTCACGACACTCAATCGCATGAACCTGTTCGCCCTGGCCTATCGCACCAACGCGATGAAGACCGCCTCGGGACGCGCCCGCAAGATCGCCGA
>JAHDVQ010000441.1 GCA_023384595.1 Vicinamibacteraceae bacterium | reverse complement strand
TCGAGACGCGCTCGCGGCCAGACCAGGTCAGCCCGTCGTACCCGTCGCTTCCACCAGCCTCGGCGCCTGAACCCCAGGCCAGCCGGCCGAGCGCGCCCTGCGCGGTGGCCGCCGTCCGCCAGGTGGCCTCGCTGCCCCCCTCGCCGAGGACGCTCGCGCGAAGCGGTCCACCGGACGCCGTGACCACGTGCACGAGGCCGCCGATGGCGTCGGCGCCATGCACGGCGCTCTGCGGCCCGCGTACGACCTCCACGCGATCGACGCCGGCTGCCGGAAGGCTGCTCCAGTCGAAGCCGCCGCCGACCGCGTTCATGCGGACGCCATCGACCACCACCAGCGTGTAGTCGGACTCGCCGCCGCGGGTGAAGACCGACGTCTGGCTCCCGCGGCCTCCCGCGCGGGCCACGCTCAGGCCAGGCACGAAGTGCAGCGCCTCGGCCACCGACGTAGCCTGTGCGGCATCCAGCATCCTGCGGTCGACGATCGTCACGGCCGACGGCACGAGCGCGCGCGGCGCTTCGGCGTGCGCCGCGCTCACGACGACGTGCTCGGTGATGGCGCTGAGCGCAAGCGGCAGGTCGAGCGCGACGGGCGTGTCGCCGAGGTCCACCAGGTCGGGTTCGCGGCGGAGACCCGCGGCCGTGACGCGGAGTTCGTAGCGGCCGGGTGCGAGGTCCACCTCGATGCGGCCGTCGCCGTCGGTGTGTGCCGTGCGCGGGAGCGAGCCCGCCGAGCCAGCGGCGGCGATGCGCACCTCGGCCCCGGGGACGGGGCGGCCGTCTGGATCGGTCACGCGGGCCGAGAGCGTGGCGGCCATGGTGGCGGCCGTGCCTGCGAGGAAGAGCACGAGGGCGAGGAGCGCCGCGCGCGCGCCCGCACTCCAATGGCGAACAAAGAGCGGAACCTGGGATCGGGTCGTCATGGGGCCTCCTCCGGCGTTTCCACGCGCCGGTGCCGGCCGCGTTCATCGCGGCGACGGATGAGGACGCCCTGCGGGAGAGGTTTCCTGACTCGCGGATCGAAGCGGGACCCGGCGTCTTCCCATGCGCGTGAGGCGCACAGTGACGGGCCGCACCCTCTGGCGCGACCGGTTCGAATCCTGCTCCCCGCTCACAGTGGCGGGACCGTGCGGGAATTGCACCCGACTTCCCTGGCTCCCCGGGCGGTGCCAGTGGGCGGAGTATAGCAGGCCTCGGGCCTCGGGCCTCGGGCCTTGGGGTTTGGGCCTTGGGTACGGGGGACGATTGAGGACGGCGGGCGGCAGGCGGAAAAGTGGCCCGATCCGCCGAAAAAGTTGCCTCGGCCGGATTCAATCAAAT
>JAHDVQ010000146.1:6112-9282 GCA_023384595.1 Vicinamibacteraceae bacterium | reverse complement strand
AGGCTCCAGGCTCCAGGCTCCAGGCTCCAGGCTCAAGGCTCCAGGCCGTTGAAGATGCGCACCTCTCCGTCCGCATTGACCACGTAGACCGCATCGCCGGCGATGGCGAGGCCGGTCGGGCGCGGCGGCACGCGGAGCGACCGCGCGCCGACAATCTGCCGTGACCCGGGATCGATGACGAGCAGCGTGCTGTAGGCGGCGCTCAGCGCGTAGAGCCGGCCAGCGGAGGCCGCGAGGCCGGTCACGGCGTACTCGGCGAGCGAGCGGCCCTCCCTGAGCGACAGGTCTGCCTCTGGTGCGAGCGCGGGCAGGAACTCCTCGGAGAGCGTCATGTCGCTCTTCGCGAAACGCGAGACGACCAGGTTTCGCTGACGCGGGTTCGGCACGCCGACGGTGAACACGGACTCCAACTCGGGGACGAAGGCGGCGGCCTCGACGTACATCATCTTCGCGCGGACCGTCGCGAAGCGGCTGCGGGTGATCTCGTGGAACGCGTCGAAGCGATCGAGGAAGAAGCGGAAGTTGCGGGCCGTGTCGGGCCTCTCGCCCGCGCCCGGCTCCCGCAGCACCACGAAGCTCTTGTTGCGCGAGACCGCCATCACCGTGTCGGGCGCAAGGAAGGCCACGCCCGCGAAGCGATCGAGATCGACCGAGAAGGCCGTGTCCACCGTCACCTGCCGCTCGACGCGTGCCAGCTGCTCGTCGAGGATCGCGATCCCCCTCGGCGTCGTCACCACGAACCGCCGGGTGTTGGGCTCGAAGGCGATGTCGGTCACCGGCCCCTCGAGGCCGGCTTCGATACGCAGACGCTGCCGCGGCTCGAGGGGCGCGGCCGCCGAGAGCGGGCCGTCGGCAGGCTCCGTGGGCAGGGCGTCGAGGTCGGGCTTGCCGATGGCGTACCGCCCCCGCCACGAGAGGGGCGCCGGCGAGTACTCCTCGAGTGACCAGACCCAGTGGGCCGGGTTGAACGAGAACCTGATCGGATCGGCCTGCCCCATATACGGCGGCGGCCCCGTGCTGGCGAACGCCTGGACGACGTTCCCCGCCACGACGACGAGGAACACCCAGCCGGCGGCACGCTCGAGCAGCCCGAAGGCTCTGGGCGGCGCGTCCCCGGCAGCCTGCCGCAGGTCGGCGGGGCGGAGCAGCATCAGCAGCACGCCCATGGCCGCGACGATGCACCAGAAGACGAAGGCCGACCAGGTGTAGGTGTGGGCGCCGGCCAGCTCCACGCTGAAGCCCTGGCCGATGTCGCGCCCCCAGTGCAGGGCCGAGTGCCGCACCCCCATGTAGATGCCGTGCGCCGCGACGACCACCGCCAGCCCGAGGTACCGCGGGCGCGGGCCGTAGCGCAGCACGAACAGACCGGCGAGCGCGACCAGCGCCATCCCGGTGCGCTGCGCCCAGCAGAGGACGCAGGGTGAGTCGCCGTGCCCGAATCCGAGGACGAAGACGGACATGAAGAGCGGGACGCCGGCCAGGAAGAGCACCAGCGCGGCGAGAATCGGGAAGAAGAGCGGGCGGCGCGCCGCCCGGTCGTGGCGGTCCGGGGTCGGGGAGTCCATGCCTGCGTCAGTAGTTCAGCGGCGGCAGGATCGACGTCCGCGTGCCGATGAAGAAGAGCACCATCGTGAAGAGCACGCTGGCCACGAGCAGCCCCGAGGCCAGCCGCTCGCGGGCCGGGCGGAACACGACCAGCCACCCCGCCGCGAAGATCAGCAGGTAGTTGAGGAACTCCATGGGGGAACTATATACGGTGGGGGCACGGCGCGCCGTGCCCCCACACCTGGCCCCTACGCGAGCCTGCGGCGCGTCTCGGCTTCCTCGGGCGTCTCGGGCAGGATCGGCTCGTCGGTCTCGCCCACGTGCATCACGGCCGGGTGCTCGACAAGGTGCATGTCGGCCTCGAGGGGCGGAGCGGCCAGCCGCATGCTGAACCAGAGCGCGAAGATCAGGATGGCAATGGCCGTGAGCGCGAGCGCGAGGAGCAGATACCAGCCGAGCGACGCGACCGGCGCCATCAACTCGTCGGCGGCCTGCGTGACCACCACGAACCAGGCCACGTTCGGGTAGCTGCG
Organism: Vicinamibacteraceae bacterium; assembly: GCA_023384595.1. GTDB lineage: Bacteria > Acidobacteriota > Vicinamibacteria > Vicinamibacterales > JAFNAJ01 > JAHDVQ01. The sequence continues at coordinate 7,204 of JAHDVQ010000146.1, read as the reverse complement.
CGAGATCTGCGACGGCGCCATGCCGACCAGCATCTCCTGGCCGCCGGTCGCTTCGGCCGTGAAGTACGACCCCTCGAGCGGCGTCCCTGACTCGAGACGCGTCACGCGTTCACGCAGGGCGTCGGCCGCGAAGAAGCGCGCCGACGGGTCCACGGTCCGGCGGCTGAAGACGATGGAGGCGTCCGGCCGCACGAGCTGCGCCTCGCCGGTCGACCCGAGCTGGACGCCGCCGACCAGGGCGAGCATCTCGCGCGAGTCCCCCACCACCTTCAGGATCCCCACCAGCGCGTCATCCTCGGGAGAGGTGACGGGCACCGCGATCTGGATGGCGTGGCGGCCCGATGAGGCATCCCACGAGACGTCGGAGAGCGCGACCTGCCCGCGGCCGTGGCCGTAGGCGTTCTCCCACCAGTCTTCGTCGCCCTGGAAGTAGTCGGTCGTCGGATTGGATGCCGCCACGAGGCGGCCCCAGCGATCCGTCAGCAGGAGCTCCTTGTAGGTGGGATCGCGCTGCCCGATATCGGCCAGGAACCGCGCCGCCGGCGAGGTGAGCACGCTCGCCACCGAAGGGGGCGCCGTCTTGCCCGCCGCCCACTCGGCATCGATGCGTTCGGCAGCCGCCCTGTCGAACGGCTGACGAGTCGCGGCGGCGGCGGCGGCGCGCACCTCAGGCACGCGCGCCAGCAGCGAGATATCGAGGATGCGACGGTAGACATAGGCGTCGACGCCGGCCGCCGTCTGGCTCGCGACCTGCTCGAGGTGCTGGCCGTTGAGATCCCGCAGGCGCGACTGCCCGAGGGCCAGCACGAGGACCACGCCGAGAGCCAGGATGGGGAGCCCGACCAGGAGGAACACGGTCAGGGCACGTCGACTGAGCGGAGGTACGTGTGCGGACATCTCGTCCCCCTTATCTGTTCGGACGCGGGGATCGTCCGAACGCGACAGTCCGTACGCTGAGACAACTCTCTGCCTCTGGCGCGGGAGTGTCAAGACCGGGGATCGGGGGATCGGGGGGACCTACTCCTCGGCCGGGGGATCGGGCGCCCGCCGGCGTCCGGCCAGGCGGGTCAGGACGACGCCGCTCAGAATGAG
>JAHDVQ010000146.1:0-6012 GCA_023384595.1 Vicinamibacteraceae bacterium | reverse complement strand
GACCATCGTCCACGCGTTCACGACGAGGGGCGAGAGGCGCGCGAGCAGCGGTCGCGCGAACACGGTGTAGACCGCCCACGACCCCACCGCCCCCAGGATGAGCAGGTCGCCGCGGAGCGAGGCGCCGCCAATGCGGACGCCGCGACCCGCCACCAGATACAGGCCGGCCAGCGACAGGGCGGCGCCAATCCAGTGCGGCCGCGCGACGCGCTCGTGGCCCACGGCCGCCGAGAGAAAGCCGATGACGACCGGCGTCGAGCCCACGATGAGGGCGCTGTTGGCGACGCTGGTCCGCGCGAGGCCCTCGATGAAGAACATCTGATAGACGAAGTGGCCGACGATGCCGAGCATCGCCAGACGGAGCCAGTCGGCCCCAGTGATGCGGACATCGGCGGCGAGGATCCCGCGGGCGCGGCCGAAGGGGCCGCCGGCCGCCGGCCGCCACCGCAGCAGCGCGAGGTAGACCGCCGAGGCGATGACGAGGCGCAGCGCGTTGAAGGCCTTCGGGGGCAACTCGGCGAGCACGACCTTGACGAGGCTGTAGTTGGCCGCCCAGAAGACGACCATCAGCGCCATCAGCACCTCGAGCAGCAGGCGGTTCGTGCGGGTCGCCATCGTTCGCGAAGCGGGATCCGGAGCCGACGGCCGGAACGGCATGTGCCGGGGAGTCCGGCCGTGGGCCTCACGGCGTCGGGCGGGTGGAACCGGGCTGACGCAGAAAGACGAACGACCGGTGCCTGCCGTGGCAGGCTCCGGTCGCGGGGTCTCGACGTCGGTCGCGCGCGCCGGCTTACCCGCCGAACGGCTTCACGAAGAAGAGGATGAGCGAGATGAGCAGCACGTAGATGACGAGCGACTCGATCAGCACGAGGCCGAGGATGAGGGCGCCACGGATTTCGCCGGCGGCAGCCGGGTTGCGCGCGATGCCCTCGGCAGCGGCGCTGAGGCCCTTGGCCTGCGAGATCGCGCCGAAGGCGGCGGCGATGGCCAGGGCGAAGCCGCCCGTGATGATCGACCACTTCACCAGTTCGGCGCCGGCCGTCGCGGCCCCGGGCTCCTGCGCGTAGAGCGGCGAGAGCATGCCGACGGCGATGAATCCGAGCGTCAGAACGATTTTCTTCACGACCTAAGCCTCCTCGATACGGTGAATCCCAGCGTTACAGTTGCGGCCGACTTCGAACGTGGCGCGGTGCGACGCGTCAGGCCACGGCATGCGCGTGCGCTTCCTCGTGGATGTGCGCCTCGTGGTTCTCCTCCGAGTGCACGGCGCCCGCGAGGTAGATCATGGTGAGCAGGGCGAAGATGAACGCCTGCAGCGAGCCGGTGATGATGCCGAGCAGCATCATCGGCAGCGGCGCGATGAACGGCACGATGCTCGCGAGGATGAGCACCACCATCTCCTCGCCGAACACGTTGCCGAAGAGCCGGAGCGAGAGCGAGAGCACCCGCGACAGGTGGCTGATGATCTCGATCGGCAGCATGATCGGCGCGATGAACGCGGGCGACCCCGGCGGCACCGCGAAGTGCAGCAGGTACTTGCCCAGGCCCTGGACCTTCACGCCCTGGTAGTGATAGTAGAGCCACACCGTGATCGCGCAGCCCACCGTCGTGTTCAGGCTCGCCGTGGGCGCCATCAGGCCGGGGATCTTCCCGAACATGTTCGCCACGAAGATGTAGAGGAAGATCGTGCCCACCAGCGGCAGGAACCGCGGGCCCTTGTCGCCGATGTTGTCGCGCAGCATCCCGACGAGCCAGCCGACGATGTCCTCGAGGACGATCTGGAACTTCGAGGGGTGCTCGATTGACAGGCGCGAGCGGATGGCCAGGCCGAGGGCGACGAAGAACACCACGATGAGCATCGCCATCACGACGTGGTCGGGAATGACCTGCGCGCCGGGGGCGAACTCGATGCCGAACGGCCGCGCCGCCGCGGCCACGAGCGGGCCGAAGATGGCGTTGACGACCTGCACGATCCAGAGTTCGTGGTGGAGCTTGTCCATGCGCCGTGTATCGGGGTTCGGTCACGAGGCCGGCGGCCGGCCGCGTGGCCCCTGTGGGCGGTCGGCACCGGACAACTGGCGGACGGCTTCGATCGCTGCAGCGGCCACCACCGAGGACACCCCTATCAGCAGGCCCACCGGGTGCAGCCGCAAACGCGCAATCATAACGTACGCCAGAAAACCGAGTAAAGCGTAGCGGCCCGCGAAGCGGGCGGCGGCCGCCACGGGCCGCGCGCGCCGGGGAAGCCTGGGCCGCTCCTGCTCCTGCGGCGGCGGGGGGGCGTCCCGCGCCTCGGGCATTTCCAGGCCCTCGGGCACCTCCAGGGCCTCGGACACCTCCAAGGCCTCGGGCGCCTCCGCGCCCGCCGGCAGGCCGCCTGCGCTCGCCAGCAGGTCGACCAGGGCGTCCACGCCGCCCTTGATGGCACGGTAGCTCACGAACGAGAGCACCCCGCCCCCCAGGACGCCCAGCGCCACGTCGAACCGCCCGCCGCGCACCACCACCGACGCGACGGCCGCCAGCGCCACGAAGACCATCGCGTCGCGTTCGAGCCGCGCAAGCAGCGAATCCGCACCCGGCTGCGTCACTTCCAGTAGCGCTTCGTGGTCCGGTAGACGTTCAGGATGCCGGCGATCAGGCCGAAGAGAAACCCGATGAGGAAGCCCCACGGGCCGGTGCCGAACCGCTCGTCGATCCACCAGCCGGCCCCCGTGCCGATCACGATGGCCAGCACGAACGAGAGACCCAGGCTGCTGAGGGCGCCAACCGTGCGCCACTGATCGGGCGGGAGAGCCATGGCTCCCGGCAGCTTACCGCAAGGTCAGCGCCGGGAGCGAGACGCCGCCGAGCGACAGCGCGGAGCGCTCGACGAACTCGAAGAGCGGTGCCGGGTACATCCCGATGAGGAGGGTGCCGACGACGCCGACGCCAATCACGAGCGCCAGCGCCGGCGTCCAGGTGGGCGCCCCGGGCTCCACCGCCTCGCGCATGAACATGAAGACGACCACGCGCAGGTAGTAGTAGAGGGACACCGCGCTCATGAGGACGGCCAGCACGGCCAGCCAGACGTAGCCGGCGTCGATGGCGGCGCCAAACAGCCACAGCTTGCCCATGAACCCGGCGGTCGGCGGGATGCCGCCGAGCGACAGCATGAAGACCAGCATGGCGAGGGCCGCCGCCGGCCGCGCGTGGAAGAGACCGCTCAGGTCCTTCAGTTCGTCGCCGATGACCTCCTCGCGCCGCAGCATCGCGACGACGGCGAAGGCGCCGAGCTGCATGAACGCGTAGATGGCGAGGTAGATCATCATCGCGGTGTAGCCGCGGGGCGTGCCGGCCACGAGCCCCATCAGCAGGTACCCCGCGTGGCCGATCGACGAGTAGGCCAGCATGCGCTTGATGTTGCCCTGCGTCAGTGCCGCCACGTTCCCCACCACCATCGTCATCACCGAGACGGCGTAGAGGAGGTCCTGCCAGGCGGGCGCGAGGCTGGGCATGCCCTCGATGAGCAGGCGCATGAACATCGCGAAGGACGCGGCCTTGGAGCCCACCGACAGGAACGCGGTGATGGGCGTCGGCGCGCCCTCGTAGACGTCGGGCGCCCACATGTGGAACGGCACGGCCGCCAGCTTGAAGGCCATGCCGGCGCCGACGAGGATCACGCCGAGGATGGCGGCGAGGCCCCCCGGCTGCGACGCGAGCACGACCGCCATCTCGCGCAGCTTCGTGGTGCCCGTCAGCCCGTAGAGCACCGACATGCCGTAGAGCAGGATGCCGAGCGAGAAGGTCCCGAGCACGAAGTACTTGATGGCGGCCTCGTTCGAGCGCCGATCCGGCTTGAGGAAGCCGGCGAGCACGTAGAAGGCGACGGCCATGGTCTCGAGGCCGATGAAGAGCGTGATGAACTCGAGGCCGGAGGCCATGAAGTTCATGCCGAGCGTGGCGCAGAGCACGAGGACGTAGAACTCGCCGGGCCGTACGCGTTCGACCTCGAGATAGCGCTTGGCCATCAGGATGCTGGCCGCGGCCGAGCCGAGGAAGACGAACTTGAAGAAGACGGCGAAGCCGTCGACGGCGATGAGGCCCTTGAAGGCCGTGTAGCCGAATCCGATCTGCTGCCAGGCGGCGGCGGCCGACACGGCGAGCACGGCCACCGCGACCCAGGCGAGCACGCCCTGGCGCGCGCGCGGCACGAGGAGGTCGAGCACGACGAGCAGCAGCATGCCGCCCGTCAGCCAGAGCTCCGGTGCGAGGGCGCCGAAATCGGCGGGGGTGAGTCCGGCAGGCATCAGTGCACCTCGGGCTGGCTCGGTGAGGACGCGGTGTCGGGTGCCGGCGTCGACGGCGGCGCCGTGCCCGGCGCGGCGTGGCCGTCCTTGCACGGCACGCCCGCCAGCATTCCGGCCGGCATCCCCGCGGCGACGGCGGCCGCGTCGGCGGCCGCGGGCGAGGCCTCGTCGGTGCAATCGACGGCGCTCGCCGTCGCCTGCGTGGCGTAGGTGCCGTTCACGCGCGCCACCACCTGACGCACCGTCGGCTGCACGCGGTTGATGAACGGCGCCGGATAGATGCCGATCCAGAACGCCAGGATGATGAGCGGCACGTAGGTGGCCACCTCGCGCAGGTTCAGGTCGAGCAGGCGCTCGTTCTTCGGGTTCTCCACCTTCCCGAACATCGTCCGCTGGTAGAGCCACAGCATGTAGGCGGCGCCCAGCACGATGCCGGTGGCGGCGAAGGCGGCCCACATCAGGCTGACCACCATGACGCCCTGCAGGATGAGCAGCTCGCCGATGAAGCCGTTCAGCAGCGGCAGCCCGATCGACGACATCGTCATCACCATGAAGATCGTGGCGTAGATCGGCATCACCTTCGAGAGCCCGCCGTACTCGCTGATCTCGCGCGTGTGCCGCCGCTCGTAGACGTTGCCGACGAGGAGGAAGAGCGCGCCGGTGGAGATGCCGTGGTTGATCTGCTGGATGATGCTGCCGGTGAGCCCGACGGGGGTGAGCGCGAACATGCCGATCATCACCATGCCCATGTGGCTCACGCTCGAGTAGGCGACCAGGCGCTTCCAGTCGTGCTGCGCGAGCGCGCAGAAGGCGCCGTAGACGATGCCGATGATCGACAACCCGATGACCCACGGCACGAAGGTCTGCGTCGCGTCGGGCAGGATGGGCATGCTGAACCGGATGAAGCCGTAGGTCCCCATCTTCAGGAGCACGGCCGCCAGGATGACCGAGCCGGCCGTGGGCGCGTCGGTGTGCGCGTCGGGCAGCCACGTGTGGAACGGGAACATCGGCACCTTGATGGCGAAGCCGAGGAAGAAGGCGATGAAGATCCACCACTGCAGGTCGACCGGGATGCTCGCCTGGTGGTAGAGCGTGATGTCGAAGGTGTAGACGCCCGTGACGCTGTGGTAGTGGAAGTACAGCGCGAGGATGCCCAGCAGCATCACGACCGACCCCACCAGGGTGTAGATGAAGAACTTGATGGCCGAGTAGAGCCGCCGGTCGCTGCCCCAGATGCCGATGAGGAAGTACATCGGCACCAGCATCACTTCCCAGAACAGGAAGAACAGGATGAAGTCGAGCGCCATGAAGGCGCCGAGCATGCCCGCCTGGAGTACGAGCATCGAGACGTAGAACTCCTTCACGCGCTCGGTGATGGCGGTCCACGCCGAGAGGATCGCGACGGCGCCCATGAGCGTGGTGAGCAGCACCATGAGCGCGCTGAAGCCGTCGACGCCGAGGAAGTAGTCGGCGCCAATCGACGGAATCCAGGGCGTCCGCTCGGTGAACTGGAAGCCCGCGGCCGCGAGGTCGAAGTCGAACCAGAGCGGCAGCGACACCAGGAAGCCGCCGACGCCGAAGACGTTCGCGATCCAGCGGATGGCATTCTCCTGCCGCTTCGGGACGACGAGCAGGAGGAGCGCCCCGACCAGCGGGAAGAACAGGATGGTGGAGAGCAGCGGAAGGTTGAAGGGCATGTCGGTCAACCGGAAAGGTTCCTACCTGA
>JAHDVQ010000145.1:2729-9290 GCA_023384595.1 Vicinamibacteraceae bacterium | reverse complement strand
CCTCGCTCGCGCCCGGCGAGTCCGTCAACGGCTACACGAACGTCACGTTCGACACGCGCGACCACCGCTACGACTACCTCGTCGACGGGGGCCTGCCCGCGGACGACCCGGCGCGCCGCATGTTCCGGACGGTGGAGGCCGCCTACGAGGCCGCGCCCGCCGGCACGCCTGAGCGACCGACGGTGATCGGCATCAGGCCCGGCGTGTACTTGCTTCCAGGCAAGGGGCCGCTGACGGGCCTCACGATCACCAAGGGCGACATCACGCTCGTCGGGCTCACCGATGACCGCCGGAACGTCGTCCTCGCCGACAACCGCGGCAACCAGCAGGGCGCGGGGCCGCTCGGCGCCACGAACAACGGCTACACGATGATGGTGGACGCCGACGGGTTCACGGCGATGAACCTCACCATCCTCAACTACTGCAACATCGACTACGAGTACCCCGGCGATCCCGCGAAGAGCCTGAAGAAGCGGTCCGACGTCATCACCCAGGCCGTGGCGATTGCCTCGCGCGGCGACCGGCACGTGTACTCGCACGTCGCCGTCCTGAGCCGCCTCGACTCGTGGTTCCTGGGCACGAACCGCGCCTACCTCACGCACGTCTACGTCGAGGGCACCGAGGACTTCGTCGGCGGCGGCGCCGTGAGCTACTGGGAGGACTCCGAGATCCGCACCTACTGGCCGCACGGCATCCTCTTCACGCGCGGCGCCGTCTTCGTACGCACGGTGTTCAAGGCCGTCGAGGGGATGGAGTTCTACAAGGTCATCGGTGAGCCCATCGCCCTCATCGAGTGCACGCTGCCGGTGAGCACGCCCGAGGCGCGCGTCGCCTGGATGGGATGGAAGGTGCCGCTCCGCCAGAACGTCTACTCGCTCACCTATCGCACGAAGGACGCAAGCGGGAAGCCGGCGGTGATCGTCGACGGGCTCTCGGACCCGCCGACTTTCGACCTCTCGCGCGAGTTGAGCGACCGCGAGGTGAAGGCGTTCAATCCGTGGAACCTGCTCCGGGCCACGCCGGCCGGCGTGGACGACGGCTGGGACCCCGCGCAGGCACGGGGCCGCTACGGCTCGCTCGCCCTCGAGGACCAGGTCTTCCGCATGACGATGACCAACGGCACCCCGTCGATCCGGACGGGAGGCTCCGGCGCCGACATCGAGGTGAAGGTCTCGCCGGTCAGAGCCAGGGGCGTCCCGATCACCTGGAAGACGTCGTCACCGCTCGTCACGCTGAGCGGTACCACGGGCGATCGCATCACCGTCACGGGCAACAACACGACAGACCGGGCGGAGTACATTCAGGTCACCGCCACGGCGCCCAACGGCTTCTATGCGACCGCGCACGTGTTCGTGGGACCCGAGTACACGGTGCCGCCCACATTCTCACGCCGGCCCGAGGTCAAGGCGCCGTCTGGCGGGAGCGCGGTTGTCGATTACGCGCTCGACATGCATACCAAGGTGCGGCACGACGAGTCCGATGTGACGTGGTCGCTCTGCGAGGAGCCGTCGTGCGCCTCGCCGCGCGTCATCGCCGTCAGCCGCGACCGCTCGCCTTCATCGCGCGTCCGGCTGATGCCCGGGTTCGTCGGCAAGCATCTGCGGGCCGGTGTGAAGCCGAAGCACGACATCAGCGAGGCGGGCGACGAGGTGTTCGGCGTCTCGGCGCGGCCTGTCGGCCCGGGTGATGTCAACGCCGCGACGGTCGCGCTCGAGCCGCGCAGCTTCGTCGAGACCCCCACGACGGCCGCGCCCGGGACGTGGATCGTCCAGGGCGCGTGGAAGGTGGCCGCTGACGAACAGTACGTGGGCGGCTACGGCATCCACGGCACGTCGGCCGACGCCTCGCTGATCTACCACCACGATCGCCCGGTCGATCGCATGTCGATCCGCGTGGTCGTCACGCCTGATAAGGCGACGGGACAGAGCTTCGCCGTGCCGGGCTCGCCCGACGACAGGCACGCGGCGCTCAACGGCGACATCTACATCAAGTACGACCCGCGCACGAGGACGGGCTACTCGCTGCGCGGCTGGCGGACGACGGAGTCGGCGACGAAGGTGATGTTCCAGTTCTTCAGGCACGTGAGCGGCGTGGCCTCGCCGCTCGATGGGCAGCAGGTGCTGACGGGCGTGCTGAAGCCCAACGCGACGCTCATCGTCTCGGTAGACGGCACCGAGATCACGGCCGAGGGAAGGAACGAGGCGGACGACGAGACGCTCTCGCTGCGCGCGACGATCGAGCCGAACGCGTTTGGCGGCGCCGGTGTGCGGTGGCCGGGTTCGGCCGGCGTCAACAGCCGCAACATCTTCAGCGTCGTCGAGATCTCGTATTCCGAGGAGGGCGGCAGCGGGAAGTAGCGGCGATGGCCGCGGCGACGGCTGAGCGCATCTCAGCCCGGCTTCTGCAGCACCCACGTGGTCATGCAGCGCTGGTTCTCCACGTTCGTGGTCTTGAGCGGATCGAGCGGCACCGCGTTCAGACGCCGGGTCCACTCTTCGAGGAACGGTTCGTCCACCAGGAAGCGCTCGGTGCCGTCCGGCAGGCGCGCCCGACGGTTCTCGTCCGGCCGCACGGTCGCCTCGAGTCCAATCACCGATGCGAGCCGGGCGAAGAACAGCCCTCCCGGCGCGAGCACCCGCCACATCTCCTCGATCATGCTCGCCCAATGTGCCGGGTGGCCGGCGAAATGCAGGACGGCGCTGCAGATGACTGCGTCAACCTGGCCGTCGCGCCAGGGGAGGGCGTCGACTTCACCCACGCGGAAGTTCTCGCTCGGAAGGCGGGGCGCCAGCCCGGCGGCCAATCTCTGTACTTCCTCGATGGCGGCAGGATCGCGATCGATGCCGAGCACGTCGAAGCCGGCGCGCAGGAAGTAGACGAGGTTGCGGCCGGTTCCGCACCCCGCGTCGAGCACGGTGCGACGGCCGTCGAAGCGGCCCCGCAGCAACTGGTCGAACAGGTAGATATCGATCTGACCGAAGTCGCGTTGGAGATCGGTACTGAGCCGCATCTCGACAGGGTACTGGGAGACGCGGCCGCGGCGCACCAGCGGCGTCTCCCTTGCGCCGCCTCCAGCCCTGCGGTAGCGTATCGCCCGCGTCCCCTCCCGCAGGAGTCTCCTCATGTCCCGAGCACGTTCTCGCGTCGTGGCCACGCTGGGCGCCCTCGCCCTGGTGTCGACCCTCACCCACTTGGACGTGGCTGCGCAGCCCGCTCCAACGGCAACCACCAAGCCCACACGCGCGGCCGCCGCTGACCCGCAGGGCGCGCCAAGCCCCGAGGCCGCCATCGCCACGCTGAAGTTCCGCGAGATCGGCCCGGCGGCGATGGGCGGCCGTGTCGACGACTTCGCCGTCGTCGAATCGGACCCGTCCATCGTCTATGCGGGACTGGCGTCGGGTGGCGTGTGGAAGACCATCAACGGCGGCACGACGTGGACACCCGTATTCGACAACGAGACCGTGTCGACCATCGGCGACGTCACGGTGGCGCCCTCGGATCCGGACGTCGTCTGGGTCGGCACCGGCGAGCCCAACAACCGCCAGAGCTCGTCGTGGGGCAACGGCGTCTACAAGTCGACCGACGGGGGCCGGTCGTGGAAGCACATGGGCCTCGCCGAGACGCACACCGTCGGCCGCATCGTGATTCACCCGAGGAACCCCGACGTCGTGTACGTGGCGGCCGTGGGACGGCTCTGGGGCCCGAACAAGGAGCGCGGCCTCTTCAAGACGACCGACGGCGGCGCGACCTGGACGCACGTGCTCGCCATCAGCGACGACACGGGCGTGGTGGACGTCGCCATGGACCACGCCAGCCCCGACACCCTCTACGCCGCGGCCTACCAGCGGCGCCGCACCGTGTTCGGCTTCGCCGGCAGCGGGCCGGAGGGTGGAATCTACAAGACCACCGACGGTGGCGCGACCTGGACGAAGCTCGTGAAGGGCCTGCCGTGGGATTCGAACCAGCGCCAGGAGATCGGCCGCATCGGCGTGAACGTCTATCGCGGCGACACGCGCATCGTCTACGCGCTCGTCGAGCACGCGAACGGCGGCATCTTCCGCAGCGACGACAAGGGCGAGACCTGGCAGAAGATGAGCGACACCAACCCGCGGCCGATGTACTACAGCAAGGTCCACATCGATCCGCGCAACGACCAGCGCGTGTGGGTGCTGGGCGCGCAGATGTTCTACTCGGAGGATGCGGGGAAGACCTTCGACTCCAGGCTCGTGCAGCGCATCCACGGCGACTACCACGCGCTCTGGATCGATCCCGCCGACAGCAACCACATGATCCTGGGCTCGGACGGCGGCATTCACTGGAGCTGGGACCGCGGGCGCACCTGGGACTTCGTCAACACCATCGCCATCGGCCAGTTCTACGAGATCGGCCTCGACAACCGCCGGCCCTACTACATCTGCGGCGGGCTGCAGGACAACAACACCTGGTGCGGGCCCTCGAGCTCGATGAACCCCCGCGGCATTGCCAACAGCGACTGGTTCACGATTGGCGGGGGCGACGGATTCTACGCCCAGATGGACCCCGACGACCCCAACATCGTCTACGCCGAATCGCAGGACGGCAACGTGCTGCGCCGCGACCTGCGGACGGGCGAGTCGCGGAGCATCCGCCCGCAGCCGGCCGAAGGCGAAGCCCCCTATCGCTTCCAGTGGAACTCGCCCATCGTGATCTCGGCACACGACCCGACGACGATCTACTACGGGGGCAACTTCGTCTTCAGGTCGCCCGATCGCGGCGACAGCTGGACGCGGATCAGCCCCGACCTCACGACGGGCGCTGACCGCAACACCCTGCCCATCATGGGCCGCGTGCCCGACCGGCACACCCGTTCACGTCACGACGGCGTGCAGAACTGGCCGGCCATCACCACCCTCAGCGAATCGCCTCGCACGCCCGACATCCTGTGGGCGGGTACTGACGACGGCCGCCTGCACGTGACGAGGGACGGCGGCAGGACGTGGAAGGACGTCTTCGAGAAGGTGACGGGCGTGCCGAAAGGCACGTACGTGAGCCGCGTGATCGCCTCGCGGCACGCCGACGGGACCGCGTACGCCACCTTCGACGGCCATCGCAGCAACGACTTCGGCATCTACGTGTACACGACCACCGACTTCGGCGAGACGTGGAAGAAGATCGTCACGGGCCTCCCGGCCAACAACGGCACCGTCAACGTGATTCGCGAGCACCCGCAGCACGCCGACCTGCTGTTCGCGGGCACGGAGTACGGCGCGTTCGTGAGCTTCACCCGCGGCGCGTCGTGGAGCCCCCTCAAGCTGAACCTGCCCACCGTGCCCGTCGACGACATCCAGATTCACGCGCGCGACAACGACCTCGTGCTCGCGACGCACGGTCGGTCGATCTGGATCCTCGACGACATCACGCCGCTCGCGGAACTCACCGGCAGCGTGCTCGCCAGCGATCTCCACGCGTTCACGACCCGGCCCGCCATGCAGTGGCGGACGTGGAGCAACACGGGGTCGACCGGCCACAAGCAGTTCTTCGGCGCCAACGCGCCGACCGGCGCCCTGATTCAGTTCTACCTGAAGGCGAAGCCGGCCGATGGCGAGCAGGTGACCGTCACCGTGAGCGACGCGGCAGGCAAGACCGTGCGCGAGCTGAAAGCCGATGGCGAGGCCGGCATCAACCGCGTGGTGTGGGACACGCGCATGAACTCGCCGCTGCCACCCGCCCCTCCGGGCACGGGAGGTCCGGGAGGCGGCGGCGGCTTTGGCGCGATGGCGGCCGCCGCAGGCCCTCGCGTCGAGCCGGGCACGTACACCGTCACCATCGCGGTGGCCGGCAAGCAGGCGACGACGACGGTCGAGGTCGAGGAGGATCCGCGCATCTCGATGACGGCGGCCGACCGGGCCGCGAGAACGGCGGCGCTGGAGCAGATCATGCCGAGGCTCGGACCGCTGGTCACGGCGCAGCGAACCATCCAGCAGATGCGCACGTCGCTCGCCTCGGCGATGGAGGGCTGGAAGCGGCCCGACGCCAAGGTCCCCGAGCAGGTGCGGAAGGCGGCGGAAGGACTGCTGGCGAAGATCGACGCGCTGTATCCGAACTTCGGGACGCCGCCCTCCGAGCAGCGCGGTCTGGGCGATGCGGGTCCGCCCATCGTCGCGCGGCCGACGCCGTATCCACAGCGTCTGATGCAGCTCTATGGCGCCATCGCCAACTGGAGCGCGGCCCCGACGGCCTGGCAGAAAGAGCAGGTCACCCTGCTCACGGCCAAGGCCACCGAGCTGGTGTCGGCGGTGGACGGGTTGTCCCGTGAACTGGATGCGCTCAACACGTTGATGAACGAGGCCGGCGTCCCGCACATCGTCGTGGCGCCGGCAGGTGCAAGGCCCGGAGGACGCCGTTGAATCTTTCCAATCTTTGATCTACTCTTGCGGGTTGTGAGGCACGACCCGGCCAGACTCCTTCGTCAGCGCGGCATCCAGGTCACGGCCCAGCGTCTGGCCGTCCTGCGCGCCGTTTCGAGGACGCCGCACATCACGGCCGACGATGTGGCCGGGGCCGTGCGGGATGAGATCGGCG
>JAHDVQ010000145.1:0-2629 GCA_023384595.1 Vicinamibacteraceae bacterium | reverse complement strand
ACGCCGCACATCACGGCCGACGATGTGGCCGGGGCCGTGCGGGATGAGATCGGCGCGATTTCGCTGCAGTCGGTCTACGACGCGCTGAACATCCTCGTCACCGAGGGACTCGTGCGGCGCATCCAGCCGGCCGGCTCACCCGCGCGCTTCGAAGACCGCGTCGGCGACAACCACCATCACCTCGTCTGCCGCGTCTGCGGCCGCGTCGTCGACGTCGACTGCGCGGTGGGCGCGGCGCCCTGTCTCGCGGCGTCCGACGACAACGGTTACGAGATCGACGAAGCCGAGGTCGCCTACTGGGGCCGCTGTCCCGAGTGCGTTGCCCGGTCGCGCGCCGCCGCGACCTCCGATCCACCACTGCGCCGGCGTGGTCGCCGTCGCACCATCGCAAGTCCGGAGCACGCCGGGGACTGACCCGGCGCGTGCTTCGCCGTCAGCGGGTCTCCGCCCCCCGAGCAGAGGTCACGATCACCATGGAACAAGAGAAGAAGTGCCCGTTCACGGGCGATGCGCCCAAGGCCCGGTCGAACCGCGACTGGTGGCCGAATCAGCTGAACCTGAAGGTCCTGCACCAGAACCCGCCCACGCGCGATCCGATGGACGCGGACTTCAACTACGCCGAGGAGTTCAAGTCGCTCGACCTCGAGGCCGTGAAGAAGGACATCGAGGAAGTGATGACGACGTCGCAGGACTGGTGGCCCGCGGACTTCGGCCACTACGGTCCGCTCTTCATCCGCATGGCGTGGCACAGCGCCGGCACCTACCGCATCTACGACGGCCGCGGCGGAGCGGGGAGCGGCGAGCAGCGCTTCGCGCCGCTCAACTCGTGGCCCGACAACGTGAACCTCGACAAGGCGCGCCGGCTGCTCTGGCCGATCAAGAAGAAGTACGGCCGGAAGATCTCGTGGGCCGACCTGATGGTGTTCGCGGGCAACTGCGCGCTCGAGTCGATGGGCTTCAAGACGTTCGGCTTCGGCGGGGGACGCGAGGACGTGTGGGAACCGCAGGAGGTGAACTGGGGTACCGAGGACACGTGGCTCGCCGACGCGCGCTACAGGGGCGAGCGGCAGCTCGACAACCCGCTGGCTGCCGTGCAGATGGGCCTCATCTACGTGAACCCCGAGGGGCCGAACAGCAACCCGGATCCCGTCGCCGCCGCGCGTGACATCCGCGAGACGTTCCGCCGGATGGCGATGAACGACGAAGAGACGGTGGCCCTCATCGCGGGCGGCCACACCTTCGGCAAGACGCATGGCGCGGGCCCGGCGACCCACGTCGGTCCCGAGCCCGAGGCCGCGCCGCTCGAGGCACAGGGTCTCGGCTGGTCGAGCAGTTATGGCACCGGCAAGGGCGGCGACACCATCAGCAGCGGTCTCGAGGTCACGTGGACCACGACGCCGACGAAGTGGAGCAACAACTTCCTCTGGAATCTCTTCGGCTACGAGTGGGAGCTGACGAAGAGCCCGGCGGGCGCCCACCAGTGGGTGCCAAAGCACGGCATGGGTGCGGGGACGGTGCCCGACGCGCACGATCCGTCGAAGCGCCACGCGCCGACGATGCTGACGACGGACCTGTCGCTGCGCGTCGATTCGGAGTACGAGAAGATCTCGCGGCGCTTCCTCGAGAACCCCGATCAGTTCGCCGAGGCGTTTGCGAAGGCGTGGTTCAAGCTGACGCATCGCGACATGGGCCCCATCTCGCGGTATCTGGGCCCGCTCGTGCCCGCCGAGCCGCAGCTCTGGCAGGACCCGGTCCCACCCGTCACGCACGAACTCGTGAACGCGAAGGACATTGCCGCGCTCAAGACGCGGATCCTCGAGTCGGGCCTGCCCATCTCGAAGCTCGTGTCGACGGCGTGGGCCTCGGCGGCCACCTTCCGCGGGACGGACAGGCGCGGCGGCGCCAACGGGGCGCGCATCCGGCTCGCGCCGCAGAAGGACTGGGCGGTGAACGATCCCGCTGAACTCGGGCTCGTGCTCGAGACGCTGACGGGCATCCAGAAGGCCTTCAACGACGCGCAGAAGGGCGGGAAGAAGCAGGTCTCGCTGGCCGACCTCATCGTGCTCGGCGGGTGCGCGGCGGTGGAGCAGGCGGCGAAGCACGCCGGCTACGAGGTGGAGGTGCCCTTCGCGCCGGGACGCACGGATGCCTCACAGGAGCAGACCGACGTCGAGTCGTTCTCGCACCTCGAGCCGACCTTCGACGGCTTCCGCAACTACCTCGGTGAGGGCCACCCGATCCCCGCCGAAGTGCTGCTCGTGGAGCGGGCGCAGATGCTGACGCTCACCGCGCCGCAGATAGCGGTGCTCGTCGGCGGCATGCGCGTGCTCGGGGCCAACACCGGGCAGTCGGAGCTGGGCGTCTTCACGAAGCGGCCGGGCGCGCTCACGACCGACTTCTTCGTGAACCTGCTCGACATGGGCACCGAGTGGAAGCCGACCTCCGAGGCCGCGGCGACCTTCGAGGGCCGGGCCCGCGGGTCGAACGAGGTGAAGTGGACCGCGAGCCGCGTGGACCTGCTCTTCGGCTCGAACTCCGAGCTGCGCGCCCTCGCGGAGGTCTACGCGTCGGACGATGCGGGGGAGAAGTTCGTGCACGACTTCGTGGCCGCGTGGAACAAGGTCATGAT
>JAHDVQ010000440.1 GCA_023384595.1 Vicinamibacteraceae bacterium | reverse complement strand
GAACGACCCGGTGACGGAGCGCGGCGTCTTAACCGTCGGAGCGAGTGAGAGAGGGGTCTGCGGACTTGGCCGGAGCATCGCGGTGAGTCCGCGGCCCTGGCGCGAGAGCATCGCAGGAAGTCCGCGCCCGGGCCAGAGCGCAGGTCGCGGAGTCCGCGCCCTGGCTGCAATGCGGGCACGTGCCGGTCCCGAGCCGCGAGCGACGTCGCAAGAGACGTCCGCAAGAACATGTCGGCGCCCCGACACCAGTAAGTGTCAGCGCCGCCACTTTTTGGCAACCGCGGTTGACGTTAATTGTCCCGAAGGAGCGCCGCCGGCTGCCGCCCGCCGGTGCCGTGTTTTGGCATATTGCGACAACTATAATCAGGAGAAGCACTTAGCGTGACACGGCGGGAGCGGCACCGCGGACAGTCCGACTGGCATCGGGGTTGCTCTTGGATGGGGCGTCGCCGCGCGGAGCGGCACGCACCACCCGCGGGCATCAGAGAGAGCGCGGACACCGTTTTCCCGAGAGGAGCTTCACACATGCGGATGCGGAACAACAAGGGCTTCACCCTCATCGAGCTGCTGATCGTCGTGGCGATCATCGGCATCATCGCGGCCATCGCGATTCCGGGCCTGCTGCGCGCCCGCATGTCGGGCAACGAGGCGTCGGCCATCGGGTCGATGCGCTCGATCAACAGTGCCCAGGCGACCTACAGCTCGTCGGCGGCCCGCGGCGGCTTCGCCGACGGCCTCCAGACCCTCGGCATTCCGTGCCCCGGCGGCACCGCGCCGTTCCTGTCGCCCGACCTGACGACGGCCGCGGCCGTCGACAAGAGCGGCTACACCGTGACGATGGTGGCCGGCGCCGGCTCGGCGGCTGGTCCGCTCGACTGCAACGGCACCGCCTCGATCACGGCCTACTACGCGACGGCCGTTCCCGTCACCCTCGGCTCGACCGGCACCCGCGCCTTCGCGACCAACCAGGGCGGCTCGGTGTGGCAGGATGCCGACGGTTCGGGAGCTCCGGGCGAGCCCTTCGTGGTGGCCGGCGACGTCTCGCCGATTCAGTAACCTCGTCAGTCAACAACCCTCCACTCCTTCGGGGGCGGCCGGCACTGGCCGCCCCCGTCGTCGTCTCAGCCCCGGCCACCCGTTCGGAGGTGCCGCCATGACGACTCTGCCCGTCGCCCGCCCGCGCGCCGCGCGTGACCCTCGCGTCGCCCGCCCGCGCCCCGCGCGTGACCCTCGCGTCGCGGCTGCTTCGCGCCCGGCGACTGACGCGCGCGCCGCCGGCTTCTCGCTCATCGAACTGCTGCTCGTCTGCGCGCTCGTCGGCATTCTC
>JAHDVQ010000439.1 GCA_023384595.1 Vicinamibacteraceae bacterium | reverse complement strand
TACCGATGATCTTGCCCATGCCCGGTGTTCCTTCCCTGCCCGCCCGCTTCCGAGGGCGATGCGAAATCGGTGACCCACCCTCGGGTCCCGAGGTCCGTAACGTTTACAACACTACGATTATGAAACTTGAGTGGATGATTGTCAATAGCCTGAAGCTGGGAGCCTGGAGCCTGGAGCCTGGAGCCTGGAGCCTGGAGCCCAGACAAGGCCTTTAGGCTGTAGCCCATAGCCCGTAGCCTCTTTGAGCGCTATGCTGTCCCCATGCGCACTCATCGTCTCGTCAGCCTCCTGGCCGTCGCCTTCCTCGGCCTGGTCCTGCCGGAGGCTTCCGGCGCGCAGGACCGCACCTACGCCGCCGGCGCCGCCCAACTCGCGGAAGCGGACCCGTCCCAGGACGCGCCGTTGCTCGATCCACCTCCCCACGCGCTGCCGCTCGAGGGCGTGGTCTATCTCGAACGCGAGACCGAGCGTGTCGAGATGGATGGCGCGGAGCCGCTCGTCGAGGGCGATCGACTGGATACGGGAGAAGGCCGGGCCGAGATTCGGTGGCCTGACGGCTCGGTGGCCATCGCGTCGGCCGACACGGTCGTCGACCTGGTCGATCCCTCTCGCCTGCGGCTGGTGCGAGGCCTCCTGCGGGTGCGCATCGCGGCCGGCGCGGCGCTCTCGATTGACGCCTCGCCCGGCACGGTGAGCTTCCTGCTCCCCGGCGATTACGTGGTGGGCCTCGAGGCGGCCGCCACGAACCGGCTCCGCGCGATGGTCGTCCGCGGCCAGGCGGTGGTCGAGAACGCGAACGGCAGCGCCCGCTTCAGCGCCGGCGAGCAGGTCGATCTCGACGACCAGGGGCGACCGGAAGCCGCGCGCGCCGTGGCGTGGGCGGGCGGCGGCGAGTTCCTCGAGTGGGCCGATGCGCGCCTGACGGCCGAAACCCGCGACCGCGCGAGCCGCGGCTACCTGCCGGGCGAACTCGCGGGCTATGCCGACCTCTTCGACGAGCACGGGTCCTGGGCCGAGGAGGCCGGCTACGGCATGGTGTGGTATCCCACCGTGGCCGCCGGCTGGGAGCCGTACACCCAGGGCCGGTGGCGGCAGGTGGGCCGCTACGGTACGACGTGGGTCGGGCGCGACCGCTGGTCGTGGCCGACGCATCACTACGGTCGCTGGGGCTATGCACCGCAGGGCAGATGGTTCTGGATTCCCGGCCGCCAGTGGGCGCCGGCCTGGGTGTCGTGGGCGGTGGGCCCCGGCTACGTCGGGTGGTCGCCGCTCGGCTGGAACGATCAGCCGGTCTTCTCGTTCTCCTCGGGCTACGGCTCCGGCGCCTCGT
>JAHDVQ010000438.1 GCA_023384595.1 Vicinamibacteraceae bacterium | reverse complement strand
CGAAGGTGACATAGCGCATGAAGCGCTCGGTGACGCGTTCGCGGATGTCGGTCGGGGTCATGGGGGGAGGATATCAGGGGATCAGGGGATCAGGGGATCAGGGGATCAGGGGATCGGGGGATCAGGGGATCGGGGGTGCCGCTGCGCGGTGCCCCCGCGGACGCCGCCGCCGGTCATCGACGACGCGGTTCGTGCTCGAGCGGGAGGCGCGAGGCGGCACGGCCGACGAGCGGCGCGTTGAGGAAGTGCACGAGCGGCGCGACGGCGCGAAAGACCCCGAGGAGGGTCCTGAAGAACCGGGCGTCGGTGACCGCGGCGAGTGGCTCTTCGCGGAAGCCGAGAAACTGCTTCATCTTGAGGTACTCGGCGGCGGGGTGATCCCTGGCGAACCCGGCCGGTACCCGCTGCAGGCGCTCGCCCTCGAGCGCACCCACCTCGCGACGGAAACCCGGCGACGTCACGAGCGACTCGAACTCGCGCGGACGCCCGGCGATGTGGGTGCGGATGGCGCGCAGGTCGGGACCGGTTGGCGCATACAGCCCGCCGCCCACCCACAATCCGCCGGGCCCGAACTCGAAGTAGAGCGCGGCCCCTTCCATGCGGGCGAGGGCGTGATGCGGGAACACGGCCGCGACCGCCGTCTTGAGTGGCGACTTGTCGGCCGAGAACCGCGTATCGCGGTAGATGCGGAAGAGCGAACGCTTCGGGGTGGCCACGAGATCCGGCGCGAAGCTCCTGAACTCCTCGTCGAGCCGCGCGAGCAGCGCCAGCATGGGCTGGTGAATCTCCTGCTCGTAGATCTCCTTGCGGTGCCGAAACCACTCACGATCGTTGTTGCGCTTGAGCGCGCGCAGGAAGCTGACGGCCTTCGGTGAAAAGTGCGGGGCGGCGGCGGACACGAAGGACTCCTCGCGAACTGGCGTCAGGGATCGATGGCCGGCGGGGAGGGGGGCACCCGCCTCGCGCCGCCGTCATGATCGCACGGTCGAGCCTGATGAGCTAACGCCGCGGTGCGGCTTGGGGGCGGCCTGAGGCGGCGCTACAGTGCCCATGGCCCCCACTGTCGCTACCGCGCCCGCGGTCGCACGGAGGTGTGGCATGAATCAGAAGTTGTTCTGTCCGCACTGCAGCGCCGCCTACGAAGACACGCCTGACTTCTGTCAGCGCTGCGGAGGCGCCCTTCCCGACGCGACGTGGCCCAAGCCCGAGGATCTTCCCGTCCGCCTGGCCAATGCGACCGAAGCCACCGAGGACTCCGGCCTGGCGAAGCGCGACGACGACACCGACGAGGACCACCTGACCGTCATCTCGTAGCGAAGACGGGCTACAAA
>JAHDVQ010000437.1 GCA_023384595.1 Vicinamibacteraceae bacterium | reverse complement strand
CACTACCTTGTCAGATTCGCAGCGGCGGGTTCCGCTGGAAATCGGCGAGTAGATTCAGCAACTTGCGATTGCTGGCGATGTAGAGCACCGCCATGATCTCGCGCACCCAGAGGCGGACTTGCGGAAACGTTGGGCGCGGATCGTCGGACGCACGCCGACGCTCGAGCTGGAGAAATACAAAGGCGATCGCCGTGAGGACCGCGTGATGATTCCAGCCACGAAACGTCCGGCCCTCGAAGTGGTCCCAGCCCAGTTCGTCTTTGAGATCCCGGTACTGTTGCTCGATGGGCCAGCGGGACCGGGCGACGGTCACCAAGGTCTGGAGCGAGGCCGTGGCGTCCAGATTGAGCAGGTAGTACTTCCGTTCGTCTCTGACCACCGAGCGTTCGCAGAGCAGCCAGCGCTCGCCGCGACTCCGCCACGGGCGCACCCGCAGAGCGACAAAGCGAGCGGCCAACGGCCCCTTGGTGCCGTGGCCCCAGCAGACGCGGCGCCACTGGCGAGCGGGCAGCCGCTTGGCCAGGTCGGCGACCGTGCGCGCTTGCCGGGCGCCCACGGCCCAGACTCGAAGATTGGAGCGGATGGCGAGGGCATAGCGGAGGCCGAGGCGTTCGAGGCCGAGTCGAAAGGCGGTCGTCGACCCGTAGTCCGCATCGGCGACGACCGCGGTCACGTGGAGGCCCCGCTTCAGCGCCGCGCGGACCTGGCCCAGGGCGATGCGCCACTTCTCCCGAAAGCGCACCCGCGACGGCAGCCCTGCCGTCGCGCGCCGCGCCGCATCGTCCGTCCAGTCGCGCGGCAAGTACAACTCGCACCGCACGGGCCAGACCAGGGGCTGGCCAATGAGCAGGCTGGTCACCGCCACCTGACAGTTGCCCGTCTTGCCCAGGGTGCCGGAATACTGCCGCTTGACGCCGACCGAGTGGCGCCCCTGCTTGGGCAAGCCGGTGTCGTCGATGGCCAGAATGCCCCGCCGGTCCGGCAGGACGGCGCTCACGCGATCCCACAACGGCTGGTCCGGCCAGGGCGAGTGTGTGACGAAGTGCTGCAGGGCCTGGTAGTGGATCGGCTCGCTCAAGCGCCCATGCATCGCTTGCATGGACTTCCGGTCGCTGTCGTTGAACAGGCCGTGAACGTAGCGACTCGCCGCGCGCCGTTGGACACGCCGACTGAAACAGCCCTCGAATTGATCGAGGAACTCGCCCAACCGCTCGAGCAGCGCTCGCGCGCCGCGCGCATCCACGCGCGACAGCGTAAGAAATCCGCGGCGAAAAGTACAGTACGAACAATTGGATCACGCCGTACGATTCATTGAACCTGACAAAGTAGTG
>JAHDVQ010000144.1:5221-9436 GCA_023384595.1 Vicinamibacteraceae bacterium | reverse complement strand
AAAGGCCGAGCCAGCTGGCGCGATGCGCGTGGTACACTGGGCATTTCAGGGGTTACCGGCGAAGACCCTTCCTGCCGCCCCCGTCATCGAAGGACGTCCCAGTTGATGAACGTTGGTGCCGTGAATCGCCCTGCACCCGATCGTGTGGAATCCGAAGACGCCGGCGTCGAGCGCGTGCTCGTCGCCGAGGACGACCGCGCTACCCGGACGGGGCTGACGGAGCTGCTCCAGGCCTGGGGCTATCTCGCCGAGGGCGCGGCCGACGGCGTCGAGGCGCTCGAGAAGATCACCACCTTCCGCCCGTCGATCGTCATCAGCGACCTGGTCATGCCGCGCATGACGGGGCTCGAGCTGCTCAAGGCCCTGCAGGATCAGCTGAGCGATCTGAGCATCATCCTGCTGACCGCGCAGGGCACCGTCGAGACAGCCGTCGAAGCCATGAAGGTGGGGGCCGTCGACTACCTGCCGAAGCCCGTCGACCCGGAGCGGCTCCGTCAACTGCTCGACCAGATCATCGACCGCCGCGAGACGCGGCGCGAGGTGGCCGCGCTGCGCCAGCAGCTGCGCGACCACGGGAGCTTCGGCCGCATCATCGGCAACAGCGCGAGCGTGCGCCGCATCTACCGCACCATCGAGCAGGCGGCGCCGACCAACGCCTCGGTGCTCATCTGGGGCGAGTCGGGCACGGGCAAGGAGCTCGTGGCCCAGACGATCCATCAGTTGAGCCCCCGCGCGGCCGCGCCGTTCGTGCCCATCAACTGCGCCGCCATCCCGGAGACGCTCCTCGAGAGCGAGATCTTCGGCCACGAGAAGGGCGCCTTCACGGGCGCGGTCGACCGGCGTCTCGGCTGCTTCGAGCTGGCCCACCGGGGCACGCTGTTCCTCGACGAGATCGCCGAGATGACGCCGCCGACGCAGGTCAAGCTGCTGCGCGTGCTCCAGGAGCGCACGTTCCGGCGCCTGGGCGGGCGCCAGGAGATGACGGTGGACGTGCGCGTGATTGCGGCCACCAACGTGAACCCCACCGAGGCCGTCGCGCACGGCAAGCTGCGCGAGGACCTCTTCTACCGGCTCAACGTGTTCGCCATCGAGCTGCCCCCGCTGCGCGATCGCCTCGACGACCTGCCGCTGCTCGTGCAGGCGTTCATCGAGGAGTTCGGCGCGCGCAACGAGAAGCCGGCGAAGGCCGCCAGCCACGAGGCCATGCGGCTGCTCGCCTCGCACCGGTGGCCCGGCAACATCCGCGAACTGCGCAACGTCATCGAGCGCGCCACGATTCTCGCCCCCGGCGAGTTCATCGAGATCGACCATCTCCCCCCGCACCTCGGCGCGGAGTCGTCGCGGGCGGAGGCGGCGCCCTCCGTGCCGGCCGGGCCCGACGGCGTGGTGCTCACGCCCGGCACGACGGTCGACGAAGCCGAGACGCGCCTCATCCGGCTCACGCTGGAACACACGCGGCACAACAAGACCCGGGCGGCGGAGATCCTCGGCATCAGCCTGAAGACCCTGCACAACAAGCTGAACCGTCTGAAGGCGATGGGACAGCCGATCGAGCCGCGTCACTGAGGGAGGCGCGTGCATGCGGCTCTCACTCAGGACCCGCCAGGTTGCCGGCGTCACGCTGATTGTCGGCCTCTCGATGGCGGCGCTGAGCGCGATGTACCTGATGTGGATCGCGCGCAGCAGCCTGCAGGAGAGCCTCGCGCGCGGCGAACTGCTGGCGCGCACCATCTTCCAGCAGGCGGGCGTCGCCGTCCGTCCCGACGACCCGTACGGCGCGCTGCGCGCCGACCCGGGCGTGCGGTCGATTCTCGAAGCCGGCATCGCGTACTCGCCCGACGTGACCTACGCGGCCATCACCGACACGAGCGGCGTGGCGGTCGCGCACTCGACGCCCGTGCTCGAGGGACAGCACGTGGCGCCGCAGGCGCGCCTGGTCGACCTGCTCGACGCCGGCCCCGTCGCGCACCTCAAGGCCATCTACTCGGACCGCACCTTCGAGGTGCGCGAGCCGCTGCTGATGGGCACGACCGAGTTCGGCTCGATCCGCGTCGGCATGTCGATGCTGCTCGTGCGCGACCGGCTCCAGAGGGCGCTCACGCCGCTGGCGGGCGTCACGCTCACCGCCCTCATCGTCGCGACGCTCGGGGCGATGGCGTTCGCGCGCTGGATTCTCCGGCCGATCCACGTCCTGAACACCGGGCTCACCCGCCTCGGACGCGGCGAGTTCGACGTGAAGCTCGAGCTGCCGCCCGGGCAGGAGTTCGCCGACCTGGGGCGGTCGTTCAACACCGTGAGCGCCGAGTTGGCCTCGGTGCGGACGCGTCTGGCGGGACAGACGGCGCAGGCGGCGCACCTCGAGTCGCTCGCCGACCGCCTCGAGGACGCCGTCATGATGGTCGGCCCGAAGGGCGAGGTGCTCTTCGTCAACCCGGCCATGCGCGCCGCCATGGGCGGGAGCGCGCCGGCGCTGACCTCGTCGGTGCGGTATGCGGATCTGCTGCCGGACGGGCACCCGTACCGGCGCGTCATCGAGACGGCCCTCTCGCACCGCGCCTCGCAGGGCCCCGTCTCGGTCCACGTGCCGCAGGGCGCCGACGAGCCGGTCGAGCACCTCCTGAACGCACACGCCATCACCGACGCCCAGGGGCGGTTCATGGGGGTGATGTTCGTGGCGCGCAACGTGGCGTACCTCACGAAGGTGCAGTCGACCATCCGCTACTCGCAGAAGCTGGCGTCGCTTGGCCGCCTGCTGGCTGGCGTCGCGCACGAGGTGAAGAACCCGCTGAACGCGATGACGATTCACCTCGAGCTGATGAAGGCCAAGCTGTCGGGACAGCCCTCGCGGCGGCGCGGGGCGCCGGCGCGCGCCGACACGCCGGGCCTGGCCACGGCCGCCTCGCGCGGCGTCTCGGGCGAGACGGCCTCCGCCGGCTACGCCTCGGCGCCGGCGGCCGCCGATCCGCCGCCGGGACGCGTGGCGCCGGTGCCCATCGACGCGGCCGGCGTGCTCCAGCACGCGCACGTCATCGGCCAGGAGATCCGCCGACTCGACGAGGTCGTGCAGGGCTTCCTGAAGTTCTCGCGGCCCGAGGAGATCAAGCTGCGCCCGGTCGACGTGCGCTCGCTGCTCGACGATGTGATGAACGTGGTGGGGGTGGAGGCGGCCGAGCGTCATCTGCGGTTTCAGACGAGCTGTCCGCCCGGCCTGCCGCAGGTGAACGCCGACGCGGCGATGCTCAGGCAGGCGCTGCTGAACCTCGCCCTGAACGCGTGCCAGGCGATGCAGGAGGGCGGCACCCTGACGCTGGGCGCGCAGGCGGCGTCACCGCGGCACGTGCAGATTACGGTGGCCGACACCGGCGTGGGCATCCCGCCCGATCACCTCGAGCGCATCTTCGACCTGTACTTCACGACGAAGGAGCGCGGCAGCGGCATCGGCCTGTCGATGGTCTACCGCACGATCCAGCTGCACGACGGCACCATAGAAGTAGAATCGACTCCGGGACGCGGCACGACCTTCCGCATCCTGTTACCGCAGGCCTGATCCGTGACCTCCACTCCGTTGGCGCCCGTGAGCGCTCCCAGGGTTTGCCCGTCGTCGGCGCCGAGCTCGTCCGGCGGGGGCGAAGTGCGCGGAGGGCCGGCGTGGCTGCGCGGCCTGGCGCCGCTCGTCGTGCTGGCCGCCGGCCTGGCCGCTGGCGCCGCCGGCTGCGCGCGGCCTCAGCCCACGGTGGTGCCGGAGCCGCCCGCCCTCGCCGTGCCGGTCGCGCCGCCGCGCCTGCTCGCGCCGCTGCCCGAGCCTGAACTGCCGGCGGGGGAGGAGGCCGGGGCCGAGGCGCCGGCCACGCCTCGCCGTCCCGTGCGACAGCCCCCGCGGCCGCGGCCCGACGCGCCGCGCGAAGGGACCAAGACCGAGACCCCGGCCGATCCTGCCGCGACGCCGCCCGCAGAGGCCAAGCCCGCAGAGCCCTCCGCCCCCCTCAGGACGCCGCAGACGGCCAACGATCAGCAGGCCGAGCGCCGCATTCGCGAGGTGCTCGGGCGGGCCACGCAGGCGCTCGCTCAGGTCAACGTTGGGCGGCTCGGCGGCGACGCGCGGCAGCAGTACGAGTCGGCCCGGCGGTTCGTGGACCAGGCCGGGGGCGCGCTGCGCGCGGGCAACTACATGTTCGCCAGCTACCTGGCCGACAAGGCCGAGGCGCTCGCGCGGGG
>JAHDVQ010000144.1:0-5121 GCA_023384595.1 Vicinamibacteraceae bacterium | reverse complement strand
CCCCGGCAGCGCAATTGCAATCCAGTGACAAGATATTGCGTCTGACCTAAATTCGGGCCACAATATCTTGTAGATTTTCCGGTTGACACCGCGCTCGTAAGGGCACATATTGGGGGCCCGAAACGCGAGCAACCCCACGTCACGGACTTCCCAGCGTCCGGCGCGGGTGCGCGCGGTCCGGCGCATCCAGCAGGGTGAGTGTGCGCGCGCCGGCATGGCCCGACGCACCGCGGCGGCTTCTCCGGCCTGGCGACCGGAGGGCGGCGGTTTCGCGATGTGACATCGCGCGTCGATCGATGCCGGGGGTGTGCGAGGCGGACCAGCAGAGACTTTTCTCACGGAGCGGCCCAACCAGGCGACCCCGGCGGTGGCGACGGGGGTGGGAGGGCGTCGCGCCGGCGGTGACAATCTTGTGACGCGAGGCCGCGCCGTGCGGGGCGCCGGGGCGGCCGGTTCGAGAGACGGAGGGGGAGCATGCAGAGAGGCGTGTCGCAGCAGGCGGCGGCGAACAACCCGGTGCCGGTGGAGCCGGCCGAGGTCGCGGCTCCCGGCCTGGAGTACACCCGCTACTTCTCCCGTGAAGGGGTCGATCCGTTCGACGAGGTGGAGTGGGAGCTGCGGTCGGCCATCATCACCAACGAAAAGGGTGAGAAGGTCTTCGAGCAGCGCGACGTCGAGTTCCCGAAGTTCTGGTCGCAGCTGGCGACGAACATCGTCGTGTCGAAGTACTTCCGCGGGACGGTGGGGACGCCGGAACGCGAGCGCAGTGTGAAGCAGCTCGTCGGCCGTGTGGTGGACACCATCACCGAGTGGGCGCGGGCGCAGCACTACTTCGCCTCGGAGGACGACCTGCAGGGCTTCAGCGACGACCTGAAGCACCTGCTCCTCTACCAGAAGATGGCCTTCAACAGCCCCGTGTGGTTCAACGTGGGCATCGAGGCGCATCCGCAGTGCTCGGCGTGCTTCATCAACTCGGTGCAGGACACGATGGACTCGATCCTGACGCTGGCGCGCACCGAGGGGATGCTGTTCAAGTTCGGGTCGGGCACGGGCACCAACCTCTCGCCGATCCGCTCGTCGAAGGAGCTGCTGGCGGGCGGGGGCACGGCGTCGGGGCCGGTCTCGTTCATGAAGGGCTACGACGCGTTTGCGGGCGTCATCAAGTCGGGCGGCAAGACGCGCCGCGCGGCGAAGATGGTCATCCTCAACGCCTCGCACCCGGACATCGTCGAGTTCATCAACTGCAAGGTCGACGAGGAGCGCAAGGCGTGGGCGCTCATCGACGCCGGCTACGACGGGTCGTTCAACGGCGTGGCCTACTCGTCGGTGTTCTTCCAGAACAGCAACAACAGCGTACGCGTGACCGACGAGTTCATGCGCGCGGTGCTCGACGACGGCGAGTGGCAGACGCGGTCGGTGCTGACCGGCGAGGTGATGGAGACCTACCGGGCGCGCGACCTGATGCGCCAGATTGCCGACGCCACCTGGGTGTGTGGCGATCCGGGCATGCAGTTCGACACGACGGTCAACGACTGGCACACCTGCCCGAACACGGCGCGCATCAACGCGAGCAACCCGTGCTCCGAGTACATGTTCCTCGACGACTCGGCGTGCAACCTGGCGTCGCTGAACCTGATGAAGTTCCTCGACGAGCGGGGTGAGTTCGACGTGCGCTCGTTCCGCGAGGCCGTGAAGGTCACGATCACGGCGCAGGAGATTCTCGTCGACAACGCGAGCTATCCGACGAAGGCGATCGAGCGCAACAGCCACGCGTACCGCCCGCTCGGCTTGGGCTATGCCAATCTGGGCGCGCTGCTGATGTCGCGCGGCCTCCCGTACGACAGCGACGCCGGGCGCGACTACGCGGCGACGATCACGGCCATCATGCACGGCGAGGCCTACGCGCAGTCGGCGCGGGTGTCGCGCGACTGCGGCGGGCCGTTTGCCGGCTATCCGGAGAACCGCGAGCCGATGCTGCGCGTGATGCGCAAGCACCGCGCCGCGCTCAAGGACATCGACAGGACCCACCTGCCGAAGGCGCTCTACGAGACGGCGCGCGAGGCGTGGGACGAGTGCGTGGAGCTCGGCGACGCGCACGGCTACCGCAACGCGCAGGCCACGGTGCTCGCGCCCACGGGCACGATCGGCTTCATGATGGACTGCGACACGACGGGCGTCGAGCCCGACATCGCCCTCGTGAAGTACAAGAAGCTCGTCGGCGGCGGGCTGATGAAGATCGTCAACACGACCGTGCCGATGGCGCTCGAGCGCCTCGGCTACGCGCCCGCCCAGATCCGGGAAATCGTCGAGTACATCGACGAGCACGAGACCATCGAGGGCGCGCCACACCTGAAGGACTCGCACCTCGCGGTGTTCGACTGCGCCTTCAAGCCGTCGCAGGGCGAGCGGTCGATCCACTATCTCGGGCACATCAAGATGATCGGCGCCGTGCAGCCGTTCCTGTCGGGCGCCATCAGCAAGACCATCAACGTGCCGAAGGAGGCCTCGGTCGAGGAGATCGAGCGAGCCTACGTCGAGGCGTGGAAGCTCGGCGCGAAGGCAGTGTCGATCTATCGCGACGGCAGCAAGCGCACGCAGCCGCTGAACACGTCGAAGGACGCCAAGCAGGTGGTGGCCGACACGGCGGGCCAGCTCGTGACGCAGCCCGTGCGCCGGAAGCTCCCCGACGAGCGGCAGGCGATCACGCACAAGTTCGACATCGCCGGCCACGAGGGCTACATCACGGTGGGGCTCTTCGAGGACGGGCTGCCGGGCGAAATCTTCCTCGTGATGGCCAAGGAGGGCTCGACGATTTCGGGCTTTGCCGACGCCTTCGCGCAGGCGATTTCCTACGCGCTGCAGTACGGCGTGCCGCTGCCGGTGCTCGTCGACAAGTTCGCGCACGTGCGGTTCGAGCCGTCGGGGATGACGAAGAACCCCGAGGTGCGGTTCGCGAAGTCGATCGTCGACTACGTGTTCCGGTGGCTGGCGACCAAGTTCCTCTCGCCCGAGGCGATGTTCAACGCGGGCGTGAACATCAGCGTGCCGGCGGCGGCGCCAGCGGCGGCAGGAACGCCGGGGCCGGGCGCGGGCGCGGCGGCCGGGGCCGCGAAGCCGGCGGGGACGGCGGCGAGCCCGTATGCCGCGATGCAGAACCAGGAGGACGCGCCGCCGTGCAGCACGTGCGGGTCCATCATGGTGCGCAACGGCGCCTGCTACAAGTGCGTGAACTGCGGCACGACGAGCGGCTGCGCGTAAGACAGGGGATCGGCGGATCAGCGGATCGGCCGATAGGGGGGGTCAGGTCTGCGGCACCACACCCCCCGGGGGCCGGGGGGGAGAGCGCCCGGGGGCGCGACCAACGCTCCCCCCGGCGCAGGGGGGCAGCACACCCCCGGGGGACAGCTCTGCACGGCCACATGTGCACGCCCACACCTGCCCCCGGGAACCTGTGCTGTCGCAGACCTGACCCCCTCAGGCCGCGGCGCGCTCGCGGGCGACGGCCACGTCCGTGCGCGCCCGCCGCTCGACGAAGGTCTTCGGCTCGAGCGGACGCGCCCCCCCGAAACGCCGCATCTCGCGCCGCGTGCTCCAGAGCGCGACGCGGCCGAAGGCCCGCCCCGCGAGGCGGGTGGCCCACCCGAAGTCGCGCTCGATCGCCGCGCGCAGCGCGCCGATCTTCGCCGCGACCGCCGGATTCGACCCGGCCAGGAAGCGCTGCATGGCGTAGAGCGCCGCGGCATACCCGGAACGCAGCTGCGCCGCGTCGCGCGCGACGCGGGCGCGCACGCGCGGGTCGGCATCGTCGCGATAGCGCGCCCACCCCTGGTACGCCGTGCGGATCAACCGGAACAGACTCGGGCCGTTCACCTCGTAGTCGCGAGCGAACGCCGCGTCCAGCAGCCGCTTCGACTCGCCGCGCGGGATGGCCGCGTGCTCGAAGTTGAAGGCGTACTGCCCGTGGATGTCGGCGAGGTCCGAGCCGGGGTGCAGCCGGCCGGCCGCGCGCATCTCGGCGTAGAGCGGCGTCCCGGGGACGGGCGTGTACAGCATGAACTGGTGGAAATCGGCATCGTGCGCCACGGCGTGCGCCATCTCGGCGTCGATGTTCTCGAGCGTGTGGTGCTCGAGACCCACGATCGTGGAGCCCAGCACCCGGATGCCGTGCGCCTGCAGGCGCGCGACGAGCTCCCGCGTGTCGGCGCCCTTCAGCTTCGCGTAGCTGCTCTGCGGCGACTCGAGCCCCAGCCAGATCCAGGTGACGCCGAGCTCGACGAGCTCGCGGATGTCGTACTTGGCTATCGCGTTGGCCGACGAGAAGACGTACAGCTCCCACGCCTTTCCGTGGGCCTTCATCAACCGCAGCAGCTCGAGCGCGCGCGGCCGCTGCAGCAGGAAGTTCTCGTCCATCACGAAGAACGACTGCGTCTGCAGCCTCGCCTCGGCGTGGCACATCACGTCGAAGAGCTCCGCCCCCCGGTCGAAGAAGTTCGTGATGCGGCCCTTCCCGCCGAAGAACGCCGACGTCGTGCAGAAGTTGCAGCCGAGCGGGCAGCCCACCGACGGGATGATCGTCGCGGCCGGCCGCGTCCACGGCGCCTCGGGCAGCCCCATCACGCGGAAGCCGAACGCCGAGGGGAGCGCCGGGTGCTCGATGGGACGATCCACGTCCTCGCCGAGGAACTCGCGGAACCACGCGATGCCCTCGCCGCGCACGATGTGATCGGCGTCGATCATCGTCTCGATGCCGGGAATCGCCGACACGTGGCCGCCGACGACGAGCGTGGCGTGCGGCGCGTGCCGCCGCACCAGGCGGCACATCTCGCGCACCTTGCCGAGGTTCACGATGATGCCCGAGATCCCGATGATGTCGTAGCGCTCGCGCGTGATCTCCTCGATGAAGCGGGCTCGGGTGGGGAAGTCGAGCACCGTCGAGGCCGCGCCGATGTTCTGCTGGATCATCATGATGCCCCACGACCGGTGGAACATCCGCAGCGAGAACGGCCCCTGCGCCCGCGTGACCTGGTTCTGATACAGCTCCATCGGGTTGATGGCGCGGCTCCCGAACTCGTCGTCCTGCGCGAAGGGACCGAAGACCGAGGTGAGGAGGACGCGGGCGGC
>JAHDVQ010000143.1 GCA_023384595.1 Vicinamibacteraceae bacterium | reverse complement strand
ATGCCGAACACCGCCGACCCGCTGCCCGACATGGCCGCGAGCAGGGCGCCCCGGGCGCGCAGGCCGGCGACGAGGTGCGCGATCTCCGGATGCCGCTCGGCCACGGGGCCCTCGAGGTCGTTCCGGCAGTCCCGCAGGCTCGATCTCCACCCAGCGGTGTCGCCGGGCCAGGAGCCAGGCACCGAGGGCTCGGTCCCGTCCTCGTCGTACCAGCGGTAGGCATCCGCGGTCGAGATGCCAAAGCGGGGCCGGACAATCACGACCGGCCACGCCGGCGGCGGCACGAGCGGCACGAGCTCATCGCCGCGGCCCAGACCGAGCGCCGTCCCACCCTGGAGAAAGAACGGCACGTCGGCCCCGAGCCCCCGGGCAATCCGCCGCTTCTCTGCCGCCGGCAGCGTGACGCCCCACAACGCCTCGAGCGCCCCGATGACCGCGGCGGCATCCGTCGAGCCTCCCCCGAGCCCGGCCTGCGACGGAATGCGCTTGAAAAGATCGACGTGCACGCCGTCGCGCGGCGCCCGCGGCCCGAGCGCGTCCGAAACGGCCTCGATGGCCTGCCAGACGAGGTTGCGGCGATCGGTCGGGACGAGGGGATCGCTGCAGGTGATGGCGATGCCGGACGCGGCGCGCGACAAGGTCAGCGTGTCGCGAAGGCCGATGGTCTGGAAGACCGTGGCCAGCTCGTGATACCCGTCAGGACGCGTCGCGAGGATGCGCAGATCGAGGTTGATCTTCGCCGGGGCGTCGACGGTCACGGACATAGGCCTCCGGCGTCCGGCGTCCGGCGTTCTGAGAGGCTCCGGGCTGCGGCTCCACGCTCCAGGCTCCGGGCTCCGGGCTCCAGACTCCCGGCTACTGTCTGTCCCCGACGCGCATCGGCCGGCCGCCACGGAGTTCCTCCACCGTCATCTCACGGACATCGTCGCCGATCTCGAGACGGAAGGCCTCGTCGCCGAGCGTCGCCGCAGGGTCGAGGCCGGAGACACGGAGCGTGAGGTCGACGGCGTCGATGCCGGCGCCTGCGACGGATCCTGCCGGCTGCCGCAGCAACCTGATCGCGAGCGGCCACGGCCCGGTCGAACGCTCGTACGCCACCGTCACGTCGGCCACCTGCCCGGCCATCGTCTGCCATCGCCCGGCCGACGCCTCGGCCGCCCAGAGCGTGCGCCCGGCGCCCACAGGAACCTCGACCCACCCGTTCGGATACCGACGTGCCTCACCCGCGGGCTCCGGCCTGGCCACGACGCAGCCGGTGACGAGCGGCAGCAGGTCGGACGCCGTGAGTCTGAGACCGGTGAGAGCTTCGAGCAACTGCTCGGTGATGGCCTCCCGCACGACGCGCCCGTCGCGAGGCATGAGGAGCGTCGCCGTACGATCGTCGCCGACGAGCACGAAGCCTGGCGCGCCGAACGGCGCCAGCGCCTCGAGGCGGATACGGCCGCGGGCGTCGAACCCGGCGATCAGCCGGCCCCGCACCCGCTCGCCGCCCACACGCCCCGAGAGGCCGAGCTCCACCGTGAGCGCGTCGATCGCGCGGCACGCCGCGGACGCCTGCTCGACGATGGGCGCGGGGTTCGGCTCGGGAGTTCCACCTCTGGTGGGCAGCGAGAACGGGGCGCGCGAGGCGCAGCCGCCCGCCGCGAGGAGCAGGACGACAGCCGCCGCCGGGCGCAGAAACGGCGGGAGACGATGGGAGACCCGTCGGGCAGCGGTCATTCGCGGGTGGCCCCGGCGATCTTCTTCTCGATGGCGGCCCGGTCGATCTGCTCGCCGTCGCCGGCCAGCGCCGCGCGCCAGGCCGACACGGCGGCGGGGTGATCGCCGAGCCTGGCCAGCACGTCGCCGTAGTGGTCGAGCACCACGGAGTTGCGCGGGAGCCGCTCGGCCGCGCGCGCCAGCTCCGTCCTGGCTTCCTCGTAGCGTCCGAGGCGGAAGAGCGTCCACCCGAGGCTGTCGATGTACGACGGGTTGTGCGAATCGACGCCGAGGGCACGCTGGACGAGCGAGAGCGCCTCATCGAGGCGCTCGTTGCGGTCGGCGAGCATGTAGCCGAAGTAGTTCAGCGTCGGCGCGTGCAGCGGATCGCGGGCAAGGGCGTCCTTGAAGGCGGCCTCGGCTTCGGCGTAGCGGCCGGCCTGCTCGAGCAGGGCCCCGCGCTGGAAGGGGAGCAGCGGCGTGTCGGTGATGCGCGCTTCCGCCGCGGCGAGCGTCGCGACGGCCTCGTCGACGCGACCCGCGTCGCTTTGCGCCGTCGCCAGCGCGACCACGAGTTCCGGGGCCGCGTCGGGTGCGGTGGCCAGCGGCGCGAGCGCCGCCACGGCCTCGTCGTGGCGTCCGAGCTTCGAGAGCACCGCCGCCTCGAGCCGCACGTAGGTGACGCTTTCGGGCACGGTCTTCCGGCCCATCTCGATGGTGGCGAGCGCGGCCTCGTGACGGCCCGCCGCCATTTGCGCCTGCGCGAGGTACACGCCGAGCCCGGCATCGGCGGGCATCACCGTCCGAGCCCGCTCGAAGGTGGCGATGGCCCGGTCGAAGTCACCGAGCTCGAGGTGCGCGAGCCCCAACTTGATCAGCAGACTGACCACCTGACGGGGTGGAACCGTCCCCTCCGAACCCGCCCTCGTGGCGCGCGCGATGGCGGGCTCGAGGATGGCGACGACCTCGTCGTGCTCGTAGCGGGCCTCGTAGACCTCGGCGAGCGCGTAGGCCCCGCGAAGTCCGGACGGCTCCAGCGCCACGAGCCGACGCGCGGTCGACTCGGCCGCGTCGAGATCTCCGAGCCGGCGCTCGGCCTCCGCGAGCAGGTACAGGGCCATCCCCTCGGTGGGCGTGGCGGCCACCGCATCGGCCAGCACCTTGCGTGCGGCCGCGACCTGGTCGGCATTGAGCAGCGCCTGGCCCTGACGGACGCGCATCTCGCTCCCGCGGGGATTGAGCGCGACCGCTCGGCCGTAGGCGACGGCGGCGGCGGCGTACTCCTGCCGTCGCTCCGAGAGCTCGCCCAGGTAGGCCCAGCCCCTGAAGAACCGGGGCTCGGCATCGAGCGTCGCCGCGAGCACCGACACGGCGCGGTCGAGCTGCCCCTGACGCTCATGACTCTGGGCGAGCAGGTAGCCGGCTTCGACGGAGCCTCCACCCTCGGCGAGCGGCTCGAGCAGCGCGATGGCCTCGGAGGTCTGCCCTGCCGCAATGCGCAGCCGCGCAAGCATCAGGGCCAGGCCCTGGTCGTAGGGCCGGGCTTCGCGAGCCTTCTCGAGGTGGGCGATGGCGTCGGCCCGCGCGGCGGGATCGGGCCTGGTCTCGGACAGGTTCGCGGCCAGGATGGTACCGAGCACGAAGTTCGCCTCGCCGTTGGCGGGGTCGAGGGCGAGCGCGGCGCGGGCGGCTTCGGCCGCCTTCGTGCCGTCGTTCTGCCGCGCATAGAGCGCCGCCATCTCGGCGCGCACTTCCGCCGACGCGGGGTCGGCCTTTGCGGCACGCTCGAGCGCGCGGGCCGCCGCGTCGATCTCGCCGGCCTCCTCGAGACGACGCGCTTCGAGAAAGGCGTAGTAGGCCTCGGGCGACGCGGGGGCCGAGGGGGCCGGCTGGACACCGGGAACCCCGCCGTCCATCACCGGAGCCGGCGCCTGCACGAGCACGAGAAGAAGGGCGAGGATCATCGGATCGATTGTAGCCCCTGTCGCCGCCTGAAGCCTGTAGCCCGCAGCCCGTAGCCTGTTAGAATCCCCCCAATGCCCATCGACCCCGAACTCCTCGAGATTCTGGCCTGTCCGGCCTGCAAGACGCCCGTCACGCTGGTGAAGGACGGAACGGCGCTCAAGTGCGACCAGTGTCACCGCGTCTACCCGATCAAGGACGACATTCCGGTGATGCTCATCGACGAAGCCACCGTGGAGCCCTGACAGGGCGTTGCGGGTTCTCTTCATCCGGCTGCGGCTGGTCGGCGACGTGGTGTTCACCACGCCGGCCATTGGCGCGGTGATCGCGCGCCTGCCCGGAGCGCAGATCACGTACCTCGTCGAGCGCGGCGCCGCACCGGTCGTGCGGC
Source organism: Vicinamibacteraceae bacterium (assembly GCA_023384595.1). Lineage (GTDB taxonomy): Bacteria > Acidobacteriota > Vicinamibacteria > Vicinamibacterales > JAFNAJ01 > JAHDVQ01. The sequence continues at coordinate 5,445 of JAHDVQ010000143.1, read as the reverse complement.
ACGATCCGAGGCTGGCCACCGTTTGGGAGATCGACCGGCCCCGCGGAGTCCGCCGCCTCGCGCTCGACGCCGCGCTCGCCCGCCGCATCCGACGCGCGCGCTTCGACGTCGTCGTCGACTTCCATGGCGGTCCGCGCGCGGGCTGGTTCGCCTGGGCCTCCGGGGCTCCCATCCGCATCGGCTACACGATCGCCGGACGGTCGTGGGTGTACACGACGGCGGTCGCGCGTTCCCGCGCGCTCGCCGCGCGCCACTCGGTCGAGAATCAGTGGGACCTGCTCAGCGCGTGGCTGCCCGACCTGGGGCCGCCCGATCGCGAGCGCGACCGGGTCGTGATGCACGAGGATCCGGAGGCCGCCGCACGCATCGACGCGCGCATGACCGGGGCCGGTCTCGGGACGGGAGCGACCACCACCGTCATCGTCCACGTGAGCGCCGGTAACCCCTTCCGGCGATGGCCGCAGGAGCACTTCGCGGCGCTCATCGGGGCGGTTTCTGAGGCCGACCCGACTCGTCGTATCATCCTGACGTCCGGACCGTCCGAGGCTGACGCGGCCGGGCACGTGGCCGAGGTGGCCCGCGCGCGGCTGGGCCCGCGTGCGCACCAGGTGGTCGACTTCGGCGAAACCACGCTGGCGGAACTGCGGGCGCTCGTCGCGCGGGCGCAGCTCTTCGTCGGCGGCGACAGCGGGCCGCTCCATGTGGCGGCGACGACCGACACGCCCGTCGTGGCGCTCTTCGGGCCGACGCTCGCCGCGCGGTCGGCGCCGTGGCGGCCCGAGCGGCTGGTGACCGAGGCCATCGAGCCCGGCCCGCTGCCGTGCCGCCCGTGCGAGCAGCGGCACTGCGTGCCGGGCGACTTCCGATGCCTCACCGGCACGGGCCCGGACCTGGCGGTCGAGGCGGTCGAGCGCGCGCTGCGGCGCGCGCGGGCGACACACTGAGGACTGAGGATGGCCACCAACACCGTTGCCCCGCCCTGGATGCGAGAGCGCTTCCTCGAAACGGCGTCGCTCGTCGCGCTCGGCGCCTTCGTCGGGTCGGTGCAGGTATCGATTGCCGCGTCGAACATCCTGCTGGCCATCACGCTGGTCTGCTGGGGCGCCGTGGTCGCCATGCACCACGAGCGGGTGGTGGTGCCGCGGATGTTCTGGCCGCTCGCCGGCTACGGCGCCATCACGGTCATCTCGGCCCTGGCCTCGGCCGACGTCGCGGCGAGCCTCGCCGACTGCAAACAGCTCGTGCTGTTCCTGATCGTGCCGGTCGTCTACCGGTTCGCCCGCGGACACCGGGCCTCGACGATCATGACGGTCATCATCACGGTCGGCGCCGTCAGCGCGATCGTGGGCGTCGTCCAGTACGGTGTGCTGCACTACGACCACCTCGGGCGGCGGCCGCAGGGCTCGCTCACCCACTACATGACGTACTCGGGGCTGCTGATGCTCGTCATCGGCGCCGCCACGGCCCGGCTCCTCTATCGCGAATCCGACCGCGCCTGGCCGGCGCTCGTGATGCCCGCGCTCGTGGCCGCCCTGGCGCTCACCTTCACGCGGAGCGCGTGGGTGGGGGCGAGCGCCGCGGTGGGGGTCCTCCTCATGCTCCGCGATCGGCGCCTGCTCGCCGCCCTGCCCATCGTCGTCGCCATCGGGATCGCGCTGGCGCCGGCGGCCGTCACCGAGCGGGCCTTCTCGATGTTCGATCTCAACGATCCCTCGAACCGGGACCGCGTGGCGATGCTGCGATCGGGCGCGGCGATGATTGCCGACCGGCCGTGGACGGGCGTCGGCCCCGACATGGTGAAGGTCTACTACGAGCAGTATCGCGACCCCATGGCGGTCAACGCGCTGAACGTGCACCTCCACAACGTGCCGCTCCAGATTGCGGCCGAGCGAGGGCTGCCCGCCCTGGTCCTGTGGCTCGGCTTCGTCGGCGTCCTCACGGTGGACCTGCTGCGTCTCCTGCGCCGCGGGCCGCACGCCTCGCTGGCCGCGGCGGGGCTGGCGGCGGTCGTCGCGATGCTCGCGGCCGGGTTGTTCGAGTACAACTTCGGCGACTCCGAGTTCCTGATGCTGTTCCTCGTGCTGGTGACGCTGCCCTATGCAGCGGCAGCCGGCGACCTGCCGGCGGCCCGCGAGCGATGACCGTGTGCGAGCCGGCACGCGCCCGCGACCTCGTGGCGCGCTGGACCGGGCGCCGCCTGCTGGTGGTGGGCGACGTGATGCTCGATCACTTCGTGGTCGGACGCGTCAACCGCATCTCGCCCGAAGCGCCGGTGCCCGTGGTGGAGTTCGACCACGAGACGTTCCGCCTGGGCGGGGCCGCCAACGTGGCCGCCAACATCCGCGCGCTCGGCGGCGAGGTGACGCTCGTCGGCCTGGTGGGCGCCGACGGTCACGCGGCGCTCGTCACGCGGGAGCTCGAGGCCCACGGCATCGAGCATCGGCTCGTGACCGGCGCCGATCGTCCGACGACGCGGAAGATGCGCATCGTCACGACGCGCAACCAGCAGGTGGCGCGCGTCGACTACGAGGACGACCGCGACGTGAACGGCGGGCTCGAACGCGCGATCGTCGAGGCCGCCACGTCCGCGGCCGCCGGCACCCAGGCCATCGTCGTCTCCGACTACTTGAAGGGCGTGGTCACGGCGGGGGTGATGCAGGCGCTCGTCGCCGTGTCGGATCGCGCGTCGCGGCCGCTGCTGGTCGATCCCAAGATTCCGCACATCGACCACTACGCGGGGGCGCACCTCGTGACGCCCAATCATCACGAGGCGGAGGTGGCGACGGCCGTGCGGGTCCGCACCGACGAAGAGGCGCGGCGCGCCGCGCACCGGTTCGCGGAACGCGCGCGATGCGACTCGGTGCTCATCACGCGCGGCGAGCAGGGGCTCTGGTGGACCGAGGGCCGCCGGGTGGGCCCCGAGGGTCGGGCCGTGGAGCAGGAAGGCTCGCTCGCCGCGGTGGCCCGCGAGGTGGCTGACGTCACGGGGGCCGGCGACACGGTGATTGCCACCATCGCGCTCGCGCTCGCTGCCGGCGCCGCCCTCGGCGAGGCCGCCTGGCTCGCCAACCACGCCGCCGGCATCTCGGTGAGCCGCTTCGGCCCGACGGTCGTCACGCCCGACGAACTGCTGTCTGCGCTCTGACCCCCCCTCAGTGCCGGAAGTGCCGGCGCCCCGTGAAGACCATCGCCAGGCCGTGCTCGTTGGCAGCCGCGATGACCTCGGCATCGCGCACCGAGCCGCCCGGCTGCACCACGGCGCGCGCGCCGGCCCGCGCCACCTCGTCGAGCCCGTCGCGGAACGGGAAGAAGGCGTCCGAGGCCGCGACGCTCCCCGCCAGCGAGCCCTGCGCCTTCATGACCGCCACCTTCACCGCATCGACACGGCTCATCTGCCCCGCGCCAATCGCCAGCGTCCGGTCGGCCGACGTGAAGATGACCGTGTTCGATTTCACGTGCGCGCCCACGCGCCACGCAAACCGCAGCGCCTGCCATTCGTCCGCGGTCGGCTGACGCTCGGTCACCACGCGGACGGCATCGGACGGCCACGGGTCGAGCGCCTCCACCACGCGGTCGCGCGCCTGCACGAGCAGGCTCCCCAGCACCGATCGCACCTCGAGGTCGCCGGCCCGCGAAGCGAGGGCCGCCAGGTCCATCACCACCACGCGCAGGTTCGTCTTCGCTCCCAGCACCGCACGTGCGGCATCGTCGACGCCGGGCGCCACCACCGCTTCGATGAAGGTCGAGGTGATGGCCCGGGCCGTCTCCTCGTCGATGGGGCGGTTGAGGCCGACAATCCCGCCGAAGGCCGAGAGCGGGTCGGCCTCGCGCGCGCGAAGGTAGGCCTCGGCGGGCGTCGTTCCCGTCGCCACCCCGCAGGGGTTGGTGTGTTTGATGACCGACGCCGCCGGCTCGGGAAACTCGAGGACGATGCGCGCGGCCGCGTCGAGGTCGAGCAGGTTGGTGAACGAGAGCGCCTTGCCCTGGAGGACCTCGGCCTCGCCCAGTCCGCCCATGCCCGTCCACGCGTACCACGCCGCCTTCTGGTGAGGGTTCTCGCCGTAGCGGAGCTCCGAGCGGCGCGGCGCGACCAGCCCGAATGCCGAGGGCACGACGATCTCACCGGGCTCGGGCCGGGCCACGGCCTCGTCGTGCACGCGCAGTCCCCCGAGCGTCGTGGCGATCATGGCGTCGTAGGCGCCCGTGTGCGCGAATGCCTTCCTCGCCAGCTCAAAGCGGAAGGCGACTGACGGTCCGCCGGCCGAGCCGAGCGCCTCCACGACGGCGGCATAGTCGCCCGGATCGACCACCACGAGCACGTCGCGGAAGTTCTTGGCGGCCGCGCGGACGAGCGAGGGGCCGCCAATGTCGATCTCCTCGATCAGGTCGTCGACGGTCGTGGCCGGATTGGCCGCCGCGGCGGCAAACGGGTAGAGGTTGACGACCACGAGGTCGATGGGCGTGATGTCGTGCGCGGCGATGGCCGCCATGTCGTCGGGACGATGGCGGCGGGCGAGGATGCCCCCGTGCACGCGGGGATGGAGGGTCTTGACCCGCCCGTCGAGCATCTCGGGGAAGCCGGTGACCTCGGCAATGCCGGTGACGGCGAGGCCCGCCTCGCTAAGGGCCCTCGCCGTGCCGCCGGTCGACACGAGCTCGACACCGAGGCCGGACAAGGCCCGGGCGAATTCCACGAGCCCTGACTTGTCTGAAACGGAAATGAGTGCGCGTGACATGCCGAGCATTCTACCGGCACGGACACCCCCTGCCGGAGGCCGGTCGCCGGCCGCCGGACGCCGGATTCGGCTTCCTTGACAGTTTCGATAACCAATCGCTATGCTTCGCTTGCCCTCGCGGGCGGGCTGTCGAGGGTAGGCCGTGGAAGCGGTCTTTTTTTTTGGGCGTACGCGTGATGCGGGAGGGGGGCCAGCCGGTGAGCTGGAGGACCCGCGGCACGGGTGCGCGCGGTGGGTTCTGGCGGCCGAAAGGCCGCACAGTTGCAAGGCAGGAATGGCAAGATGACGCGTATTACTGGCAAGGTCAAGTGGTTCAACAACGCGAAGGGCTACGGCTTCATCGAGCGCGAATCCGGAAGCGACGTCTTCGTGCACTGGTCGGCCATCCAGGGCAACGGCTTCCGGACCCTCGAAGAGGGCCAGGCGGTCGAGTTCGAGATCGTCGACGGCCCGAAGGGACCACAGGCCGGCAACGTGACGAAGCTCGGCTGACCTCCCAGGTCGGCTGCATCGTGGGAGCGGCTGCTGGCCGCTCCCACACCCTGCCTCGAGTTCTTCCCTCTGCTTCTCCCCGAAGAGTGACGCGACACATGCCGGCGGGCGCCGGCCTGGCGCGAGCCGCGGCACTCACTTGCCGGGCTCAGGTGTCGCTGTCGTCGGGCGCCCCGCGCAGGGCCCTGGCGGCAAGGTGCGGCTTGCCATCCTTCAG
>JAHDVQ010000436.1 GCA_023384595.1 Vicinamibacteraceae bacterium | reverse complement strand
CGGTTCGACTGGCCTCCGGTGAGCCAGGCGAAATTGGGTTGCGCACCCAGGACGACGCCCGCCAGTTCGAGCGAGGTCGCCAGCCGGGCGACCCGTTCCACCTTGATCTCGACCTCGTGCATGATGCCTTCTCGCGCGATTGGTTATACCATTGGGCGGCTCCCGGCTCCACGTTCCCCCCCACTGCGAGGTGCACCCGATGACCGTGTCCCGAACCCTCGCCGGGCTCGCCCCGGCCCTGCTGATCGTGCTCGCGGCCGGTCCGGCGCCGTGTCAGTCGGCCGCCTCCCTGCAGTACCCGTCAGCCCCGGGCCGCCCTGCCGCCGAGCGCGGGGCGAGCGATCCGGTCTTCCACCAGCCGTCGCGCCCGCCCAACGTCGACTACACGCTGCCGGCCGAGGGCGACATCGTGGCGACGCTGGCCAGGATTCGCGATCACTTCGTCCGCTCCACTCCGTATCGGGTCATCGATACGGCCACGGGCGCGCCCATCGCCGACCTCGCCGAGCCCACCGCGTCGGCCGGCATCGACACGCGGCCGGGCGAGTTCAACGACTGGACCTACTCCATGGGCGTCGTGCTCGCCGCCATGCTGCACGTCAGCGACGTCACGGGCGACGCGTCGTTTGCCGCCTACACCACGCGGAACTTCGATTTCATCTTCGACCATCTCGACTACTTCCGCCGCCAGGCCGACGCGTTCGGACCGCAGCGCCACGGCTTCCGGCGGTTGCTCGACATGCGGGAGCTCGACGACTGCGGGGCCATCGGCGCGGCGCTCGTCAAGGAGCACCTGCGCGAGCCGCAGGAGCGGTATCGCCCGGTCATCGACACGATCGCCGACTTCATCGCCCGCCGCATGACGCGTCTCGACGACGGCACGCTCGTGCGGCCTCGCCCGCGCGCCGCGTCCCTCTGGGTCGACGACGCCTACATGAGCATTCCGTTCATGGCGCAGATGGGGAGGCTCACCGGCGAACGGGCCTGGTTCGACGACGCCGCCAGGCAGGTGCTGCAGATGTCGGCGCGCCTGTTCGACGCCTCGCGTCTGCTCTACGACCACTCGTGGTTTGCCGACGCCTCGCCCGACCCGCGCTTCTTCTGGGGCCGCGGCGCCGGCTGGATGCTGATGGCGATGGCGGAGCTGCTGAGCGTGATGCCCGACGACCACCCCCAGCGCGAGGCCGTGCTGGCGCAATTTCGCCGGGCGGCGCAGGGCGTGGCCGCGGTGCAGGGCGGGGAGGGTGCCTGGCATCAACTGCTCGACCGGACCGACAGCTATCTCGAGACCTCGGCCACGGCCATGTTCACCTTCGCGCTCGCCCGCGGGGTGAACCGGGGGTGGCTGCCGC
>JAHDVQ010000435.1 GCA_023384595.1 Vicinamibacteraceae bacterium | reverse complement strand
ATGGTGCGGTCAGATGGTACCAGCGGCGCGGCGTACGATCAACAGGCGAAAGGTGGGGCGCCGCTGCCGCCGGCACTCGGCACTCGGCATTGGGCACTCGGCACTCGGGGCGTGGCGCGGGCACAACTCCCCCCGGGGCTCAAACATCCGTCGGCGTCGCTCGCGCCAGCGGTGGTCGCCTCTCGCCCACCGGTCGCCAGTACCTTCGACGCCGCCGGAACTCGCCCGGGCGGAGACATGCCCACGCTACGCCGCACGCAGCGGCAAGCAAGGAGAGGCCGCCAGCCCTGATCTGCCGATCGACCGATCCGCCGATCCCCTACTTCAGTGTCTCCTGCCCTCCAAAGTCGCGATCCGGGCCGAGCTCCTGGAGAATCGCACGGTCGTCCGCGCTCTCGGCGCCGCGAATCGTGCGCGCGAGGAGTGCCCCCACGCCAGGGCCGAGCATGTAGCCCTGGCCGCACATGCCCTCGGCGTGCACGTAGCCCTCGACCTTCTTCGACCAGCCGAGAATCGGGGCGCCGTCGGGCGTCATCGGATAGAGCCCGCGCCACGTGCGCCGCACCTTGACGTTCGCGAGCTTCGGCATGAGGCCGACCATGCGCGAGGCAATCATCGGCAGGTAGGCCGAGGTCTCGCGCCGGTCGGTGCCGGCAATCGGCGGGTCGGGCGTGATGCAGAAGACCAGGCCGCCGGGCTTGTGCTGGTAGAAGTAGTAGTTGCGCGCACCGGGCGTCGGCCGCAGGTCCACCAGCATGGGATCGAGGAAGTGCGCCACGGGCTCCGTGATGCCCGCCTCGTGGCTGTCGGGCACGACGGGCGTGTCGAGCCCCGCCGACTGCGCCAGCGGCCGCGCCCACGCGCCGCCCGCGTTCACGACCGTCGCCGTCGCGTAGGCGCCCTTGTCGGTGCGTACGCCGGCCACGCCACCGCGCCGGCAAACGATGTCGGTGACGCGCTCGCCGAAGCGGAACTGCACGCCCAGTTGCACCGCCCTCCTGTAGAACGCAGACGACGACCTCAACGGCGACGCCGAGCCATCGTCGGGCGACCAGGTGCCGCCGCGCAGCCCCTCGGGTTCGAGATGTGGGAGCCGCGTGAGCATCTCGTCGTGATCGACCCAGTGGATGTTGAGGCCGTGGCGCTGCTGAACCACGAGGAGGTTCTTGAGGGCGCGCTCCTCCTCGTCGCGGTAGGCGACGAACACGTAGCCGCCGCGGTACCACTCGATGTCGTCGCCGTGCGCGTCCTGCCACGTCGAGAAGATGCGCAGCGACTCGAGGCCGAGGCGAATCTTGCCGGGGGCCGAGTGCGTGGCGCGGATGCCGCCAATCGCGGCCTTGTTGCTCCCCTGCC
>JAHDVQ010000434.1 GCA_023384595.1 Vicinamibacteraceae bacterium | reverse complement strand
AGCAGCACGAGCGCGAGCCACAGACCGCGCGCGAGCGCGTACTGCACGCCCTGCCGGACGATGATCCGCACGTCGAACAGGCGATACCGCAGGATGGTGTAGGCAAGCGACGCCGGGAAGGCCACGAGCAGCGGCATGGCGACGAGCGTCAGAGGCGAGGCGAACACCGACTGGGTGAACGATGGCGCAGGCTGGATCCACACCGACAGCGCGACCAGCGCGCCGGCCGCGCTGCCGACCAGCGTGCCCGCGAGCAGCACGCGGAGGCGCCGCCGCTCCAGGGCGCCCTCGAGCCGCGAGTACTGCCTCGCGAGGAGCGCGAGCCCGCCGAAGACGTAGATCACGCTGACCAGACCCACGAGGGCCGAGAGGTCGACCACCGTGGGCTGGCGGGCCTCGAGCACGACAACCGTGTGCACGTAGTGGAGGTGCCAGACGACGACGCCGAGCACGGGGATGCTCGCCAGCAGCCACGGCCACCAGCGCCGGGGCAGCGGAACGGGAAACACCGCGCAGAACGCACAGAAGATGGCCGGCGCCGCGATGCCGCTGGCGCTGGCCAGCCAGAGCGCCGGCTGCAACAGGATAGGAACCTGCCGCCACGCTGAGGCAAAGCCGACCGGCATGACCACGGTGAACACGCCCAGGCTGGCGAGGAGCCACGTCCCGAGCCGGGCGACGCGATCGTGCGGCCGCCGCGCGAGCACGGCCAGCGCCAGCACCAGGCAGAGCGCCTGGGCGAGCCGTGCCACGAGCAGGATGACGGCATCGAGGCCAGGCGGCCACTGGTCGGCGCGTGCGGCCGGCTGGAGCATCGCGACCGATGCCGCGCCACCACGCACGATGTCGAGGCGCGCGGGAGCCCCCGTGGTCAGGTTGGCACTGATGGCCGACCAGTCGAGCCGCGTGCGCACCGGGCGGTCCGCGTAGCGCACCACGCGATCGCCCGGCCGGAGCCCGGCCGCAGCAGCCGACGATCCGGGCACCACTCCCGTCACCACGGCGCCCTCGCCATCGAAGTCGACGAGCACGCCGCTGGGCTCCGGTCGCGTGAGCTCGGCGCCGACGAGCACCACGAAGTACAGGACGAAGGAGGCGACAACGGCCACGAGCCACCAGGGTGGCCGGCTCCGAGCGAGACCCCGGACGCGTCGGCGGCGTGTCATCGCGCGGCCATTATCCGGCATCCGGCGTCCGGCGTCCGGCCTCCGGCGTCCGGCTGGGTCGTAGGGTCCGGCTTAAGCCGGACCCTACAGCTACAGCCGCCACCGGGCCGTGACAGCCGAGTTTCCGTGCAGTAGAGTTATGACCTCAACAATTCCTCCCCAGGAGCTCCCCCCTATGCGCACATCCCTTCTCACAC
>JAHDVQ010000433.1 GCA_023384595.1 Vicinamibacteraceae bacterium | reverse complement strand
GGCGCGAAGATCGGTGTGCTCGGCCTGAACGGCGCCGGTAAGAGCTCGCTGCTGCGCATCATGGCCGGCGAGGACTCGAAGTTCATCGGCGAGGCGTTTCCCGCCGAGGGCATCACGCGCGGCTTCCTGCCGCAGGAGCCCGCGCTCGACCCGTCGAAGACGGTCCTCGGCAACGTCGAGGAGGGCGTGGCGTCGACGCGCGCGCTGCTCACGCGGTTCGACGAGATCAGCATGCGCCTCGGCGAGGACATCTCGCCCGACGAGATGGACGCGCTGCTCGAGGAGCAAGGGACGCTGCAGGACAAGATCGACCACGTGAACGCGTGGGACCTCGATGCGCGGCTCGAGCAGGCGATGGACGCGCTGCGCTGCCCGCCGCCCGACGCCGACGTGACAACGCTGTCTGGTGGCGAGCGGCGGCGCGTGGCACTCTGCCGGCTGCTGCTACAGCAGCCCGACCTGCTCCTGCTCGACGAGCCCACCAACCACCTCGACGCCGAGTCGGTGGCGTGGCTCGAGCACCACCTGCAGGCGTATCCGGGGACGGTCGTCGCCGTCACGCACGACCGCTACTTTCTCGACAACGTCGCCGGCTGGATTCTGGAGCTCGATCGCGGCGAGGGCATTCCGTGGCAGGGCAACTACTCGTCGTGGCTCGAGCAGAAGGAGAAGCGCCTCGAGATCGAGCAGAAGTCCGAGACGAAGCGGCGGCGCACGCTCGAGCGCGAGCTGGAGTGGATCCGGATGTCGCCACGCGCGCGCCAGGCGAAGGGCAAGGCCCGCCTGAACGCCTACGAGGACCTGCTGCGCCAGGACACCCCGGAGAAGGTGGAGAGCGCCGAGATCTACATTCCGCCCGGGCCGCGGCTCGGCGACGTGGTGGTCGAGGCGCGGGACCTCAGGAAGGGCTACGGCGACCTGCTGCTCTTCGACGGGCTGAACTTCACGCTGCCGCGCGGCGGCATCGTCGGCGTCATCGGGCCGAACGGTGCGGGGAAGACCACGCTGTTTCGCTTGATCACGGGGCAGGAGCAGCCCGATGGCGGCACGCTCAAGATCGGCGAAACCGTTCAGATTGCCTACGTCGACCAGAGCCGCGACGCGCTGGCGCCCGGGAAGTCGGTGTGGGAGGAGATTGCCGACGGCAAGGACGAGGTCGAACTTGGCAAGCGCACGGTCGCCTCGCGCGCCTACGTCTCGTGGTTCAACTTCAAGGGTCGAGACCAGCAGAAGAAGGTGGGGACGCTCTCGGGCGGCGAGCGCAACCGCGTGCACCTCGCGAAGCTGCTGAAGCGCGGCGGCAACCTCCTGCTGCTCGACGAGCCGACCAACGACCTCGACGTCGATACGCTGCGCGCGCTCG
>JAHDVQ010000432.1 GCA_023384595.1 Vicinamibacteraceae bacterium | reverse complement strand
TGCGCGTGCTCGCCCTGCACGGCCTTCTCCACCTCCTCGGTTACGATCACGAGCAGGACGACGGCGAGATGGCGCGGGTGGAACGGCGACTGCGGCGCCGCGCGGGGCTCGGCGCGGCGGGGCTCATCGAGCGCGGAGGGGCGCGATGATTCCGCTGCTCCTGTTCCTGCTCGGGTGCGTCCTCGTCTACGTGGGCACCGTGCAGGCGGCCTATAGCGTGCTCATGCGGTTCTCGCTTCGCCTCATCGCCGAGGCCGACCGCGAGTCGTCGCACCTCGAGCGCTACCTCGAGGAGCCGCTCAAGCTGTTCGTGCCCGCGCGCCTGCTCGTGGGCATTGTCACCGTCGTCGCGGGTGGGCTGTTCGTGATGCTCTACGGCGGGCTCGGCTGGCGCGCGGTGGGCGCGGCCATGGCCACGTCGGTCGTCTTCTACATCGTCTGCGAGGAGCTGCTGCCGTATCTGATCGTGCGGAAGAACCCGCAGGCGGTGCTGGCCGGCCTGCTGCCGTCCTTCACGGTCATGGCGGCGCTCGTGGCGCCGCTCTCGACGCCAATCGTGCAGCTGCTCGCGAAGCGGGCGCGGGCGGCGGCGGCCTCGATTGCCGACGCCGAGGCGCACGAGGGTGGCGGTGACGCCGTCCCGGCCCCGGACGCCGCCGAGGTCGAGAGCGACGAGCAGCGGCGTCTCCTCCGATCGATCGTGGACTTCGGCGACACGCTGGTCCGCGAGGTCATGACGCCGCGGCCGGACATCGCGGCCATCCGCGCCGACGCGACGCTCATCGAGCTCGTGGCCTTCTACCGCCATCAGGAGTACTCGCGCATCCCGGTCTTCGACGAGGACCTCGACAACATCGCCGGCATCGTCTTCGTGAAGGACCTGCTCAAGTTCGACGGCGACCTCGCGTCGACTCCCGTCACGGCCATCATGCGGCCCGCCTTCTTCGTGCCCGAGACGAAGAAGGTGCAGGAGCTGCTCAAGGAGCTGCAGCAGAAGCAGCTGCAGCTGGCCATCGTCGTGGACGAATACGGCGGCACGGCGGGGCTCGTGACCCTGGAGGACCTCCTCGAGGAGATCGTCGGGGAGATTCGCGACGAGTACGACGTCGAGACCGAACCGGTGGTGGACCAAGGCGACGGCAGCTTCATCGTGAGCGGGAAGGTCAACGTCGACGAGGTGGCCGACCGTCTCGGCCTCGCCATCCACGGCGAGGGGTTCGAGACCATGGGCGGCTATCTGCTGTCGCACATCGGGCGCGTGCCGGCCGTGGGGGAGCGCTTCGAGGTGGACGGGCTCGAGGTCGAGGTGCTCGAGGCCGAGAAGCGCCGCGTCCACAAGGTGCGCGTGCGGAAGACGGAGCCGGCG
>JAHDVQ010000431.1 GCA_023384595.1 Vicinamibacteraceae bacterium | reverse complement strand
GCGTTCGCAACGCTGAGGTCGGGAGTTCGAGCCTCCTGCCGTCCACCAAAGTAACCGACGCGAAAGACCCGGGCCTCACGTCTCGGGTCTTTCGCTTTTCCGGCATCCGGCATCCGGCATCCGGCGTCCGGTGTGATCAATCCGTGCGGCTCACGCTCCACGCCCTCCCCCTTGCTGTCGTGCGCCTCGCACCCGATGCCAGCGTGCCCGGCTGGGCCACGGGCGGCTGGTTCTCGAGCGTCACGCGAACGCCCAGCGAGTTGTCGATGATCTGCGAGGCCCGGCGCGTGCCCGACGGCATGACGGCCGAGCGGGGCTTCGTGGCGCTCGCCGTCGACGGCCCGCTTCCCTTCGACGCCGTCGGCGTCCTCGCCTCGATGACGGCGCCCCTCGCCGCCGAGCACCTGAGCATCCTCGCCGTGTGCACCTACGACACCGACTACGTGCTGGTCCGTGAGGCCGATCTCGATCGCGCGGTCGCCGCGCTCGAGGGCGCCGGTCACGTGGTCCGCCGCCTGGAACGCGGCTGAGAGGTTCCTCAGAAGACGGCGACGAGGGCGGCGAGCGTCGCGGCGCTCGCGCTCACGAGCGACCAGCCGATGGTCTTCAACCGCCGCGCCGGCACGGGCAGGATGCCGAGCACGAGGACGACGAGCACGGTGGGCGCGAGGGTCCACTGCAATCCGGGTGGCACGTGGGCGGCCTCGGCCGCCCACCATGCGGCCGCCACGGCCCCGGCGGCCACGATCGCGGCTCCCGCCACGTGCGGACGCCAGGCCTGGCGCTTCGTGCGCGCGATGAGCCCACGCACGGCGAGCGTCGCGGCCGCGAAACTCGCGCTCCACACGGCCCAGCAGGCCAGTGCGGGCCCCATGGCCACGCCGCCGTCGAGCGCCACCGGCAGCCCCCACGACGACAGCGCCACGCCGGCCAGCATCTCACCCCCGACCGAGCGTTCGCGGCCCGCCCACGCGACGGCGAGCGCCAGGCTCGTGGGCACCATCGCGATCAAGACGCCGCTTCTGACGAGGGGACCTGCACCGGCGACGGCCCACGCGAGCAGCACGGCCGCCACGCCGCCGAAGAGGACGAGCGAGCGCAGTGCGGCGCGACGCGACTCGCGGGCCGCCCGGGCACCCCGCCGGCCTGCGAGCACGATGGCGCCTTCGTGGGCCAGGTACCCGATGAACGCCCCGGCCGCGATCGCCCAGCCCACCCCGGTCGGCTGGCCCACGACGAGCGCGCCGACAAGGGGAAAGAGGATCTCGCCGTAGGTGCCGTGTTCGCGGGGAAGGAGCATCAGGGACAGGGTATCAGGGGATCGGCGGATCAGCGGACCAACGCCCAACGCCCAACGCCTATCGCCCAA
>JAHDVQ010000430.1 GCA_023384595.1 Vicinamibacteraceae bacterium | reverse complement strand
ATTTGATTGAATCCGGCCGAGGCAACTTTTTCGGCGGATCGGGCCACTTTTCCGCTTACCGCCCACCGTCTCCAATCGTCCCGCGTACCCAGGGCCCAAACCCCCAAGGCCCAAGGCCCAAGGCCCAAGGCCCCAAGGCCTAAGGCCCAAGGCCCAAGGCCCAAGGCCCCAAGGCCCAAGGCCTGCTATACTCCGCCCACTGGCACCGCCCGGGGAGCCAGGGAAGTCGGGTGCAATTCCCGCACGGTCCCGCCACTGTGAGCGGGGAGCAGGATTCGAACCGGTCGCGCCAGAGGGTGCGGCCCGTCACTGTGCGCCTCACGCGCATGGGAAGACGCCGGGTCCCGCTTCGATCCGCGAGTCAGGAAACCTCTCCCGCAGGGCGTCCTCATCCGTCGCCGCGATGAACGCGGCCGGCACCGGCGCGTGGAAACGCCGGAGGAGGCCCCATGACGACCCGATCCCAGGTTCCGCTCTTTGTTCGCCATTGGAGTGCGGGCGCGCGCGCGGCGCTCCTCGCCCTCGTGCTCTTCCTCGCAGGCACGGCCGCCACCATGGCCGCCACGCTCTCGGCCCGCGTGACCGATCCAGACGGCCGCCCCGTCCCCGGGGCCGAGGTGCGCATCGCCGCCGCTGGCTCGGCGGGCTCGCTCCCGCGCACGGCACACACCGACGGCGACGGCCGCATCGAGGTGGACCTCGCACCCGGCCGCTACGAACTCCGCGTCACGGCCGCGGGTCTCCGCCGCGAACCCGACCTGGTGGACCTCGGCGACACGCCCGTCGCGCTCGACCTGCCGCTTGCGCTCAGCGCCATCACCGAGCACGTCGTCGTGAGCGCGGCGCACGCCGAAGCGCCGCGCGCGCTCGTGCCGTCGGCCGTGACGATCGTCGACCGCAGGATGCTGGATGCCGCACAGGCTACGTCGGTGGCCGAGGCGCTGCACTTCGTGCCTGGCCTGAGCGTGGCCCGCGCGGGAGGCCGCGGGAGCCAGACGTCGGTCTTCACCCGCGGCGGCGAGTCCGACTACACGCTGGTGGTGGTCGATGGCGTCCGCATGAACGCGGTGGGCGGGGGCTTCGACTGGAGCAGCCTCCCGGCAGCCGGCGTCGATCGCGTCGAGGTGGTGCGCGGACCGCAGAGCGCCGTGCATGGCGCCGGCGCCATCGGCGGCCTCGTGCACGTCGTCACGGCGTCCGGTGGACCGCTTCGCGCGAGCGTACTCGGCGAGGGCGGCAGCGAGGCCACCTGGCGGACGGCGGCCACCGCGCAGGGGGCGCTCGGCCGGCTGGCCTGGGGTTCAGGCGCCGAGGCCGGTGGAAGCGACGGGTACGACGGGCTGACCTGGTCTGGCCGCGAGCGCGTCTCGA
>JAHDVQ010000429.1 GCA_023384595.1 Vicinamibacteraceae bacterium | reverse complement strand
TCGGTAGTGCGCGGATTTCTGTGTATCCGTCTGGTTCGTCCGGCCGGGTCGTGACGATCGCGGCGTAGCCGCGTTGGGAGCGATCCGGCCGGGCCGGCCGGAAGGAGGCACGATGAGCGAGATGGAGATCCCGGACGAGCTGATCGATCAGCTGTTGGGGGAGTACCGGGGCCCGGAGCAGTTGACGGGCCCGGATGGGTTGATCAGCCAGCTTCGTAAGCGGCTGATCGAGCGGGCGGCCGGCGCGGAGCTGGAGCGGCATCTCGGCTACCCGCCGGGCGGGATGCCGCCGGAGGCGCAGCCAAACCGGCGCAACGGGACGACGTCGAAGACGTTGCGCACGGTCGATGGGCCGGTCACGGTCGAGCTGCCCCGCGACCGCGACGCGAGCTTCGAGCCGCGGATCGTGCCCAAGCACGGCCGCTCGTTCGACGGTTTCGACGAGCAGATCCTCGCGTTGTACGCGGGCGGGATGACGACCCGGGAGATCCAGCGCCACCTGCGCGAGCTCTACGGCGTCGACGTCTCCGACGGGCTTGTCAGCGAGGTGACCGCCTCGATCCAGGAAGACGTGCGCGCCTGGCAGGGCCGGGGGCTCGAGGAGCTGTACGTTGCCGTCTACCTGGACGCGCTGCAGGTCGCGATCCGCGACCAGCAGGTCGTGCGCAAGAAGGCCGTCCACGTCGCGATCGGCGTCACGCTCGACGGCGAACGCGACTGCCTGGGCCTCTGGATCGAAAAGAGCGAGGGCGCCCGCTTCTGGACGAGCGTCATGACCGAGCTCAGAAACCGCGGCGTCAAGGACATCCTGTTCGTCTGCACCGACGGCCTCACCGGTTTCCCAGAGGCGATCGACGCTGTCTTCCCCGAGGCGGTCAACCAGACCTGTGTCGTCCACCTCGTCCGCCAGAGCCTGCGCTACCTCTCCTGGAAAGAACGCAAGAGCTGCGCCGGCGAGCTCAGGCGGATCTACACCGCCCCGGACGCCGACCAGGCCAGAGCGGTGCTCGACGAGCTCACCCACGCCTGGGCCGACAGCAAGACCAAGACGGCGGCGCTCCAGGTCTGGGAACGCGCCTGGGAGCGCTTCATCCCCTTCCTCGCCTTCCCGCAGGAAATCCGCCGTGTTGTCTACACAACGAACACCGTTGAGAGCCTGCACATGCAGATCCGAAAGACAATCAAGACCCGCGGGCACTTCCCCAACGACGACGCCGCACTCAGACTGATCTGGCTCGCAATCCAACGCGCCAAGACCAACTGGCGCGCCTGCTACAACTGGACGCAAGCGATGGCAGTCCTACGCATCCACTTCGGAGACCGCATCCCCGACAACACGTAACCCACCGATACACAGAAAAACGCGCAGGCTC
>JAHDVQ010000142.1:8277-9733 GCA_023384595.1 Vicinamibacteraceae bacterium | reverse complement strand
TGTAGGCGCTCGCCTGCCTGAGGGGGTCATGATGAGAGTTCGTGCCATCCACACGGCTGGCGCCGTGCTGCTGTCGCTGGCGCTGGCGGCCCCGGCCGTCTCCGCCGCCGGCGAGCCGCAGGCGCGGGCGCGATCCGAGAGCCGGGCGCGCTCTGGCGGCCGGACCGACGGGGGAGGAGCCCGCCAGGCTCCGCGGGCCGACGCGGGCCGGCGTGCCGCGCCGCGTCAGGCGGTCGGCGGCTCGCGAACGCCGGATCGCCCGTCGTACCGCTCGCCGTCTCGCGGCGCTCCGGATCGCGTGTCGCGCGATCGCGGGAGCCGCACTGGCCGCATGGCCTCTCCCGGATCCGTGCGTTCCGGGTCGGTCCATCCAGGTCCCGTCCGTCCCGAGGTGCGGCGCTACGACGGTGGCCGCCGCGTGCCGTCGTCGGTCACGCCCGGGCGACGCATCGACGCGACACCGCGTCGCGCCGTGCCGCGGCGCGACGCCTACGCGTACTCGCCGCGGGGTGGCGTGGCGCCCCGCTATTACGCACCGCGCTCCTACGCGCACGCGCCGCGGGTCGTCCGGCCGTACAGCTACGGTTACCGGTCGTACCGGGCGCCGCGGGTGTACGTGGTGCGGCCTTACCACTTCCGACCGAGGCTGCACATCGGCTTCGGCCTCTTCGTCGGCTACCCGGTGGTCTATCCGTTCGCCTACCCGGTGGCGCCGGTCTATGCCTACGGCCGGTATGGGACGAGCTACGTCGTGCCGAGCGCCAGCACGTACGGCGGCATCGCGCTCGACATCACGCCGTGGGATGCCGAGGTGTACGTCGACGGGGTCTACGTGGGGACGGCGAACCTGTTCGACGGATCGCGCGAGGCGCTGACGCTGCCGGCCGGCCCGCATCGCATCGAGATTCACGCGCCGGGCTACGAGCCGGCGGTCTTCGACGTGGACGTGCTGCCGGGCCAGCTCATACCCTATCGCGGCGACCTTCAGCCCGCCTGGTAAGGGGGCGCGGGGGTCCATGGTCATGGGGGACCCCCTGCTGCCCGGGATCCGCCGCCGATCTCGGGATCTGCTGATTCGGCGCCCCCCGTGCTATAGTCTGGCCTTACGCGTTTCGCCCTTTGCAGTCGACGAGCCACCGCCGGTTTGCCGTTCCCCCCGCCACACCCGACACGCTGTCAGCCGCACGAGACGCGCACATCAACCCCACTTCGAGGAACGACCACATGGGCTCCAACACCGGTACGGTCAAGCGGCTGATTCGCGACAAGGGCTTCGGTTTCATCGCCGCGCAGGACGGCAGCGAGTACTTCTTCCACCAGTCGGCGTGCAAGGGCGGCCAGTTCGACTCGTTGCGCGAGGGCGACACCGTGACCTTCGACAAGGGCCAGGGGCCGAAGGGACCGCGCGCCGAGAACGTCTCGCCGGCCTGAGCGCGCGCACGCCGGATGCCGGACG
>JAHDVQ010000142.1:4997-8177 GCA_023384595.1 Vicinamibacteraceae bacterium | reverse complement strand
ACGCCGGATGCCGGACGCTGGACGCCGGATCTACCGCCGCTACGTCGCCATCGGCGACAGCACCACTGAAGGGCTCGATGACCCCGATGGCCGCGGCGGCTATCGGGGCTGGGCCAACAGGTTTGCCGAGCACGTCGCCGCGGCACAGGGCGGGTTGCTCTACGCCAACCTCGCGGTGCGGGGGCGCCAGACCCGGCGCATCCTCGACGAGCAGCTCGAGCCGGCCCTCGCGCTCGAGCCCGATCTGGCGACGGCCGTCGCCGGCACGAACGATCTCCTCCGCCGCCGGTTCGACGCGGCGCGTGTGGGCGCCGATCTGGCGGCCATGCTCGGCGCCCTCACCGGGACGGGCGCGACGGTGCTCACCTTCACCCTGCCCGACATGTCGGCGGTGGCGCCGCTCGCCCGGCGCCTGGCCCCCCGCGCGCGCGCGCTGAACGACGCCATCCGCACAGCCGCCCGCGACACGGGCGCCCTCCTGCTCGATCTGGCCGCCTACCCGATGGCGTCGGACCCGCGCCTCTGGAGCATCGATCGACTGCACGCCAACAGCCTCGGTCACGAGCGCATCGGCGCGGCGCTCGCCTGGCGCCTTGGGCTCGCGGGCACCGACGACTCGTGGACCAGACCGCTCGCGCCGGAGCCGCAACGGAGCCGCGTGCAGCGGCTGGCGGCGGAAGCGGCCTGGATCCGGCAGTTCCTCCTCCCGTGGCTCTGGCGTCACGCCCGCGGCCGCTCGTCGGGCGACGGGCGCCTCCCCAAGCGTCCACGCCTCGAGCCAGTAGACCTCCGCAGAATTCCCGCGGGCAGGTAAACTGTCGCCCGATCAACCAGGGAGGCCGGTCACGTGAAGAAATTCGTCATCGGGTGTCTGCTCGTCCTCGTGCTGCTCGCGATGGGCGCCGCGATCGTCGGTTATCTGGGACTGCGCTACGTGCGGAGCGCGCTCTCCGAGAGCGGCGGCATCGCCCGCGTGGCCGACCACGAAAAGGAGATCCGGAACACCACGGCTTTCGAACCGCCGAAGTCCGGTGAGCTCACCGAGGAGCAGGTGCGCCGCCTGGTGGCGGTGCAGCAGGCGGTGCGCGAGCGCATGGGCGCGCGGTTCAGCGAGCTGGAGACGAAATACCAGGACGTCGCACAACGGCCCGAGCCATCGCTGCCCGATATCCCCCGCCTCGTGGCCGCCTATCGGGACCTGATCGGCCTGTGGAGCGAGGCCAAGAAAACCCAGGTGGAGGCGCTCAACGCCCAGAACTTCTCGATCGCGGAGTACCGATGGGTGCGCAATCAGGCCTATCGCGCCCTGGGCGTGATGATTGCCGACGTGGACATCTCCAGGATCATCGAGGACGTCAAGGCGGGGCGTGCGCCGGAGGGACTCGAACGAAGGAAGACGACGGGGCCCGAGGGCCCGGACACGAATCGGAAGCTGGTGGAGCAGTATCGCCGGCAGCTGGAAGAGAACGTGCCGATTGCGAGCTTCGGGCTGTAACAGCGTCGTCGGATGTACAGGTGCGGACGGGATCGGGTCGAGGGGCGGCGCCTGAACGCCGCCCCTCGCCACGAGAACAACCTCAGGCCTCGACTACCGCGGGGACGAGTTCGAACTTGCAGAGGTGCGTGAGCGACTCGTTGGTCGTCGCCTCTTCGTCGAGCGTCTCCTGGAGCATCCGGGCCGTCTCGGTCAGTCCCAGCACCTCGGCGAAGTGGCGGGCGTTGCCGTAGCCGGCAATCTCGTAGTGCTCGACCTTCTGCGCGGCGCTCACGAGCGCCATGTCGCGCAACGTGCCGGCCTCGCCTTCACCGAGGACCTCGTTCCCCTCCTCGATGAGCCCCTCCATGCCGACGCACTTCTTGCCGCCGGCCTTGAAGCCTTCGGTTTCGGCGATCTTCTCGAGACGGGCAATGTGCTGTTCGGTCTGCTTGAGGTGGCTCTCGAAGCCCTTCTTCAGGGAGGCTGACGAGGCCGCCTCCGCCATCTTCGGCAAGGCCTTGGTCAGCTGCTTCTCGGCGCTGTAAAGGTCTTTGATCTGATCCTGGAACAAGTCGCGAATGCTCTCCATCTGTATGACGGTCCTTTCGTGGTCTATTGGTGAAACAGGCGCTCGACCCGATCACTGGGCCTTCACCTGACCTGGGCCATGAACCGCGCCAGCGTGACGATGTACGGCGGCTCCGGCTGTGGTTCCGGCGGTGGGTCGACGACCGGCACGGGTTGCGGCTCGGTCGGTGGCACCGGCGGCACGTCCGGCTGCTCATCGGGCCGATCGTCGGGAAGCTCGTCCGGCCGTGATGGCGGCGTCGCTGGCGCATCGATCACGAGGGTCGCAAACTTCATAGGTCCTCCGATCGCGCGGGCTGACGGACGACGAGGTCGATGATGGCCGCGGCAAACGAGGAGGGCAGGAGCAGGTGAATCATGCCGCCGAGCGTGTAATCGGTGGCGATTCCGGCTCCCCACCCCCCCAACGTCAGAACGAACAATGCCAGCAACATCTATGTCCTCCGCCCGAAGACGGGTCGTGTTCGACTCGACCCCAGAGAGAGCAGAGGACGTGCCAGCCGGTGGGAGCCGGCCCCGCTGTGCCCGCAGGCACCCCGTCCGGCAGAGGACCTCAACGCCGCAAGGTCTCTGTGTTCAGCGAGATCCGACTCCCGCCCCGTGAACGAGCCGCGGTCCGTGGCGGCCCCGCCGAGTCCAGCACCGGCGCCTCAGCTGCAGTGGATTGCGTCTCGATTCAAGACATCGTGTAAGGGGTGTGACTAAAACGCGACGCTAAGCCCACTTCGGCCCGTCCGTTCTTCTTGCACAGCTCAGATGCAGGTCGGGCTAGAATCACGGCGTGACCGACTCGTCGGGAGCCGTTCCGGACGAACGCGCGGCGGTGGCGGCGCGGCGCGGCGGCGCCATTTCCCTGGCCGCCTTCACGCTGTCGCTCCTCGTGTCGCTCGTGCCTGGCGTGTGGACGGGGAGCCCGGGACGCTCGGCCCCGTTTGCCGGCGCGCTCGGCATGCTGCTCTGGGCGCTGGCGTTCTTCTACGCCGTGCGGGCCTGGCGCGATCTCGGTCGCGTGCGCGCCCCATCTCCGGCGACACGCGTGCTCGGCCATCTGCCGCTCATCGCGATGGCCGCCACCTTCCTCGCGCTCGCGCTCGCGACGATCACGGCGGGCTGAC
>JAHDVQ010000142.1:0-4897 GCA_023384595.1 Vicinamibacteraceae bacterium | reverse complement strand
GCGATGGCCGCCACCTTCCTCGCGCTCGCGCTCGCGACGATCACGGCGGGCTGACCACCGATCACGGCGGGCTGCCTACGCCCGTCGGTGCGCGAGTCACGGGCACCTCACAACGGCTGCGCTATACTGTCGCCTCCACTGGCAACCCGGGCGGCTCACGACGGTTCCTTCACTGGCGGCGCGTGTGCCCGCGGCCCTTCGAAGGAGGTTCGGCGTGAGAGGTCACGGATCCCGGCGGGCTCTGCTCGCCGTGGCGGCGGCGCTCGTGGCGCTGCCAGGCTGGGCGCGCGCCGAGCAGGCGCAAGCCTTCATCAACGCGCGCATTCTGCCGGTGTCGGGCCCCGCGATCGAGCGCGGCGTGCTCGTGGTCGAGAACGGCAGGATCGCGGCGGTGGGCGAGGCCGGCCGCGTCACCGTGCCGGCGGGCGCCGTGACCGTGGATCTCGCCGGCAAGGTCGTGATGCCGGGCCTCGTCGATACCCACAGCCACATCGGCGGGGGGTCGGGCGGCGACCGCTCCTCGCCCATCAACCCCGACGTGCGCTTGCTCGACTCGTTCGACGCGCGCGACCCGGGGTTGAAGCGCGCCCGCGCCGGCGGCATCACCACCGTGAACGTCATGCCCGGCTCGGGCCACCTCCTGAGCGGCCAGACGTCGTACCTCAAGCTCCGCGAGGGCACGACGATCGACGATCTCGCCATCACCGACGCTTCGGGACGCATGCTGGGCGGCATGAAGATGGCCAACGGCACGAACTCCATCCGCTCGTCGGCGCCGTTTCCGGGCACGCGCAGCAAGTCGGCCTCGCTGGTGCGCGAGCAGTTCCTGAAGGCGCAGGACTACCGCGAGAAGATCCGCCGCGCCGGCGACGACGCCGCGAAGCGGCCCGCGCGCGATCTCGCGATGGAAGGTCTGGTCGAGGTGCTCGAGGGCACGCGGACCGTGCACTTCCACACGCATCGGCACGAGGACATCCTCACGGCCATCCGGCTGGGCACGGAGTTCGGGTTCACGCCGGTCCTGCATCACGTGTCCGAGGCGTGGAAGGTGGCGCGGGAGATCGCCGAGGCGAAGACGCCGGCCTCGATCATCGTGCTCGACAGCCCGGGCGGAAAGATCGAGGCGCTCGACGTCTCGAACGAAAACGGCGCCGCCCTCGAGAAGGCCGGCGCCCTCGTGGGCTTCCACACCGACGACTACATCACCGATTCACGCCTCTTCCTGCGCTCGGCCGGCATGGCGGTGCGCAACGGCATGTCGCCCGACCGCGCCCTCTACGGCATGACGATGGCTGGCGCGCGCATGCTCGGGCTCGAGTCGCGCATCGGCTCGATCGAGGCGGGGAAGGACGCCGACTTCATCGTCCTCTCGGGCGACCCGCTGAGCGTCTACACGAAGGTCGAGCAGACCTGGGTCGAGGGGAAGAAGGTGTTCGACCTCGCGAACCCCGAAGACCGCCTGTATGCGGTAGGCGGTGACGGGGCCAGCCGTGGCGGCGAGGTCTACCTGTGCGAAGCCGACACGGAGGTGCAGTGATGCGGGCGGCTGGACTCTTCGTCGCGTCGGCGGTCCTGGCGACGGCGGTCCTGGCGGCCGCGCCGGTTCCGGCGACGGCGCAGGTGGCCGTCCGGGGCGAGACGGTCTACACCATGGCCGGCGCCCCCATCGAGGACGGGGTGGTCGTCGTCACCGGCGGCAAGATTGTCGCGGTGGGGCCGGCCTCGTCGGTGACGGTGCCGCCGGGACATCGGACGCTCACGGCCAGGGTCGTCACGCCCGGCCTGGTGGACGCGCACTCGGTGGTGGGTCTGGCAGGCGCGCTCAACCAGCCGCACGATCAGATGCAGCTCGATCAGTCGGCGCCCATCCAGCCGGAACTGCGCGCCATCGACGCCTACAACGCGCGCGAGACGCTCGTCGCGTGGCTGCGCGAGCACGGCGTGACGACCGTGCACACCGGTCACGGGCCGGGCGCGCTCATCTCGGGACAGACCATGATCGTCAAGACTGGGGCGACGTCCGCCGACGAAGCCCTGGTCGGAGAGGCGATGCTGGCGGCCTCGCTCGGACAGGCTGGGCTCTCGGAAAGCGGGCGGTCGCCGGGCACGCGCTCGAAGTCGATGGCCATGCTGCGCGCCGAGCTGATCAAGGCGAAGGAGTACGCGGCGAAGCAGGCCGGACCCGAGGACAAGCGGCCGCCGCGCGAGCTGCGCCAGGAGGCGCTCGCCCGCGTCGTACGCCAGGAGATTCCCCTGCTCGTCACGGCACACCGCAGCCACGACATCCTGGCGGCCCTGCGCGTCGCGCGCGAGTTCGACATCCGCATCGTTCTCGACGGCGCGGCCGAGGCCTACCTGGTGGCCGATCGGATCAAGGCCGCGGGCGTGCCCGTCATCGTGCATCCGACGATGATGCGCGCCGGCGGCGACGCGGAGAACATGACGATGGAGGCGGCCGCGCTGCTGCGGAAGCAGGGCATCCCCGTGGCCCTGCAGAGCGGCTTCGAGGGCTACGTGCCGAAGACGCGCGTGGTGCTGTTCGAGGCCGCCGCCGCCGCGGCGTACGGCCTCACCTTCGAGCAGGCGCTGGCGGCCATCACGATCGACGCAGCCAGGCTGCTCGGTGTGGACGACCGCGTGGGCTCGCTCGCGGCGGGCAAGGACGGCGACCTCGTGCTCTTCGACGGCGACCCGTTCGAGTACACCTCGCATGTGACGGGTGTCGTCATCGACGGGCAGGTGGTGAGCGAGGCGCGGCGGTAAGGACAGTTATCAGTTATCAGTTGTCAGTTCTCAGTTGGACGTCCGGCCTCCGGTCGCGGGTGCCGGTCGCGGGTGCCTGGTGCTGGATGCCGGATGCCGGATGCCGGGTGCCGGATGCCGGATGCCGGATGCCGGATGCCTTACTGATAACTGAGAACTGAAAACTGATAACTGTCTACTGTCCCTGTCTCTCTATCTTCGCCCACGTGTCGCGGAGCGAGACGATGCGGTTGAAGACGAGTCGGTCGGCGGTCGCGTCGGGATCGACGACGAAGTAGCCGAGGCGCTCGAACTGACAGCGGTAGCCAGCCGGGCGCCCGGCGGCCGCGGGCTCGACCCAGGCACGATCGATGACATCGAGCGAGTGAGGGTTGAGGTTGGCCCGGAAGTCCTGGCCTTCGGGGGCGTCTTCAGGGTCGGCCTTCGTGAAGAGCCGGTCGTAGAGCCGCACCTCGATGGGATGCGCATGCGCCGCCGACACCCAGTGAATCGTGCCCTTGACCCGGCGCCCGGCCTCCGGTCCCTTTCCCGAGAGCGTTGCCGGATCGTAGGTGCAGCGCACCTCGATCACCTCGCCTGTCTGCGGGTCCTTCCGCAGGCCGGTGCACTTGACGATGTAGCCATAGCGGAGCCGTACCTCCGCGCCGGGCGAGAGGCGGTGGTACTTCTTCGGCGGGTCCTCGCGGAAGTCGTCCTGCTCGATCCACAGTTCGCGCGTGAACGGCACCTGGCGTGATCCGGCCGAGGCGTCCTCGGGGTTGTTGACCGCCTCCATCCACTCGACCTCGCCCTCGGGAAAGTTCTCGATCACGAGCTTGAGGGGCCGGAGGACCGCCATGACGCGGTCGGCGCGCCGGTTCAAGTCCTCGCGGATGCAGTGCTCGAGCAACGCCACGTCGATGGTGTTCTCCTTCTTCGCGAGGCCGATGCGGTCGCAGAAGTCGCGGATGGCCTCGGGCGTGACGCCGCGCCGCCGCAGTCCCGCGAGCGTGGGCATCCGCGGGTCGTCCCACCCCGAGACCAGGCCGTCCTGCACCAGGCGCAGGAGCTTGCGCTTGCTCATCACCGTGTAACTCAGGTTCAGGCGTGCGAACTCGATCTGCTGGGGCTGGTGCTCGAAGTCGAGCGTGTCGATCACCCAGTCGTAGAACGGCCGATGGTCCTCGAACTCGAGCGTGCAGAGCGAGTGCGTGATGCCCTCGAAGGCGTCCTCGAGCGGGTGGGCGTAGTCGTACATCGGGTAGATGCACCACGCGTCGCCCGTGCGGTGATGGCTCGCGTGGCGAATCCTGTAGAGCGCGGGGTCGCGCATGTTGATGTTGGGCGACGCCATGTCGATCTTCGCGCGCAGCACGTGCGTGCCGTCGGGGAACTCGCCCGCCCGCATGCGCCTGAAGAGGTCGAGGTTCTCCTCGATTGAGCGGTCGCGGTAGGGGCTATTGCGTCCGGGCTCGGTCAGCGTGCCGCGGTGCTCGCGAATCTCGTCCGGCGTGAGGCTGTCGACGTAGGCCTTGCCCATCACGATTAGGCGCTCGGCGCACTCGTACATGCGCTCGAAGTAGTCGGCGGCGTAGTAGAGACGGTCGCCCCAGTCGAAGCCGAGCCAGCGTACGTCCTCCATGATCGACTCGACGTACTCGACGTCCTCGGTGGTCGGGTTCGTGTCGTCGAATCGAAGGTTGCAGAGCCCGCCGAACTCCTCGGCGACGCCGAAGTTCAGGCAGATGGCCTTCGCGTGTCCGATGTGGAGGTAGCCGTTCGGCTCGGGCGGAAAGCGCGTGTGCACCCGGCCGCCGTGCTTGCCGGCGGCGCGATCGTTGACGATGATTTCGCGGATGAAATCGAGCCCGGCGGTGGCGGGCTCGCCCTGGGGCGGCGTCGGTGTGGACATCGGCTGAATTATGACAGGCCCTCCGGCATCCGGCATCCGGCTTCCGTATCCGGCCTGGCCGCGCATGGTCCCGACGAAGCGGGGCCCTCCACGACTCCGAGCTCCGGCCTCCGAGCTCCAGCCTCCGAGCTCCAGGCTCCAAGCTCCAAGCTCCAGGCTCCAGGCTCCAGGCTCCAGGCTCCAGGCTGTCAGTTGAAGTGCTTCACCGCCGGCCAGACGTCCGCCAGCGCGACTCGGGGCTCG
>JAHDVQ010000141.1:7100-9781 GCA_023384595.1 Vicinamibacteraceae bacterium | reverse complement strand
CCAAGGCCCGGGTATACTGGAAGGGACCGCTTTTTGCGAGGTTCCTGAATGATTACCGTGACCCCCCTGGCCGCCGAGAAGATCAACGAGCTGCTGGCCGAAGAGCAGAAGGCCGGCGCCGGCCTGCGCGTGTTCGTGCAGGGCGGGGGATGCTCGGGCTTCCAGTACGGCCTGATGATCGAGGAAGACGGCGCGTCGCCCGATTCCGACAAGGTGATCGAGTCCAACGGCGTGACGCTGTTCGTCGATCCGATCAGCGTCCGCTACCTGAAGGGCGCCGAGGTCGACTTCGTCGACAACCTCGCCGGCGGCGGCTTCACCATTCGCAACCCGAACGCCAAGACGACCTGCGGCTGCGGGTCGTCCTTCAGCGCGTAGGGCGGCGGCCTTCGGCACTGGCGGGCCCGCCCGGTGCCGACGGGGCGGAGGCGGGCCGGTACATCCATGCAGTCCACGTCCGCATACCTCGACAGCCTGCGTCCTGCCGGGTCGAAGCGATCGAGCAAGCGGGATGTCATCGTCGACGTGTTTCTGAAGCACGAGGGACATCTCAGTGCCGACGATCTCGTCGAGGTGATGAAGGCCCACGATCACCGGACCAGCCGCGCCACCGTCTACCGGACGCTGCAGTGGATGGTGGACGCCGGCCTGGCCCGGAGGGTGGACTTCGGCGACGGGCGCTCGCGCTACGAGCGGACCTATCGCCACCCGCGCCACTTCCACATGGTGTGCGAGTCGTGCCACCGCTCGTACGAGTTCCTCAGCTCCGACATCGAGGCGCTGATCGAGGAGGTGGCGGCCCTGCGTGGCTTCGACGCGAAGGAGGCGGCGCTGCAGATTCACGGGATCTGCGAGACGTGCCGCACAGGACGTCAGCCTCTGCCCGAGCGCGACGGGATCACGGAGCTCGTCTTCGCGCGCGACGCGCTGCGCGTGGCCATTGCCACCGAGAAGAGCGGGCTCCAGTTCTACACCCGCGCCGCGCAGCGCACGACCGACGCCCGCGGCCGCGCGGTCTTCCTGAAGCTCGCCGAGGAGGAGAAGCACCACCTCTCGACGCTCGAGCGGCGCTACCGTGAGCTGGTGGCGCTCGATCCCGATCTCGAGTCGCGTCCGACGTTCCTCTTCTTCAAGGGCGCCGCCAACGGGCTCTTCGCGGCCGGCGCCGAGGAGCTGCTCGGCGAGGTGGACGATCTGCACGCGCTCAAGATCGGCATCCGCTGCGAGCGGGGGTCGCACCGCTTCTTCAAGAAGTACGGCGAGCGGTTCGAGGACTCCGAGGGCAAGCGCATCTTCCTCGAGTTCGCCGACGAGGAGAAGCAGCACCTCGACCTGCTCATCAACGAATATCGCAGCCTGGTCGAGCGCCTGCTGCGGAGAAAGCGCGCCCCGCGCCGCCCGGCGGCGTCGCAGGCGCGCCGGGCACGACCGTCCTGATCGACCTGCACCTGCACACCAGCCGCTCCGACGGGCGACTTGGCCCCGCCGCACTCGTGGCGCGCGCCGCCGGGGCGGGGGTGACGGTCGTCGCCGTCACCGACCACGACACGACCGACGCGCTCGACGAGA
Source organism: Vicinamibacteraceae bacterium (assembly GCA_023384595.1). Classification (GTDB taxonomy): domain Bacteria; phylum Acidobacteriota; class Vicinamibacteria; order Vicinamibacterales; family JAFNAJ01; genus JAHDVQ01. The sequence goes on along the minus strand of JAHDVQ010000141.1, from coordinate 8,212 downwards.
GCGCCGCCGAGGCCGCCGCGCGCGGCCTCGCGTTCGTGCCGGGCATCGAGATCACCGCGGTCGACGACGAGCACGACATCCACGTGCTGGGGTACTTCTTCGACCACCGGGCGCGCGCGCTGCAGGACTTCCTCGCGGCCCAGCGCGCCGACCGCATCGCGCGCGTCGAAGCCATTGCCGGCCGACTCGCGGTGCTCGGCCTGCCGGTGAACGTCGCGCCGATCTGCGCGAGGGCGCGGCGAAACCCCTCGATCTCCGTGGGTCGGCCACAGGTGGCGGCGGCCCTTGTCAGGGCTGGACACGCCGCCTCGTTCGCCGATGCCTTCGAGCGGTTCCTGGGCCGAGGCGGGCCCGCGTTCGTGCCTCGGCGGCCCGTTCCGCCCGCCGAAGTCGTCGCCCTCGTCGGCGCCGCCGGCGGCATCGCCTCGCTGGCGCACCCCGGCCTGAACGGGCGCGACGACCTGATTGCCCCGCTCGCGGCCGAGGGCCTGGCCGCGATCGAGGCGTTCCACACCGACCACGACGAGGACACGACCGCGCGCTACCTCGCGATGGCCGCCGAGTTGCACACCGGCGTGTCGGGCGGGTCCGACTACCACGGCGAGCTGGCCGGCCGCGCCTCGGGACTCGGTCGCGTCGGCCTTCCACCGGAGCACTTCCGGCACCTCGTGGACGTGGCGCGCGCACGCGGCGCGCTCGTGCCGCGCGAGGTCGTCGAGGCCGCCGCCAGCGGGAGCGCGCATGCCTGAGACGCTCATCGAGGTGCGCGGCGCGGTGAAGCACTACCAGGGGCTGCGCCCCCTCCGCGTCCGCTCGCTCGTCGTCCGGCGCGGCGACCGCGTGGCGCTGTCGGGCTTCGACCAGGTGACCGGCGAGATTCTGGTGAACCTGCTGAACGGCGCCATCGTGCCCGACGAGGGCGAGATCGTCGCCTTCGGTCGGCCGACCGCCGGCATCGCGACCGACACGGAGTGGCTCGCCGCGCTCGACCGCTTCGGCATCGTGTCGACGCGGGCGGTGTTGCTCGAGGGCATGACGCTCGCCCAGAACCTCGCGCTGCCGTTCACGCTCGATATCGACGTGCTCTCCGGTGAGGTGCGGGAGCGGATCTC
>JAHDVQ010000141.1:0-7000 GCA_023384595.1 Vicinamibacteraceae bacterium | reverse complement strand
ACGCGGCGACCGGGGAACTCGCGGAGCGCGGCGGCTGGCGGCAGTGGTTCGGCGCGCGCCGGTGAACGGTCGCGACACGCCAGCGCGCCGCCACTCGACGCGCGAAAACGAGGGAGGATGATCGGTGTGAGCACGACCCGCAGGCCAACGCGGCTGCTGCTGTTCGATATCGACGGGACGCTCGTGATGACGGGCGGGGCGGGCCAGGACGCGATGGCCGCCGCCATCCGTGACGTCTTCGGCTTCGAGCGCGCGCTCGACGGCATCGTCCTCGCCGGACGCACCGACCGCGCCATTCTCGAGGACGCGCTCGCGGCACGCGCCGGGCAGGAGGTGCTGCTCGACGGGAAGTACGACGCCTTCCGCCGCGCCTACTTCGGACACCTCGCGCGCGAGATCGAGGCCGACAGGCCCGGCAAGCGTGCACTGCCGGGCGTCGCGCCGCTGCTCTCGGCGCTGGCCGGGCGCGACGACGTGACGCTCGCGCTGCTCACGGGCAACTTCCGCGAGTCGGCCGAGATCAAGCTCTCGCACTTCGACCTGTGGCGCTACTTCTCGTGGGGCGCGTTCGGCGCCGAGACGCGCGATCGCAACGCGCTGTTCCCGGTGGCGATGCGGGAGGCGGGGACTCGCGGCTTCACGCCGGCCTCGCCGCGCGAGGTCGTCGTCATCGGGGATACGCCGCACGACGTGCGGGTCGCGCACGCCGGCGGAGCCGTGGCGGTAGCCGTCGCCACCGGACACCACACAGTGGACGACCTCGAGGCGGCCGGGGCCGAGATCGTCTTCGAAGACTTCTCCGACACCGCCGCCGTCGAGGCCGCGCTTCTGGGGTCGTAGCGACGCCGTTCAGTACTTCGCCAGCTCGGCGAGGAATGCGGCCGCCGCCGCGGGCGGCGTCACCTTGCCGTCCTTGACGATGCGGCGGTTCTTCATCTCGGTGCCGTACATCTCCCGGTTCGCCTCGTCGTCTTCGCGCAGCGTCGCGCCGTCGAGCGCGATGCCGGCGAACACGCCGCGCGACCGCGACCACGAGAGGATCTCGGCGGTCATCTTCGCGTCGGTCTGTGCCGTGGCCGTACGGCCGATTGGGCCGGCCGCGACGGAGGCATCGCCGCCCAGCGTGAACTTGCTCGAGAGCAGGCGATCGACGCCGCGGTCGTTCATCACGAGCATGACGACGTCGGTCTCGGAGCCGCCGATCTGGAAGCCGAAGCTCCCGCCCTCGACGCGCACGCCGGCCGGGGCCGACCAGCCGCTGCCGGTGCGGCACGAGAAGAAGCCGCGGCCGTACTTGGCGCCCACGATGAAGGCGCCCTTCTTGAGGCCGGGCACGACGACCACGCAGGACGCCTTCTCGAAGAGATCGCGCGGGATGCCCTTGTCGGGCACGCTCATGATCTCCTGGAGCACGACGGCCGACTCCTTGAGCCGATCGTTCGTCTCGTTGTCGTCGGCGCGAACGGCGGCGGGGGCCGTCAGGGTGAAGGCTGCCGCGAGGGCGAAGCCGGTGAGCAGGGTCTTCATAAACGTCACTCCACGGAAGGGTAAGTCCAGTCGCTCGGGTCGACCCGCGACGGGTCGCGCGTACCTCGAGGGAGAATGCAGGGCACTTGCCAGTGGGCGAGTCCGCAGGATGTCAGCCCAAAAGCCACCATCTCAATGGTTTACGGCACTGACGGGGCTGTGGCTACGTCGATCGGGTGTGTCTCGGGAGGCGCCGTACGGCCCTCGGGCTGTCGCCGTTCGAGACAGCCGGGACGGAAGTGGCGGAAGCGCCTGGGAGTCGAACCCAGCCCCCCTGCCATGCAGGGAGCGGCCGATTTTGAAGACCGGGAGGGCCACCGGGCCCCGTTCGCTTCCGGTGCGGGTGCGGTGCGGCGCCTGGGGGCGGCGCCGCGTCGCTTCATTGTACCCGCGCCTCGGGCCACCCGTGCATGGCGGGGGACCCGCGCGTCGGGCCTGGCCTGGCCTACTCGACCAGGCGTACCTCGCCGGCGCGCGGCCCCTTGTCCGACTCCTCGGTGGTGAACTCCACGCGCTGGCCCTCGCGAAGCAGGGCGAACACCGCGTTCTTGACGGCGGAGCGGTGGAAGAAGTGCTCGACGCCGGCATCATCCCTGATGAAGCCGAACCCCTTGTCGATGAGCACTCGAGCGATGGTTCCGGTCTGCATTGCGATCTCCTCCGGACGGACGACCCGGCGGGCGCGGCGGTCCGCACCGAGCAGGGGAACCCGGAGTGCCGCGACCCGTTGCGTGGCTGCCACGCCAGACGCCGAAGACCGGAGAACCGCCGACCGGTGACGGGCGAGTGCCCGTGATGCCGGGACCGGCCTGACATACGAGGCCGGTGCGTGTTGGCTCGAGCACCGACCACCGCGGCTCCCCCCGGAGCGAAGCGGCGGCGCGCCTCGCGCACGCCGGGGGATCTCCCGGTTGTTCGAGGCCGCTGCCTGTGCTGAGTCTTCCGCAGTGTAGGGACGTTCCGCCGGCGGCGTCAAGCGGAGTCGGGACGGATGGAGTCGGGACGGGTGGTATACGGGCGTCAGGGCCGGACGTCAGCGGGGTGCGCCTATCGGCGCCGCCGCCTGACCTGCCAGCCCTCTTCGTCCTCTTCGTCGTCGTCGTCGTCGTCGAGGTCGTCCTCGTCGAGGTCGTCCTCGTCCTCGATGCTCTCGTCGTACTCGAAGTCGTCGGGTGCGAGCTCGTCGAGGTCCAGCGGAATCGAGAAGATGAGGGGCGGGAGCTTGAAGAGCGACATGGGCGGCGCCTCGTCTTCGACTACGCGGTGACTGGAGTGGCCGGCGCGGCTCCGGTGGCGGAGCCGGCGGCGGGTTCGGCGGCCTTGGCGGGCGCCGCGGCCTCGGCGGCCTTTGGCGCTGCCGGCGGCGGATAGGTCGTCCAGAAATGACGGCCGCAGCGCGTGCACACCCAGTACTGCACGGGCGTCCACGGCGCGCCGGGCGCCGGGTCCCGAAGTTCCATCATGGTGTTGCAGCGCTGACAGGCGAGGGCGGGCACGGACGGGCTGTCGGCCATCGGGGGGATTGTATCAGGGGACCGGGGATCAGCCGATCAGCCGATCGGCCCGATCCGCTGATCCGCCGATCCCCTGATCCGCCGATCCCCTGATCTACCATCGTCCCATGATCGTCGGCATCGTGCTCGCGGGCGGGGCCTCGTCGCGCATGGGACGCACGAAGGCGCTCCTCCCGATCGGCGGCACGACGTTCGTCGCCCGCATCGTCGGCACGCTGCGCGCGGCGGGCTGCGCGCAGGTGGTGGTCGTGACGGGGGCGGCGCACGATGAGGTGGCCGCGGAGCTGGCGCGCCACGCACCGGACGCGCGCACCGTCCGCAACCCCGCACCCGAGCGCGGACAGCTCTCGTCGCTGCAGGTGGCGCTGGCGGACATCGGTGACGCCCGCGTCGTCTCCGTCGCGGATGACGAGCGGGTCGAAGCCGCGGTCGTGGCGCTCTGCGACCACCCGCTCGTGCGGGTCGAAACGGTCGCGTCCCTGGTCGACGCCTGGCGGGAGTCGGGCGCCGACATCGTGCGTCCGGCCTCGGGCGGCCGGCACGGGCACCCTGTCGTGTTCGCGCACCGCGTGTTCGACCGACTGCGTGCCGCGGACCCTGATGCCGGGGCGCGAGCCGTCGTCCGGGCCACCGACCTCGTGCGGCTGGACGTGGAGGTCGACGACCCCGGGGTCTTCGTCGATGTGGACACGCCGGAGGAGTACGAGGCGCTGGACGGGTGAGCCCGCCGGGCGAGCGCGGGCGTCCGAGTCTCTATTTGACTTCCGAATGGAACGGGCGCACAATCCATTTGGATGTCTAATAAAGAACCCTCCAGAGCGGAAGTGCTGCGCGGCACACTCGACCTGATGGTGTTGCAGACGCTCGCGGCCCTGGGGCCGCAGCACGGCTACGCCATCGGCGCCCGGCTCGAGCAGGTGTCATCGCGCGCGCTCAGGCTGAACATGGGGACGCTGTACCCCGCGCTGATGCGCCTGGAGCAGCAAGGGCTGGTCAAGGCCGAGTGGGGCGTCACCGACAACAACCGCCAGGCGCGCTTCTACGCCATCACCGCCGCCGGACGCCGGCGGCTCGCCGCCGAGAAGAAGGCGTGGGACCGCATGGTGTCCGTCATGCACACGCTCTTCGAGGATCCGGCATGACGCTCCACGACGCCGGCGCCTGGCTGCGCGAGTGGACACGCCGGGGATGGGGCGCGCTCAGTGGCCGACGGACGGATCGGGACCTGCAGCGCGAGCTGGCCGGACACATTGCCCTCGCTGAAGACGAGCTCCGCCGGCAGGGCCACGCGCCGGGCGACGCGGCGCGACTCGCCCGGGCCGCCGCCGGCGGCCGCCTGCAGGCGCTCGAGGCGTTGCGCGAACAGCGCGGGCTGCCCTGGCTCACCTCGTCGTGGCTCGACGTCAAACTCGGGCTTCGCCTGCTGGTCAGGAACTGGGGGCTGACGCTGGTTGCCGGGCTGGCGACGACGGTGGCGATCAGCATCGCCGCGGTCGTGTTCGCCGCCTTCGACCTCGTCCTGTGGAGCCGGCTTCCGCTCGACGAGGGCGACAGGGTGGTCGCCATCCAGGTGTGGGATCGCGAGGCGGGCCGGCGGCGTGACACGACGTGGGAGGACCTCGAGCGTTGGCGCGGCGGCCTGCAATCGGTCGTTGACGTCGGCGCGTTCCAGACCACCCGGCGCAACGTCATCGCGCCCGACGGATCGGTCGAACTGGCTTCGGTCGCCGAAGTCTCGGCCGCCGGGTTTCGGGTCGCGAGGGTGGCGCCCCTGATCGGCCGGCCGATCGCCGACGCCGACCAGGCGCCCGGCGCCGCCCCCGTCGTCGTCATCGGCCACGACGTCTGGCAGCATCGCTTCGCCGGCGCGCGAGACGTAATCGGACGCGAACTGCGGCTCGGCGACGACGTGCACACCGTCGTCGGTGTCATGCCGGACGGCTATCAGTTCCCGTTCAACTTCCGGTACTGGGTGCCGCTCCGAATCAGGGCCGGCGGGATCCTGCGCACCACCGGTCCCGAAGGTGCGGTCTTCGGCCGGCTCGCGCCGGGTGCGACGCTCGCGCACGCGCACGCGGAGGTGTCGGCACTCGGGATCCTCCCGCCTGTCCGTGGTCGCGTGCCGCGCGACGGAGGGGCGGGTGACGGGCGGCCGAATCCCGAGGCCACCGGCCCCCGCGTGGTGCCCTACACGTTTGCCTTCACGGGGGACGTCGAACCCGGTGAGGTGGGCCTGCTGTGGTCGCTGTCGAGCCTGGGGCTGGTCCTGCTGCTGCTGCCGCCGTGCGCGAACATCGCCATCCTGAACTACGCGCGCATCGTCACGCGGCAGCAGGAGTTCGCCGCGCGCCACGCCCTCGGCGGCAGCCGCGCGCGGATCGTCTGGCAGTTGTTCCTCGAGTCGCTCGTGCTGACAGCCGCGGCCGCGGGCGTCGCGCTGCTCGTTCTGCGCGTCGTGTCGGTGCTGGCGGCCGGGCGCCTGCAGAACATTCCCGGCGGCCCTCCGTTCTGGATGACGTTCGGCGTGTCGTACCGCACGCTGCTCTTCGTCGCCACCCTGGCCCTGGCGGCGGCCGCCGTGTCCGGGCTCGTGCCCGCGCTCCAGGCCACGGGGCGCCTGGCGCGGCTGGGCGCGGGCGCGCTCGCCGGACGGACGAGCGTGCGGCTCGGCGCCACGTGGACCACGCTGGTGATCGCGCAGGTCGCCCTTTCCGTCGCGGTCCTGCCGCTCGCCGCCGAGCTGGCCTGGGGCACGGTGCGGACCGGCCTCGTCGGCCCCGGCTTCGCCGCCGAAGAGTTTGCGACCGCGCGCGTCGCGCTGGAAGAGCGGTCCGTACTCGATGCGCGTGAGGCGCCGCCTCAGACGATCGACGAACCGGAAGGCTCACCGCGCGCCGTGCTCTTCGGCCATCGCCAGCGCGAGCTGGCGCGACGGCTGGCGGAGGATCCGGGCATCGCGGGCGTGGCCGCCGCGTTGCGGCCACCTGGCGAGGAACCCTGGGTGTTTGTCGAGATCGAGGGCCTCGACGCGCCGGCCGAGCCCCTCCTCGGTCGATTGCCGGGGTTTCGCGCCCGGTTCAACCAGGTGGATGCCGCCTTCTTCGACATCTATCAGGTGCCGGGCATCGCCGGTCGCCGGTTCCATGAGGGCGATAAGGACGCTGACTCCGATGCGGTCATCGTCAACCGCAACTTCGCTGAGACCATCGCTCCCGGCGGCAACGCGCTCGGACGCCGGTTCCGGTACGTTCGTGAGACGGGCACCACGTGGCCGCACGGTCCTCGGACGGAACGCTGGTATGAAGTCGTCGGCGTTGTCGGGAACCTGCCGGTGACCACCGACGCGAGGGTCGCGTACCATGCGGCGGCTCCCGGCCTGGTCCATCCCGCGCACCTGCAGCTGCGCCTGAGAGGCGATTCAGACGGCGTCGCTGAACGCCTCCGCGATGTCGCCGCGGCTGTCGACCCGAGGCTGCACGTCGACGAGGTCCGCACGTTGGCCGAGGTCTATCGCGAGCACCGCTTCGGCGACAACCTTGGCGCCATCACCATCGCCGCCGTCACCGGCAGCGTCCTGCTGCTCTCGGCCGCGGGCCTCTACGCGCTCATGGCGTTCACGGTCGCGCAGCGTCGGCGTGAGATCGGCATCCGCTCGGCCCTGGGCGCCCCGCCGGGCCAGTTGATGGCCGCGGTGTTCAGGCGCGCGTTCTGGCACATCGGTGCCGGTTCGGCGGTGGGGATGCTCGCCGCCTACGTCGCCGGCCGGTACGTGCCGATCGAACAGATCGGCGGCCTGACCATTCCCGGCATCCTCCCGGGCGCGGCCGTCTTCATGCTGCTCGTCGGCGTCCTCGCGTCACTGGGGCCTGCCCGGCGCGGCCTCCGCATCGATCCCACCGAAGCGTTGCGAAGCGAGTAGTCGAGGTCCGCGAGGCGGGCGGCGAAGGCCACGGACGTCA
>JAHDVQ010000428.1 GCA_023384595.1 Vicinamibacteraceae bacterium | reverse complement strand
AGCGGCCGTGGTTCGACCGCGCGCGTCAACGCGGCGCGAACCTCCTGACGCGCCTCCTCTAGCCCCAGCGCTCACTTGTGTTGATGGCATTCCGCCCGTTCGCGCTGGGGCTGCCCGGAACGATGAGTGGTCGAGACCCGCTGGTGGACCCGCGAAAACGGGGTCGGGAGTCATTTTCGCCGGTCTGCCAATCCGAGAATAACTCCCGACCCCCTTTTCGCCCAGTCACGCATCTGCATATCGACTCAAGTGAGTTCCGGGCTTAGTCGGGGACGGGAGGACGTCGCGGGCGGCCCGAGGGCGGCCGCCCGCTCCGCTCACGAATGCCGGCGCCGCAGCGCACCCGCCAGGCCGACCGCCAGCAGGGCCGCCAGCCCCGGTTCGGGCACGACCGTCAGGTCGAGCCGGCGCACGTCGCCTCCCGCGAAGGTCGCCGTGCTGAAGCCGAAGACGTACTCGTCTGCGGGGCCCGCGCCGAGCGTTGTCAGCGCGCCGCCGAACGCGATGGTCGAACCGAGCGCGGCGTTGATAGCGGCGAGGCCCGCCGCGTTGAACACAATCGACACCGTCTGGCCGTTGTCGGCCGGCGACACCACGATGCTGCCAAACTGCGTGCCGGTCCCGAGATCGTTGAAGATGCCGACGAGGCCGTTTCCGCCCGCCGTGAGGGTGGCCACCGGCGTCGTGACGTCGAAGATGGCCAGCGTCTCGCTGGGGTCGGGACTGACGTAGCCCTTGAGGAAGGCCGAGATGTCAGGGTTGAACAGATTGAGCGTCGCCGCGGTCACCTGACCTGACACACCGGTGAGATCGAACACGAAGAAGCTGCGATCGACGGTATTGAAACGGCCAGTGAGGTAATTCTCGTTCGTCTGCACGTGCTGTCCGGTTTCGCTGTAGAAGCCGGAGTCGGCGGCGGTCACCTGGATGGTGGCAGCCGAGGCCGCGGACATCGAACAGCCGCACAGCAGCAGACAGAAGACGAACGGACGCGCAGACAGGAGCATGGGGGCACCTCCATCAAGTCGCTGAGTTGGGGTGCCAAAGTCTACAAAACCCAGCTCTGCCGGTGCAAGGGCAAGGCGCCCGCCGGGCTCGGCGGTTCGGACACGGCCAGCGCCAGTGCCCCGGGTGGCGCCGTTACGCGCGGTCGCGCACCGAGTACATGCCTTGCTTCGCCCGCCGGCGCACCGCCAGCAGATCGCGCAGCATGGCGACGCCGTCGCGTCCAACGCGAATGTGCGACTCGGCACGATAGTGCCACTCGATGGGCACCTCGACGATGCGCAGGCCGCGGGCGCGGGCAATGGCGAGCACCTCGATGTCGAACGCCCAGCCGTCGAGCGTCGCCTGCGGGAACACGGCCTCGGCGGCCTCGC
>JAHDVQ010000427.1 GCA_023384595.1 Vicinamibacteraceae bacterium | reverse complement strand
GTGTTACCCATGTGTCCAGACAATCGTGTTACCCATGTGTCCGGACTGTGCCGCCACCAGCCAGTAGCCAGCAGCCTATAGCCACCAGCCTGATCTACCTCAGCGCATTGAAGAGGAACCGGAACGTGCCGACCGACTGCGCGCGGTGCTGCACGCGGAACCCGAGCAGCACGACTCGCCCGCGGCCGTGGCGAACCTCGACGATCGCCGCGCGGCCAGCGATGACCTCGGCCCCTTCGAGCCAGCCGCTGAGCAGTGGGTCGCCCTCGCCGTAGCGCGCGCCGATCGATGCGACGGTCGGGTCGGTGACCTCGTAGGCCGCGCTGTAGGCAAAGAGCGCGGCAGCCCGCTCCGGGAGCCCATGGCCGAGCCGATGGGCGGTGTCGACGTCGAGCGTCAGCAGCGATCCCGGGCAGAAGAACTTCTCCGGCGGGACGTCTCGCAGGACGTTCTTCACGGGCAGCGAGAGCGCGTCGATGACGAGGTCGCACGAGGTGTCGAGACAGACCAGTGTTCCGCCCTCCTCGACGAAGCGCCGCAACGACGCGACACCCTCCTCGCCCAGGCCGCCGGCGTACTCAGGTGGAACGCTGCCCGGGCGGTGCCCGGCGGCGAGCGAGTCGCCCTGCGCTCTCGGCAGCACGACAGTGTCGAACCGCGTTCGCAGGCCGCCGCGCCTGACGTCCCCGTCGGGCAGCGTCTCGAACGGAACCTCGTAGCGTTCGAGCAGGAGTCGCGTCCACCCTTCGTCGATGTTCGCGACCCACGGCTTGTAGAGGCCCACCCGACGTCGTTCGAGCGGCTGGCCGGCCGGCAGCGGACCGCGACGTGCGACGACGCGTACACCAAGCTCACTCGCCATCGCTCGCACCACGAGGTCGGTTCGGTCCGAGGCGGTGACGACGAGCGAGCCGGGCGCGAAGCCCACGCCGTCTGCTTCCATCGCCGTATCGAACGCCGCGACCTCGAGACCGGCGGCGACCGCGCGGTTGAGGGCGATCGTGCCGCCGACGCCGCGAGCGTCGATCAGGTAGTGCGTGGGCCGCTCGTCACCAGTGACGAGGGCTGCCTCGACCGCTGCGAACTCGACACGCGCCGCACGAGGAATGGCGAACGGCTCGTCGATCTGAACGACCGTCACGCCCATCTGCAGCGGCAGCGTCCAGCCGGCGACATCGTACGGTCGCTCGGGGGGCGCCTCGGGTGTCCGCCGGCGCACCGGGTATGCCTGCCGCTCGAGCAGCGTCTTGGCATAGGCGCGGAAGGGCTGCGCCATGGGCACGATGACCGTGCCTGCCGGATACGTGCGCCCACCGGCCTCGAACGGCTCGAGGGCGCGCTCGACGTCGACGGCGCCGCCGACGAGGGTGTTCTGCAACGCG
>JAHDVQ010000426.1 GCA_023384595.1 Vicinamibacteraceae bacterium | reverse complement strand
CCGCCCAACGCCCAACGCCCAACGCCCAACGCCCAGCGCCTTGGGCGCCGAAGCGCCCGTGGCGCGAAGGCGGCCCGTCGTGCCGGGCGTCCGTGTCACCCCGGCACGACGACGATGTGCAGCGCCTTCGGGCCGTGCACGCCGCGCGTGAGCGTCTGCTCGATGTCGGCCGTGCGCGAGGGGCCCGTGATGATCACGAGATTGGCTGGCGGGACCCTCTGGCCCAGGGTGCCGAGCCACGCCGCGAGCGACACGTGCACGTCTGCCGTCGTGACGATGGCGATGTGCACGGGCGGGAGCAGCGAGACCAGCCGGCCCCGGCCGGGCCCGCTCGCGACCACGATCGATCCCGTCTCGGCGAGCGCGGCGAGCGCCGTCGTCACGCCGACGTCGCAGGCGGCAACGTCCTGCACGCGCGTGGCGCGACGGGCCTCGTCACCGGCAGGCACCTCGTCGTCGACGCGCGTCCACCCGTCGGCCACCATCGCGTCGAGCACCGGGTCGAGCGCCGCGTCGTGCCAGGCCACGAAGCGTCGAGTGCCCGAGAGCGAGGCGTTTCGCAGCGCCTCGCGCACAGCATGAACAGCGTCGTCGAGCGACGCCGTCAGGTCGACGGTCGCGCCGACGAGGTTGGCCTGCTCAGCGAACCGCTGAAGGAGGGCAGATTGTGCCGTCGTGCCGTCCGGTGGCGAAGCGAGTGGGCCTGCCGGCGGGCGCGGGCCCGGGTGCGCGGCGTCGGCCCCTGGCAGCATCCCCCGGCGAATCGCCTCGCCGAGCGAGGCGCGGACCCGCGCGATAACCCGATCGCTCACGGCGACACCTTCCGGCGTTCGCGCGCGACCTCGTCGAGAAAGGTGCGCCGGGCGGGGAGGCGGAACGAGCGGCTGGCGGTCCAGGCGGCGAGCGGTCCCGGCAGCCGCTCGATGTACCCGTCGCGCGCGCCCACGGCAAGCACGCGCCCGGCCAGCCGGACTGCCAGCCGGTACAGACGCGGCCGCACCGCGAGCGCGGCGTGCGCGCGCAGGGCGAGACGGAGCCACACGGGGCTCCCGCAGGCCTCGACCGTCTGGCGCCGCAGCAGGAGCAGCAGGCGGGGGATGTCGAGGCGAACGGGGCACGCCTCGCGGCACGCGCCGCACAGGCTGCTCGCGTGCGGCAGCTCGCTCCACGGACCGAGGCCGTCGAGCGCGGGCGTCGCCACGGCGCCCACGGGGCCTGGATACACCGAACCGTACGCGTGGCCGCCCACCGTGTCGTAGACCGGGCACGCCCCGAGGCACGCGCCGCACCGGATGCAATAGAGAATCTCGGCCAGCTCGGACCCGAGCACGCGGCTCCGGCCGTTGTCGACGAGCACCACGTGCAGGGCCTCGGGCCCGTCGG
>JAHDVQ010000425.1 GCA_023384595.1 Vicinamibacteraceae bacterium | reverse complement strand
ACCGGCGCGGGCGTCGCCCGCCAGCCCGCCTCGATCTCGTCGCGGGTGACCTCGATCGATGCGGCGAGCCCGTCGAGCGCGCGCGCGTGGGCGACGACCGCCCTGTCGCCGCGGCGCCGCACGTCGGCCACGATGCGGGCGACCTGCGCGGCGACGGCGCGGCTCGACGCCCGGCGCGGCGCGAGCACGCGGTCCACCGCCTTGCGGTCGTCGGCGGTGAGGAGACGCAGTATCACGACGGTATCCTTTCCGGATCCAACCGGGCGCAAGCAGGCCCCCGGGGCGCGGCTCAGCCTCAGAGCACGATCTTGTTCAGCGGGTACTCGACGATGCCCTCCGCGCCGGCCCGCTTGAGTTGCGGGATGAGCGTGCGAACGGTGCGTTCCTCGATGATGGTGTTCACCGCCACCCACTCCGCGTCGCTGAGCGGCGAGATCGTCGGGCGCCGGAGCGCCGTGAGCAAATCGAGTACGACGTCGAGGTCGCTGCGGCGTACGTTCAGCATGAGGCCCACGCGGCCCTGCGCCTCGATGGCCGCCCGCAGCAGCAACGCGATGTGCTCGATCTTCGTCCGCTTCCAGGAGTCGCTCCACGCGGGTTGATTGGCGATCAGCTGCGTGTTCGACTCGAGCACGGTGTCGATGATGCGAAGGCGGTTGGCGCGGAGGGTGGAGCCCGTTTCCGTGGCCTCGACGATCGCGTCGGCGAGCACCGGGGGCTTCACCTCGGTCGCCCCCCACGAGAACTCGACGTGCACGCCAATGCCCTGACGCGCGAAGTAGTCGTCGGTCACCCGCACGAGTTCGGTGGCAATGGTCGCGCCTTCGAGGTCGCGCGCCGTCTGGAACCTCGACTCCTCGGGGACCGCCAAAACCCACCGCACCTTGCCGAACGACTGCTTGGCGTACACCAGGTCGGCCACGGGCTGCAGCGCGTGGCCGCCGTTGCCCGCCAGCCGCTGCTCGGCAATCCAGTCGAGCCCCGTCAGCCCGGCATCGAGCACGCCGTCGGCGACATAGCGCGCCATCTCCTGGGCGCGTATGAGCATGCACTCGATCTCGGGATCGTCGATCGACGGAAAGTACGAGCGCGTGCTCACGTAGATGTTGAAGCCCGCACGGGCAAACAGCTGGACGGTGGCGTCCTGGAGCGAACCCTTGGGAATGCCGAGTTTGAGGCGCATCTTTTCAGTTATCAGTTATCAGTTTTCAGTTTTCAGTCGTCAGTTCACTTCGGTTCAGTTCACTTCAGTTCAGTTCACTTCAGTTCAGTTCACTTCCAGTTCAGTTCAGTTCTCAGCGGTCAGTGCGGGGCCCGGGGCGAGGTCGCGAGAGAAGCACGACCGCTGTCCCGTGTGACACACCAGGCCATCGCCCTCGCACCGCGCG
>JAHDVQ010000424.1 GCA_023384595.1 Vicinamibacteraceae bacterium | reverse complement strand
GTGTGAGAAGGGATGTGCGCATAGGGGGGAGCTCCTGGGGAGGAATTGTTGAGGTATTAACTCTACTTCACCAAAAGTCGGCTGTCACGGCCCCGGTGGCGGCTGTAGGGTCCGGCTTAAGCCGGACCCTACGACCCGGCCGGAGGCCGGAGGCCGGACGCCGGATGCCGGAGAGCGGGCCGGAGGCCGGACGCCGGACGCCGGATGCCGGATAATGGCCGCGCGATGACACGCCGCCGACGCGTCCGGGGTCTCGCTCGGAGCCGGCCACCCTGGTGGCTCGTGGCCGTTGTCGCCTCCTTCGTCCTGTACTTCGTGGTGCTCGTCGGCGCCGAGCTCACGCGACCGGAGCCCAGCGGCGTGCTCGTCGACTTCGATGGCGAGGGCGCCGTGGTGACGGGAGTGGTGCCCGGATCGTCGGCTGCTGCGGCCGGGCTCCGGCCGGGCGATCGCGTGGTGCGCTACGCGGACCGCCCGGTGCGCACGCGGCTCGACTGGTCGGCCATCAGTGCCAACCTGACCACGGGGGCTCCCGCGCGCCTCGACATCGTGCGTGGTGGCGCGGCATCGGTCGCGATGCTCCAGCCGGCCGCACGCGCCGACCAGTGGCCGCCTGGCCTCGATGCCGTCATCCTGCTCGTGGCACGGCTCGCCCAGGCGCTCTGCCTGGTGCTGGCGCTGGCCGTGCTCGCGCGGCGGCCGCACGATCGCGTCGCCCGGCTCGGGACGTGGCTCCTCGCCAGCCTGGGCGTGTTCACCGTGGTCATGCCGGTCGGCTTTGCCTCAGCGTGGCGGCAGGTTCCTATCCTGTTGCAGCCGGCGCTCTGGCTGGCCAGCGCCAGCGGCATCGCGGCGCCGGCCATCTTCTGTGCGTTCTGCGCGGTGTTTCCCGTTCCGCTGCCCCGGCGCTGGTGGCCGTGGCTGCTGGCGAGCATCCCCGTGCTCGGCGTCGTCGTCTGGCACCTCCACTACGTGCACACGGTTGTCGTGCTCGAGGCCCGCCAGCCCACGGTGGTCGACCTCTCGGCCCTCGTGGGTCTGGTCAGCGTGATCTACGTCTTCGGCGGGCTCGCGCTCCTCGCGAGGCAGTACACGAGGCTCGACGGCGCCCTGGAGAGGCGGCGCCTCCGCGTGCTGCTCGCGGGCACGCTGGTCGGCAGCGCGGCCGGTACGCTGGTCGCGCTGTCGGTGTGGATTCGGCCTGCGCCATCGTTCACCCAGTCGGTGTTCGCCTCGCCGCTGACGCTCGTCGCCATGCCGCTGCTCGTGGTCTTCCCGGCGTCGCTTGCCTACACCATCTTGCGGTATCGCCTGTTCGACGTGCGGATCATCGTCAGGCAGGGCGTGCAGTACGCGCTCGCGCGCGGTCTGTGGCTCGCGCTCGTGCTGCT
>JAHDVQ010000140.1:7963-9895 GCA_023384595.1 Vicinamibacteraceae bacterium | reverse complement strand
CTCCAGGCTCCAGACTCCGGGCTGAGAGGATCACCCCTGCCTCGCCGCCAGCGCCTCGTTCAGGGCCGCCATCACCGCGAAGGCGTCGGCCACATAGAGCACGTCGGCCTTGCCCTTTGCCCAGCCGCAGTTCGGATCGAGGTTCACCGCGCGCCGCTCGGTCACGAAGCGCCAGCCCACGGTATGGGGCTCCTCGCCATGACAGCACGTGGCCAACCCCTTCGGATGCCGCGGCGTCGAGCCGGTCTGTCCCACCTGGTTCATGTGCGTGAGAAACGGCAGCACGCGCTGCCCCTCGCCGCTCATGTCCACGAGCGACTTGCTGCTGCCGAGCGAGGCCTGCGTGCGATCGAGGAACTCTCGGATGATCGTCTCCGCCTCGGCGGCGTGCACGGCGCCGTCCGCCTGCTTCTTCGTCCATCCCGCGCCGGCCACGAACAGCAGCGCCGCGTCGGGACGCACGGTCTGTTGCTCGCTCGGCGGCGCCTCGACGCCGACCACCCGCGTGCGCAGGCTGGACGCATCGACCGCGACCTCCACATGCTCGATCTCGGGCAGCGCGCCGTCGAACCGCCACTCGTCCGCCGATCCCGCATCGAAGAGCAGCACCCACGGCCGTACGGTCCGCGACAACGTCGTCTCGATCCGCTGGCGGTAGTACCAACGGTGGACGGAGACAGCTCCACCTTCGTGGCTCCATCCTGTGACGTGCGTGTCGATGACGCCGCCCAGGCGCCCCGCCACGGCCGGGAGCGCGCGGTGCCCGCGCGGCGTCGCCGCGCTGACGAGGATGGTCGCGCCCGTCGCTCGCGCGAGGGCCTCCGCCGCCGCCGCGTCGGTGGCCGCGCGCGGCTGCGCGAAGGCCTCGCCCTCGACGCCGAGCACGCGCCCCGTGATGCCCGCCAGTTGCGGCGCGGCCTCGCCGATGCGACCGCCGACGAGGCCCACCGCCAGCGTTCCGCCCGTCGCGTCCGCTATCGCCACGGCCGATGTCAGCGCCTGCAGCGCCGGCCTCGCCAGCGTCCCATCGTCCTCCGTGTACCCGACACACAACACCGTCTCGCTCACGTTCCTACTCCCGGATCCAGTCGACGAGTTCGCGCGCGATCTCGGCGGGCGCCATGTCCTTCGCCACGCGCGTCTCACGCCGCTGCGCCGGCACGGCCACGCGCGAGAAGGCGAGCGTCCCGGGCGGCGCCGCACTCGCCGCCGGCGGGGCCGCGCCTGCCCCGGGCGACGCCGTGAAGGCCCGCGCGCGCTGCAGCGCCGGCACGATGGTGCGCATGTTGGCCATGCCGACCTGTGGCGAGTTCGGCGGCTCGGGCCGGCTCCCGGTGGCCCACCCGATCGCCGCCGGCGGACCTTCGCACCGCGACACCTGGTGCCGCCCGCCCTCGATGCGCTCCAGCACTTCGAACGTCCCCTCTCCGGAGACCGTGAGCCGGTCGACGCCAAGGAAGAAGTCCACGATGCCGAGGCGATCAGCGACGAGCGCGAGCGTGGTGCCGCTGCAGCGCGAGGCCGACTCCCATCCGCCGAAGAGCAGCAGCCGGCCGCGGTCGAGGGTCGTGATGCCCTCGATGGCGCCCGCCAGCGCCTCGGCCACGGCGGTCGAGTCGAGGAATCCGCTCGCCGGGCCGTCCACGGCCACCAACTCGAAGGCCGCCTTCTGCGCGACGCTCATCATCACCTGCTGCAGCTTGGCCTTCGGCGCAAGGCTCACGAGCCACACCTTGCTGCCCGCCGCCTCTTTCGCGAGCGCCGCCGCCTCGTACAGCGCATGCGCACCCCACGGGTCGAGCACCGCGGGCAGCGTTGCCTCGTTCTTGATCGACGGCCCGGCCGCGCTCTCAATTGGCTCCAGTGTTTGCAGCGGGTCGGGCACGATGCCCGCACAGACGACGATGTGGAAGGACAAGGGTGGCTCCTCAA
>JAHDVQ010000140.1:4040-7863 GCA_023384595.1 Vicinamibacteraceae bacterium | reverse complement strand
CCGTGCCGCCGCCGGTATCCCAAACGGCCGCCCGTCCACTCGGTGAGCATCGTGCCCACCAGGCCTCGCAGCACGCCCCGATGGAATCCCGCGCGCGCATGCTCGGCCACCTGCGCCTCGCGCTCGACCCAGCTCTCGCGGCGCCGCTTGACGTAGGTGCGTTCGAGGTTCGCCTTCGTGAACGGCTCGCCCGCCTCGAGCAGCTCGACGACGGCCTCGGCCAGCAGGACGCCGGTGGACCAGGCTTCGTCGACGCCGGAGCTCGCGAGCACGTTCGTGCTCCCCGATCCTTCGCCGATGCGCGCGTAGCCGTCGCCCGCCAGGTGCGGCTCGCCGCCGCGCCCCGACTCCTGCAGCGACTTCGCCCCCCACGAGCGCAGCGTGCCGCCTTCGAGCCACCGCCACAGGTAGGGATGCAGCATCCAGTGCTGCAGGTGGCGATACGCCGTGCGCACGGGACTTCGGAACCACGACGGTACGAAGATGCCGAGCGAGGCCACGCGCGGCGCGCACACGTAGAGGAAGCCGAAGATCTCGGGTTCGGGATACCCAAGCGTGTGCACGACCGTGCCGGGCGGGAGCACGTGCTCGTCGCGCAGCTCGACGACCATCTTCATGCCGAGCGCCCAGTCGTCGTGCACGTGTCCGGGCGGCAGCCCGAAGCGCGCGTCGAGCGCCTGCCCGACGGCGCCAACCGGCCCGTCGCCCACCACGGTGAGCGCCGCGCGCACGTCCATGCCCGGCGCGTAGCCCGCGTCGGGACGGCCCTCGCGATCGGTACCCTGGTCGACGAGCCTGATGCCGGCCACGCGGTCGCCCTCGAAGAGCGGCGCCTGCACCGGCGAGGCGGGCCAGACCTGCGCGACGCCCCGCGCCATCACCTCGCTCGCCACCCACTGGTTGAACTGGCCGATGGAGAGCACCATGCCCCCGTCGCGCCTCAGCGACTCGGGGATGAACGGCAGCCGCACGGCGTCGTGCTCGAGACCGACCGCGCGGCCGCCCAGCCGCAGCGCGCGGTCGATAGCGCGCACGGGGCGCGATCGCCGGCTCGCGCCAACGGGATCGAGCAGGTAGACGACCTCTTCCTCGCGGACCGGCGTGGCGAGCGGAATCCCCGCCTCGTGGAGGTTGGGAATCGACGCCTTCAACCCGCGCGCCCGCGTCACCACCCCCGACACGCCCGCCGCCACATCGTCGGCCCGCTCGAAGCAGACGACCTGGATCGGCATGCCCTCGGCGACGCGGCTCTGAAGGCGAGGCATGCCGTCTGGGCCGGCGAGGCGCTCGGAGAGCGTGTGGAGGAAGCCGCCCGTGGCCGGGCCGAACCCGACGCACGCGATGTCCACATCGAGCGCGG
Source organism: Vicinamibacteraceae bacterium (assembly GCA_023384595.1). GTDB lineage: Bacteria > Acidobacteriota > Vicinamibacteria > Vicinamibacterales > JAFNAJ01 > JAHDVQ01. Next base: position 6,503 of record JAHDVQ010000140.1, on the reverse strand, counting down.
GCCGATCGACGGCCGGTGCATCACTGCTGCCGGCGTCAGGCGCCGGCATGTTGGCCGCGGCTTCGAGGCTCGTCTCGTTCACCGGCGCGCTCACTGCGGGTAGTCCAGCGCTTCGGGGATGGCCACGGCGGTGAGCGCCTCTGCGGCGCGGTCCTTCGCGAGACGGCATCCCGTGAGGCACCCGTCGAGCCGAGTCCTCAACGCGTCGAAGGTCTGAAGCCCCGCGCGGCCCGCGCACGGGCCGGCCTTCAGCGCGTGGCTGCCGTCGGCTTCGACCACGTCGGTCATCGCCCGCGTGCAGCACGAGAGGCCGGGGATCAACCCTTCGATCGCGTCCAGTTCCTCCGCCTGCCAGCACGAGGCGCTGCCGAGCGCATCCCACGCCGGGTGGCGGTTGTAGCCGTAGACCAGTTCCGCGGCGATCCGGCCGACCTCGCCCGCGGCGCGCGCGACCTGCACGTGACACAGGTCGGTGAGGAACGCCACGAGGCCCGGTCCCGATTCCTCGAGCGACGGCGCGTCGCCGAGCCGCGCTTCGAGCTCCAGCACGTCGAGGATCTGATAGCGCGCAGCGAGGAGCCAGCACAGCGCGTCGGCGAGCGGGAAGGTCACGCCCTGCCGGTTGCCACGATACAGCGCGACACCGTTCGCGTCGGTCGCATGCTGCAGGTGATCGAGCGTCCACATCCAGAGCGTCATCGCCGTGGCGAGCGTGCACGCGCCGGTGCCGGGCCGCTGGTTGGCGAGCGCCCGCAGCTCGTCGACCCACGACCGCATCTCGGCCAGGAACACCTCGTTGGTCATCGTCACCGAGAGCTGGCGGCGCTGGACGGCCTCGGGGCCCTCGTAGGTGGCCTCGAGCTGCGCGTCCATCCACTTGTAGCCGAGGAAGCCGGGGCAGTCCTCGGTGATGCCGTAGCCGCCGACCAGGCTCACGGCCTCGCGCATCATGCGCGCGCCTTCGCCCGTGTTCCACAGCTTGCAGGCGGGGCAGAGCACGTTGGCGAGCGCGTCGAGGCGGACGACGCGCACCAGCGGGTCGGCTTCGAGTTCCGCGATGCGCGCGGCGTCGCGCGTGGCCGCCGGCGCGGCTTTCAGCGTCAGCAACTCGATGGCCTGCTTGCCCACGGCCGCGAGCGCCTTCATCGTCGCGCGCCCGGGTGCGACCTTGCGCTCGGCGAGCATCGCATCGCGCTGGCGCTCGAGCGGGTCGAGCTCGTCGAAGAGCCGCGCCGCGGCGAAGCCGAGCGACGCGCTGGCCTCGCCCGTCGCCCAGATGTCGATGAGGCGATGCAGCGCGTCTTCCTTCTGCTGGAGGCCCAGCTCGTAGCGGGGCGAGTCGGGCGCCACCCGATCGCTGCCGCGGAAGCGGCCCCGGTGGTAGCGCAGGATCGGCTCGATCGCCGACAGCAGCTTTGCCGACGTCATCAGGCCCACGGTGACGCGAGTGCGCCGGAACACCGCCTCGATGATCTCGCCGTGCGCGTAGTTCGGCACGATGACGCCGTCCCGCACGGTGTAGCCACCGATGATGCGGCTGGCCGGCACGCGCAGGTTGAAGATGGGATCCGACGTGGACGAGAGCTGGTGGACGAGCTTCCGCGTCGCGGTGCCGCGATCGAAGACGCCAGGGTCGCCCTCTTCGAGGACGATCATGCAGCTGCCGTCGACGCGCGGGTCGCCCGATTCCACGGCCGCCGTCACGAAGTTGGCAAAGCCCATGTTCGTGATGAAGCGGCCGCGCTTCTCGACCTGCAGCACCGGCTCGCCGCCCTCGGGCCACTCGACGACGCGTACCTTGCCCGAGAGCATGCCGGTCTCCACGCCCACGTAGGGCAGCGGCTCGGTGAGGCAGAAGGCGCCGCGCATCTGTCCGCCCGCCGCGCCCGGCGCCGTGCGCGCGAGGTAGGCGTCGCGCTGCTCCGGCGTGCCGCGCTCGTGGATGGGCGAGAGCGCGAGGTTCCCGGCGAGGTTGCACGTGGCCGCGCCCGCGTCCACCCAGGCCATTTCGAAGGCCACCAGCGCGAGCGCCATGTTCTTCGGGCCCTCGATGAAGCCGCCGTGTGCGGGGTCGAGGAAGACGAGCGTCAGGCCGGAGGCGTCGAACGCCTCGAGCAGCGACGCTTTTGGCGCGTCCCATTCGTGGGTGCTGCGGCCGCCGTCGGCGACCAGGCGCGCGACCGGCCCGCGCGCCACCGTGCGCGCCGACTGCACGAGCATCTGGAGATCGAGCCGCTCGGTGAGGCGCCACATGATCTGCCGGGCCTCGTCGGTGGGCAGCGTGTGGAGCACGGGGCGGACGCGGGGAGTGGTCGCAAGCGCCATGGAACGACGCTCCTTTCGCGGGCGGCCGTCGGGCGGCGTAGAAAGCCGTGCGAGGGCCGCGGCGGGACAGAGAGTACGGATTCGTTCGCCGTGCGGTTTGCGGACGAGGAGCGGCGGCTGCCGCGGCGACGCGCGTCA
>JAHDVQ010000140.1:1712-3940 GCA_023384595.1 Vicinamibacteraceae bacterium | reverse complement strand
GTTCGCCGTGCGGTTTGCGGACGAGGAGCGGCGGCTGCCGCGGCGACGCGCGTCAGGGCCCTGGTGCCTGGGGGGCGGGCGTTCACGCGCTGCGGGGGAATTATACCCGGCATCCGGCATCAGGCATCCGACTTCCGGGCGTGTCCGGCGAACCGGCTCGGCCATAAGCCCTCCGGACGCCGGACGCCGGAAGCCTTCCGGATGCCGGACGCCGGACGCCGGAGGCCTTCCTGATGCCGGACGCCGGACGCCGGAAGCCGGTATGATCCCCGTGAGGCCTGCCATGATTCCTACCCGCCGCCGTCCCGTTCTCACTGCCGCACTTGCCGCCATCGTCGCCACGGCGACTCTGGCGACGCTCGCCGCCCAGGGGGTGCCGCCCACGCTCGACAAGAATGCCGAGCGCTGGGTCGAGCAGACCTTCAGGAAGATGACGCTCGACCAGAAGGTCGGGCAGCTGCTCGTGCCCGCGTTCCAGGCCGAGTTCATCAGCGCCGACAGCGACGCGTTCGAGGAACTGGAGAAGCTCGTCACCCAGTACCACGTCGGCGGCTTCCACGTCTTCGGCGGGTCCGATCCGGTGCCGCCGGTCCTCCTCAACAGCAACTACGCCGGCGTGCGGCTGGGCCACCCGCTCGAGGCGGCGGCCACCATCAACCGCCTGCAGGCGAAGTCGGCCATCCCGCTCCTCAACACCGGCGACTTCGAGGGCGGTATCGGCTTCCGCATCCGCGGGGGCACGGCGTTTCCGCGCGCGATGGCCTTTGGCGCGGCGGGCGACGAGCAGCTCGCCTACGAGGCCGGCCGCATCACCGGCATCGAGTCGCGCGCCATCGGCGTCCCCGTCAACTTCGCGCCCGTCGTCGACGTCAACAACAACGCGCGCAACCCGGTCATCAACACGCGCTCGTACGGCGAGGATCCGGCGCTCGTCGCGAAGCTCGCCAACGCGTTCTCGCGCGGCATGCGCGAGCAGGGCGTGTGGTCCACGCTCAAGCACTTCCCCGGGCACGGCGACACGGACGTCGACAGCCACCTGGGCCTCCCCGTCATCAAGCACGATCGCGCGCGGCTCGACCAGATCGAGCTCGCGCCCTTCCGCGCGGCCATTGCCGACGGCGCCGAGGCCGTGATGACCGGGCACATCGAGCTGCCCGCCCTCGACCCCACGCCGAACACGCCGACGACGCTCAGTCAGAAGACGACGAGCGGGTTCCTGCGCGGCGAGATGGGGTTCAAGGGCCTCATCTACACCGACTCGATGGGCATGCAGGGCGTGACGAAGCTGATGCCTCCCGGCGAGGCCGCGGTGCGCGCGTTCGAGGCCGGCAACGACGTCATCCTCCACTCGCCCGATGATGCGGCGGCGTTTGCGGCGATCAAGGAGGCGGTGGAGAAGGGGAGGATCAGCCAGGCGCGGCTCGACGAGAGCGTGCGGCGCATCCTGCGCGCGAAGGCGGCGCTCGGCCTGCACCGTGAGCGAATGCTCGATCTGAACGCGATTCCCGCGAAGGTCGGCGGCCGCGCGCACCAGGCGGTGGCCGACGCGGTGAGCCAGAAGGCCATCACGCTCGTCAAGGACGAGCGCAACGCCGTGCCGCTCGCGCTGCCGAAGGAGGCGAACATCCTGTACCTGTCGGTGCTCGACTATCCCTCGGGCTGGGGCATCGCGGCGCCAAGCGCGACGTTCATTCCGGAGCTTCGCAAGCACTACGAGCGCGTGACGGCCATCGAGCTGTCGGATCGCACGACCGCGTCCGAGCTGGAACTCGTGCGCGCGACGGCGCGGCAGTACGACGCGATTGTCGTCTCGATGTTCGTGCGCACGGCGTCCTTCAGCGGGCGCATGGATCTGGCCGGTCCGGTCGTGCGGCTGCTGAACGAGCTGGCGCGGCAGACGGCGCAGACCAACACGCCGTATGTCGTCGTGTCGTTCGGGAATCCCTACGTGGCGACGTTCATGACGGAACTGCCGGCGCTGCTCCTCACCTACGATTTCTACAGCCGGCCGGAGCGGTCCGCGGTGAAGGCGATCGTGGGCGAGGCGCCGATCACGGGGAAGCTGCCGATCACGCTGCCGGGGCTCTTCCCGGTGGGGCATGGCCTCGAGCGCGCAGCGACGAAGCCCGCGCCGACCTCGGCGAGGCAGTAGCGGAGAAGGGCCCGGCCTTGCCAGGGCCGGCTGAAGCCGGCCCCTACGACAGACGGCACTCCAGGTGCGTAGGGTC
>JAHDVQ010000140.1:0-1612 GCA_023384595.1 Vicinamibacteraceae bacterium | reverse complement strand
CAGGGCCGGCTGAAGCCGGCCCCTACGACAGACGGCACTCCAGGTGCGTAGGGTCCGGCTTCAGCCGGACCGCCTTTGCCGCCCAAGGCCCAAGGTCCAAGGTCCAAGGCCCAAGGTCCAAGGCCCAAGTGATGGACGAGACACCCCTCACCGGATGGAAGGACATCGCGGCGTTTCTCGGCACCTCGGTGCGCACGGTGCAGCGCTTCGAGCGGGAGCTGGGGCTCCCCGTGCATCGCACGCGCGCCGCCAAGGGTGCGGTCGTCCGCGCGTATCCCTCCGAGTTGCGTCGCTGGCTGGCCGGACGGCCGGGTGTCGAGCAGGCGGCGGTGGACCCGGCTCCGTCGGAGGAGTCGGTCGATGACACCGCGCCGGAGCGGGCGATCGACGACCCGGCGGCGACGCAGTTGGTCGAGGACACGACTCCCGGGCCCGCCCGCCGCGGCCGCCGGTGGGTCGTCTCGCTGGCCGCGGCCGCTGCCGTGGTCGTCTCCATCGCCATCGTTGCGTGGACGTGGCGGAGCGACGAGGTCGGCACGCCGGGGCTGTCCGGCGAGGCGTTGAACCTCACGGTGCGCCCCGCGAAGGGATCGCCGATCCACCTGGAGCTGCCGGATGGCGCGCACGGCGAGGCGATCGTGGCGCCGGGCCTGGCGCTGACGCTGCGGCCCGTGACTCGTACGAATGGCCTCCTGCTGGATATCGGGCGCCGGTCGGTGGCCGGCGGCTCGATTCAGCCGCTGACGCAGGTGCGGCTGGTCCCCGGACGGCCCGCACACCTCAGCGTCGAGGGCGCTGAACTCGACATCGAGTGGGACTCTGCCGACGCGGGACCGGCCCGCCCCTGACGCGGGCACTCAGAAGCCGCGTCACGAAGCGACACGAAGCGTCACGTTCCCCTCTGCGCATCCTGACCCTTCCTGGCGTTTCCTGTCGCTTGCGCGCTTGCCGGCGCGTCCCGACACTCCTCATCAGGCGACTTCGCACCGGGACCTCTTCTCGTCATGGACGGGGCGACAACGGTCCGCCGGTCTCGCGGATGGCCTTGGAGGAATGCGATGCACACTCGATTGGCGACGCTCGGTCTTGCCGCGCTGCTCGGCGCCCTTGCCGGTCCGCCGGCGGCGGCACAGCAGGCACACACGGTCCGCATCTCGGACCACCCCGTGTTTCTCGATCTGCGCGTGGATGGCGCGCCGCTGCGCGTCAAGGTCTTCAACGGCGAGATGGCGCGCATCACGTTCCAGGAGGTCACCGTCGGCCTGACGCCGAAGCTCACGCCCGAGGGCGCCAATGTCTACCTGTTCGAGATCATGACCGAAGGATCCGGCGCCGAGCGCATCCGGCAGGTCGAGCGGCTCTCGCTCGTGGTGGGTCAGCCACTCCGCTTCGCGACGACGTTGCTGAGCCTGGAGGTGACCTTGCTCGATCCTGCGGCTTTGCCTCCCCTCCCCGCTGGTTGGCCTGGCGCGCCGGGGAGCCAGCCGGCGCCGGCCAGTGCCCAGGCGACGCCAGACGGCCCGTGCTCGGAATGCTGCGTGACGTGCGACGGCGTGAAGGTCTGTGCCTGTGAGGTCTGGCAACCTTGCGGACATTGCTGTTGCTCGGGTGG
>JAHDVQ010000139.1:8129-9927 GCA_023384595.1 Vicinamibacteraceae bacterium | reverse complement strand
CGGATTGGCGGAGTTCGATTCGACGACATCCCGCCGTCGGGTCCCGCTACTCACCCGCGCGCATGACTCAGGGCTCGGCCGGCGGCCCGCCGTGCATGCGCAGCTCGAACTTCAGCAGGTCGGGCCGGATGTTCAGTTGCCGGTTGATCTCGTCGGCTTTGGCCACGAGCTTCTGCTGGAACTCGTCCTGCCGCACGCCGTACTGCCAGATCGCCTCGGCGGCTTTCAGGTCTTCCTCGGTGTAGCCCGCGCCCTGCACGACCACGGCGTGACTGTTCTGCACGAAGCGCGCGATCCCCGGCGGCTCCACGTCGTGTCGTTCGGCGAGGTCTTCCTGCTTCGATTCGAATTCCCTGGGCGTGGCAACGAGGTCATTCCTGACGACGTAACGGACGAGGTCCACGAACTGCTGATCGGGAAGCGTACGCCCCTGCGGCTCCGATGCCCGGGCGTGTGGCTGAGATGACTGGTTCATCAACGACTCCTGTGACAGACGCTTGGTATCGAATCGGCTGCAATGGGTGTACCCGGCGATTTCAGCTCCGGGCTCGGTGAGACCGGACGTTCGGGCGTAGCATGAGGCATGACCGCCTTTGGTGCCCTCGAGTGGCTCGCCCGCCTGGGCTTCCTCGTCAAGGGGTTGCTCTACGTCATCGTCGGCGTGCTCGCCTTCGAGGTCGCCTTCACCGCCGGCGGCCGCGTCATCTCGACGCGCGACGCGCTGACGACGTTCCTCGGTGAGCCGTTCGGCCGCCAGTTCCTGCTGGTGGCCGCTATCGGTCTGCTGGGCTACGCGGTCTGGCGAATCCTTCAGGGGGTCTTCGATCCCGACCGCCGCGGCCGCGACTGGCGCGGCCGAGTCGTCCGCACCGGGTTCGTGTTGCGCGGCCTGGTCTATGCGGCAGTCGGATGGCAGGCGTTCCGCCTGCATCGCGGCCTGCGGGCCTCGGACGGCGATACCGAGCGCGAGGTCATCGCGGAGTTCATGGAGTGGCCCCTCGGCGACTGGCTCGTCGTGCTCGCGGGGCTGGGCCTCGTCGCCTTCGCGGTGCACCAGGCCTACAACGCCGTCCGGTGCCGCCTCGAGCGGAACCTCGACGTCGCGAGCATGCGCCGCGAAGCCGGGGAATGGGCCGTGGGCTTCAGCCGCTTCGGCGTGGCCGCACGCGCCGTCGTCCTCGCGCTGCTCGGGTGGACGGTGGTCTCGGCCGGCTTCACCGAGAACCCGTCCGAGGTGGATGGCACCGCCTCGTCGCTGCGCACGCTCGCCGGCCTGCCCGGCGACCTCGGCGTCTGGCTGCTCGGCGTGACCGCCGCCGGGCTCATCGCCTACGGCGGGTACGAGATTCTCCACGCGCGGTATCTGCGCATCCGGCCTATCGAGTAGGACGTGTCATCGCGCCTCGGAGGCCTTGCCTGAAACGTCCTGGCGCTCCACGCCGGCGAACTCGAGCGCGACGTCGGCGCCGAACGCGGTGGACGGCGTGTGAAATCCCGGCGTCACGTCTCCGGCCATGACCCGCTCGGCCGCCCACAGCGCCGTCGTGACGGTGAAGGCATAGCCTTCCGGGGTGCGCATGCGCGACACCACTTCACGTCCGTCGCCGTCGGCGGCACGTCCCCACAGCAGGCACGATCCGCGCGCGCGGTCGGTTTCGTCCGGCCCCGCCGGGCCGAGTCCGATCACCTTGCGCGCGAGCCACGCGGCGCCGGGCCAGCGCAGCATCGCGGCCAGCGGCGTCGCCCAGCGACGCGCGCGCCGCTTGGCGCCCCCCAACGCCATGAACACGGTGATGTT